>MUNB01000139.1:15227-15576 GCA_002154345.1 Streptomyces griseus
TCGCTGGTGACCGCGTCACCGTCGACAACGAGCAGGGTCGAGAGCTCGACCGTGTCGCCAACCTTGGCAGTGGAAATCTTGTCAACCTCAACGATGTCGCCGACAGCTACCTTGTGCTGGCGACCACCGCTGCGCACGATGGCGTACACGCGGATCTCTCTCTCGCTCGGAACGGATCCCCTGATGCCAGCCGCTCGCACGGGCCGGGGCCCGGGACGATCCGGAAGGATGAGCGGCCTCTCCTGGCGGACGGCGCGAACACCGACCGTTACCGGGAGGGATGTGCTCAGGGGTAGGCGCGTTAAGGAAACACACCGAGGGTCAAGGTTACGGGGCGGGGGTGTGGGGG
>MUNB01000014.1 GCA_002154345.1 Streptomyces griseus
GCCCCCGCCGCCCCCGCGAACACCACCGCGACCACGGCCGTGCTGCCGTGGTTCACCCCGGATTCCGCACCGTTGGAGAACCCACCCCGACCCACGACGAAGGGACAAGCGTGAGCACGCAACGGAGGATGAGCGCGGCCGGAGTCGCGCTGATGCTCGGCGGCGCGGGCATCCTGATGGCCGCGAGTCCGGCCCAGGCCGCCGAGGTCAGTTACGCGACGGAATGTATTCCGCCGCCGATCTCGGGACTGCCCGCGGTGCAGGGCACCACGAAGGTGGAGCTGACCGCCCCGGCCGAGGCGAAGGTGGGCGACGAGATCGAGGTCGTCTGGAAGACGGTCGAGGCCGCGTCCAAGAACCCGGACGTGCTGGACCTGTCGGCGGACACGGTCAAGCCGACCGGCACCATCACCCTGGGCGGTGCGGCGAGCGGCGAACTGAAGCTGGAGGGCCCGCGACAGAACCCGCCCATACCCAAGAACAGCCCCATGGTGCTGTCCGACATGAAGGGCACGCTGAAGCTGGAGGCCGCCGGGGAGATCACGCTGACGCCGGGTGCGTACAACATCAACGTGTCCAAGCCGATCTCCACGGACACCAAGTGCGCGCCGAAGGAAGAAGTCCGGCCCGGCGCCACGATCAAGGTCACCGAGGGCGGCGGCGACACCACCGGAGGCACGACATCCGGCGGTACGGACAGCGGCGGCACGGACAGCGGTGGTACGACCGGCGGCGACGACACCGGTGGCACCACGACCGGCGGTACGGACACCGGCGGTACGACGACGGGCGGCGCGGACGGCGGCACGGACGCGGGCGGCACCACCTCCGGAGGCGGTGACTCCGGCGGGAGCACCGGCGGCGGGGGCGGCGAGACCGACTTCCCCGGCAAGGAGGTGTCCGTCGCCTACGCGTGCAAGACGCCGATCGGGGACAAGAACGCCACCTCGCCGGTCAGGATCGACGCCAGGAAGAACGGCGGGGCGTACGACCTGACGGTGAAGTTCAGCAAGTCCGTGATGGACAGCCCGATCGACATTCCCGCCAACCAGGTCAAACCGTCCATGGACGTCAAGCTCGGCGGGGCGGACAAAGGCACGGTCAAGGTCGAGGGGCCGCTGAACAAGGAGGTCATCAAGACCGGAGCCCCGATCGAGATTCCCGACCTCACGGGTACGTACAAGCCCGGTGCGAGCGGAAAGTCCACGCTCAGCCCCGGCGTCCTGACGGTGATGGCCGCCGGTACGACCACGACCTGCACGCCGCCCGACGACGTGGCGGTCTCCCTGGAGCTGGACACCTCCGCCCAGCCGGGCGGCGCGTCCGGCGGCAGCGGCGGCGCTGCGGACTCCGGCGGGGCCGCGGCGTCCGGCGGCGGCACGGACTCCGGCGGTGGGCTGGCCGCCACCGGGGCCGAGGGCGACGGTGCGCTGCGGGCACTCGGCCTGGTCGCCGGGACGGCGATCCTGCTGGGCGGCGCGGTGTTCACGTTCACCCCGTGGCGGAGGCTGCGCGGCACGCGCTGAGCCGGGCGCACGGAGCACGGGAGCACGGAGCACCGGCCGGGGCGCCGAGCACACCATCCCGTGGACGCTGTTCGGCGACTGGAAGAAGCCCGGCGAGAAGTCCTCGGTGAAGTGCGGGTTCAGCAGCTTCCCGCGCAGCGTCAAGGTCGAGACCAAGAAGCAGGAGAGGCCGACGACGAACGGCAGCGGGTCCGCACGAGAAGTTCGTGCGGACCCGCTGCTTCATGTTCCTCGCCGAGGAGCTACTTCACATTGCCCATCAGGGCGCGGATCTTGCGGCCCGCCACCATGAAGGCGATGCCCGCCGCGACCGCCACGACCGCCTGCAGCGTGTAGTACGCGGCGTCGCCCAGCGGAGCGTTGAGCTTCGTGGTCCAGCCGTTCAGGGCGTTGCCCGTCGACGTGGCCAGGAACCACAGGCCCATGATCTGGCCGACGAACATCTTCGGCGCCAGCTTCGTGGACAGCGACAGGCCGACCGGGGAGAGGCACATCTCACCCATGGTCTGCGCCAGGTAGACGGCGAGCAGCCAGAACACGGTGACCTTGCCCGTGTCGCTGTTGGCCGCGGCCGCGCCCGCCAGGCCCATGATGCCGAAGGAGCCACCGATGAGGAGCATCGCCAGCGCGAACTTCATCGGGGTGCTGGGCTCACGGTTGCGCGTGGCCAGCTTGACCCAGAGCGTGGCGAAGATCGGAGCCAGGATGATGACCATGGCCGGGTTGACCGACTGCAGCCAGGAGGCCGGGAACTCCCAGCCGCCGATGAAGCGGTCCGTCTTGTTGTCCGCGAAGATCGTCAGCAGCGAGCCGGACTGGTCGTAGATCATCCAGAAGAGCACGGCGGTGATGAAGAACCACACGTACGCCTTGATCTTCGGCCGGTCCTCCTTGGTCAGCGCCGGGTCCCGGAAGATCGTGATGAAGTAGACGATCGGCACGACGACGCCCAGCACGGCCAGGACGTTGACGATGTGCTCGATGTCGTACGTGCCCAGCGCCAGGTCGATCAGCAGCGCGGCGACCGCGATGCCGGCCCACAGGCCCACCTTGCGCAGCGTGCTGCGGCGCTCCTCGGGGGAGATGGGCTTGGCGGGCAGCTTGCCGACCTCGCCGAGGTGCCGGGAGCCCAGCGCGTACTGGATCACCGCGAAGGTCATACCGACACCGGCGACACCGAAGCCGAGGTGCCAGTTGACGTTCTCGCCGAGGTAGCCGACGAGCAGCGGGGCGGCGAGGCCACCGATGTTGATCGCCATGTAGAAGAGCGTGAAACCGGCGTCGCGGCGGGCGCTGGTCTGGCCCTCGTAGAGGCCGCCCACCATCGCCGAGATGTTCGGCTTCAGCAGACCCGTACCGGCCGCGATCAGCGCGAGGCCGACGAAGAACGCGATGTCGCTCGGCAGTGCCAGGGTGAAGTGGCCCAGCGCGATGATGATCCCGCCGACCAGAACGGCCTTGCGGGCGCCCCAGAGACGGTCGGCGACCCAGCCGCCGGGCATCGCGGCCATGTAGACGACGGCGTTGTAGACACCGTAGATGGAGGCGGCGAGCGCCTCCCGGCCCTCGAGGGGGCCGTCGAGCACGGCGGCCACCAAGTACAGGGTGAGGATGGCGCGCATCCCGTACCAGGAGAAGCGTTCCCACATCTCCGTCATGAACAGGGTGGCCATACCGCGGGGGTGGCCGAAGAAGGTCTTCTCACCGGAACTCGGCGAGTCCTTCGTCAGGCTGGACGCCATGGTCGATCCTTGCTGGTCGGGACGCGCCGCCTCGTGAGCGGTACGCGCCCGGTGGGGGGGCAGCCGGCACCGGCGCGGCGTGCCCCGTCCCCACGCCTGAGGGGGACGTGCTCCGCGCGGCCGGGCTCCTGGCGGAGATACGGCGGCGGAGCGGGGAGGAACCGCGTCGGGATCCACGCCCGTCACGCGTTCTCGCGTTCCGGGCCCGGCTCACAGGTCATTCACTCGAAGCGGGCCGGCGGGAACCGACCCCGCACACAAAAGGGACCCTTGGCGCTCATGGCTGCCCAAAGGTCCTTGAGTAGTGCAACAGGCGTCGGGACACCATACGACACGACACGGCGGGATATGAAAGGACTTGAGACATGGATCACAGGTCTTAGCGGAACCACACTCCCATATTCAAAGGTCTCCGTCCTCTTTGTGGCGCTGACCCGCAGGTGGCGTCGTGGGCCTCACTTCCGGACCTCCGTCCGGACTACCATCAGTCCATGACCCGTGTACTGCTCGCCGAGGACGACGCATCCATCTCGGAGCCGCTGGCCCGCGCACTGCGTCGGGAGGGTTACGAGGTCGAGGTCCGCCAGGACGGTCCGACCGCGCTCGACGCCGGCCTCCAGGGCGGCATCGACCTGGTCGTTCTCGACCTGGGGCTGCCCGGGATGGACGGTCTCGAAGTCGCCCGCAGGCTCCGGGCCGGCGGTCACACCATCCCGATCCTGGTGCTGACGGCCCGCGCCGACGAGGTCGACACGGTCGTCGGCCTGGACGCGGGCGCCGACGACTACGTCACCAAGCCGTTCCGGCTCGCCGAGCTGCTCGCCCGGGTCCGCGCCCTGCTGCGGCGCGGTGCGTCCGAGCCCGTCGCGCAGCCCGCCACCCACGGGGTCAGGATCGACGTCGAGTCGCACCGGGCCTGGATGGGCGAGGAGGAACTCCAGCTCACCGCCAAGGAGTTCGACCTGCTGCGCGTCCTGGTCCGGGACGCCGGCCGGGTCGTCACCCGCGACCAGCTGATGCGCGAGGTCTGGGACACCACCTGGTGGTCCTCCACCAAGACCCTCGACATGCACATCTCCTGGCTGCGCAAGAAGCTCGGCGACGACGCCGCCAATCCGCGCTACATCGCCACCGTCCGGGGCGTCGGCTTCCGGTTCGAGAAGAGCTGACGTACGAAGCTCCCATGCGTTCTGAGAACCGCCCCGACGGCCCCGTGAGGCGGCGGACATGCGCCGTCGGCTGATCAACTCCACGCTCGCCGTGGTGCTCGTCGTCATCGCCGTCTTCGGCGTCTCGCTGGTGATCGTGGAGACCCGCACCATCAGCGCCAGCGCCCAGGAGAGCGTCGAGTCCGAGGCGCTGCGGCTGATCAGCGTGGTCGAGAGCCGGCTGCTGGGCGAGGAGACGATCAACTCCGGCGTGCTGGCCGAGCAGATCGACCCGGCCCGGTTCGCGCTGATCGAGATCCCCGGCCGCGAGCCCATCGCCGTCGGCGAACGCCCCTCCGGCAGCGTCCTGCGCGCCACCGAGACCGGCGAGCAGGGCGAGAAGGTCACCGTCGAGGAGTCCCGCACCGCCGTCACCCGCGAGGTCGGGCGCACGCTCCTGATCATCGGCGCGGTGGCGCTGCTGGCGATCGTCTCGGCCGTGCTCCTCGCCGTACGCCAGGCCAACCGGCTGGCCTCCCCGCTCACCGACCTCGCCGAGACCGCCGAACGCCTCGGTTCCGGGGACCCCCGACCGCGCCACAAGCGGTACGGGGTGCCCGAGCTGGACCGGGTCGCCGACGTCCTGGACTCCTCGGCCGAGCGGATCGCCCGGATGCTGACCGCCGAACGCCGGCTGGCCGCCGACGCCTCGCACCAGCTGCGGACTCCGCTGACCGCGCTCTCCATGCGGATCGAGGAGATCTCCGTCACCGACGACCCCGACACGGTGAAGGAGGAGGCGAACATCGCCCTCACGCAGGTCGAGCGCCTCACCGACGTCGTCGAGCGGCTCCTGACGAACTCGCGCGACCCGCGCACCGGGTCCGCCGTCGTCTTCGACCTCGACGAGATCGTCAAGCAGCAGATCGAGGAGTGGCGCCCCGCCTACCGCAGCGCCGGACGGGCGCTGGTCTGTTCCGGCAAGCACGGGCTGCGGGCCGTCGGCACCCCGGGAGCGGTCGCCCAGGTCCTGGCGGCGCTGATCGAGAACTCCCTGATGCACGGCGGCGGCACCGTCGCCCTGCGCACCCGGGTCACCGGCAATCAGGCGGTCATCGAGGTCACCGACGAGGGCCCCGGCGTCCCCGCCGAACTGGGGGCGCGGATCTTCGAGCGGACCATCAGCGGCCGCAACTCCACCGGCATCGGCCTGGCCGTCGCCCGCGATCTCGCGGAGGCGGACGGCGGGCGGCTGGAACTGCTCCAGCAGCATCCGGCGGTCTTCGCGCTCTTCCTCAGCCGGGTCCCGGTCGACCGCGCGGACCCCGAGCGCCCGGTGCGCTGAACAACGAGTAACGCCGTGGGTCGGTTCCGTAGGCCGCTTCCGTGGATCGCTTCCGTACGGGACGGTTCAGTTCCGTACGGGATCGGGCGCTACCCGTTCCTCCGCCGGCCTGCGCTGCTCCAGAAACCGTTCCGCGCTCAGCACGGCCTCCTTGGCGGGCAGGGTCTTGAAGACCCAGGTCCGGTAGGACCAGAAGCGGAACAGGGTGGCGATCCCGATACCGACGATCTTGAAGACATTGCTCTGGACCGGGGTGTTCCAGCCGAAGCCGTACGTCGCCAGATAGAGCACGCCCGTCTCGATCACCGCGCCCGCCGCACTGAACAGCAGGAACAGCGCCAGCTCACGGGTCCGGCCGGTCTTGTCGCGGTCCCGGTAGGTCCAGTAGCGGAAGCCCACGTAGTTGAAGAGGATCGCGACGAAGGTCGCCAGCACGCTCGCCCGGACCACCTGGAGGTCCGTGGTGTGCCGCAGCAGGTTGAAGACCGCGATGTTGACCAGCAGGCCGAAAGCGCCGACCGCGCCGAACTTGGCGACCTCCCGGGCCAGCAGCTCAAGCCGGGTCCGCAGTGCGCCCGGTTCGCTCATGGTGATCGCTGGTCCCGTCCGTCGGAAGGCGTCTGGCTGACGTGTCGACGTAACCACGTCAACTCCGCCATGCTAACCAGCCCGCCCGTGTGACGCCCGTGAGTCCGCGAGGGCGGCGGGCGGGCGGCCATCCGTACGGCCGTCCGGGAACCACCGGCGCGCCGGATACCCTGGAGACGTGACGTTCCCGGTAGTCGGCATGGTCGGCGGCGGTCAGCTCGCCCGCATGACCCACGAGGCGGGTATCCCCCTCGGCCTGAAATTCAAGCTCCTCAGTGACACGCCCCAGGACTCGGCGGCCCAGGTGGTCAGCGAGGTCGTCATCGGCGACTATCGCGACCTGGACACGCTCCGCGCCTTCGCGCGCGGCTGCGACGTGATCACCTTCGACCACGAGCACGTGCCCACCGAGCACCTGCGGGCCCTGGAGGCGGACGGCATCCCCGTGCGCCCCGGCCCCGATGCCCTGGTGCACGCCCAGGACAAGGGGGTGATGCGGGCCAAGCTCCAGGAGATCGGCGCCCCCTGCCCCCGTAACCGCATCGTGAGCGACCCGGCGGACGCCGCCGCGTTCGCCGAGGAGGCCGGGGGCTTCCCCGTCATCCTCAAGACCGTGCGCGGCGGGTACGACGGCAAGGGCGTGTGGGTGGTCCGCTCCGAGGCGGACGCCGCCGATCCGTTCCGCGCCGGCGTTCCGGTCCTCGCGGAGGAGAAGGTCGACTTCGTACGGGAGCTGGCGGCCAACATCGTCCGCTCGCCGCACGGCCAGGCCGTCGCCTACCCGGTCGTCGAGTCCATCCAGGTCGACGGCGTCTGCGACACCGTGATCGCCCCGGCCCCGGAGCTGGACGAGGCCCTGGCCGGCGAGGCCCAGCAGCTCGCGCTCCGGATCGCCGCCGAGCTGGACGTCGTCGGACACCTCGCGGTGGAGCTGTTCGAGACCCGGGGACCCGACGGGAAGCCCGGCATCCTGGTCAACGAGCTGGCGATGCGCCCGCACAACTCCGGCCACTGGACCCAGGACGGCGCGATCACCTCGCAGTTCGCCAACCACGTGCGGGCGGTCCTCGACCTCCCGCTCGGCGACCCGCGCCCGCGCGCCCCCTGGACGGTCATGTGCAACGTCCTGGGCGGCGACTACCCGGACATGTACCAGGCGTATCTGCACTGCATGGCCCGCGACCCGCAGCTCAAGATCCACATGTACGGCAAGGACGTGAAGCCCGGCCGCAAGGTCGGCCACGTCAACACCTACGGCGACGATCTGGCGGACGTGCGGGAGCGCGCCCGGCACGCGGCCGACTACCTGCGAGGAACGATCACCGAATGACTTCCCCTGGCACCGGATCCCCCGCCGCCCCGCTCGTCGGCATCGTCATGGGCTCGGACTCCGACTGGCCCGTCATGGAGGCGGCGGCCAAGGCGCTCGACGAGTTCGAGATCCCGTACGAGGTCGACGTCGTCTCCGCCCACCGCATGCCGCGCGAGATGATCGCGTACGGCGAGGAAGCGGCGGGCCGCGGCCTGAAGGCGATCGTCGCGGGCGCGGGCGGAGCCGCCCACCTGCCCGGCATGCTGGCCTCCGTCACCCCGCTGCCGGTCATCGGCGTCCCGGTGCCGCTGAAGTACCTGGACGGCATGGACAGCCTGCTCTCCATCGTCCAGATGCCCGCCGGAGTCCCCGTCGCCACCGTCTCCGTCGGCGGCGCGCGCAACGCGGGCCTGCTGGCCGCCCGGATCCTCGCCGCGAGCGACCCCGCGCTGCAGGAGCGGATGCGGGAGTTCCTGCAGGAGCTGAACGACCAGGCCACCGAGAAGGGCAAGCGCCTGCGCTCCAAGGTCCAGGGTTCGGACTCCTTCGGCTTCGGAAAGTAAGGGGCGGCCCTCATGGACCATCTCGCCCGCGCCCGCGAACTGCTGGCCGCCCACCCCGTCGTCGACGGCCACAACGACCTGCCCTGGGCCCTGCGCGAACAGGTCGGCTACGACCTCGACGCCCGGGACATCGCCGCCGACCAGCGCGGCCTGCTCCACACCGACCTGAACCGGCTGCGGGCCGGCGGGGTCGGCGGCCAGTTCTGGTCGGTGTACGTCCGCACCGACCTGACCGGCGACGCGGCCGTCAGCGCCACCCTGGAGCAGATCGACGTCGTCGGCGAGCTGATCGCCCGCTACCCGACCTCCCTGCGCCGGGCGCTCACCGCCGACGACCTGGAGAAGGCCCGCGCCGAGGGCCGGATCGCCTCGCTGATGGGCGCCGAGGGCGGCCACTCCATCAACAACTCGCTGGGCACCCTGCGCGCGCTGTACGACCTGGGCGTCCGCTACATGACGCTCACCCACAACGACAACATCGACTGGGCCGACAGCGCCACGGACCTGCCGCGCCTCGGCGGGCTCTCCGCCTTCGGCCACGAGGTCGTCCGCGAGATGAACCGCGTCGGCATGCTGGTCGACCTCAGCCACGTCGCCGACGGCGTGATGCGTGACGCGCTCGCCACCAGCACCGCGCCGGTGATCTTCTCACACTCCTCGGCCCGCGCCGTCTGCGACCACCCGCGCAACATCCCCGACGACGTGCTGGCCGCCCTCCCGGCCAACGGCGGCGTCGCGATGGCGACCTTCGTCCCGAAGTTCGTGCTGCCCGAGGCGGTCGCCTGGACCCTGGCCGCCGACCGCAACATGCGCGAGCACGGTCTGCACCACCTCGACACCACCCCGGTCGCGATGCGCATCCACGAGGACTTCGAGGCGGCCCACCCGCGCCCCGAGGCCACCGTCTCGACCATCGCGGACCACCTCGACCACATGCGCGAGGTCGCGGGCGTCGACCACATCGGCATCGGCGGCGACTACGACGGCACGGCGTTCACCCCGCGCGGCCTGGAGGACGTCTCCGGCTACCCGAACCTGATCGCCGAGCTGCTGCGGCGCAACTGGTCCGAGGGCGACCTGGCCAAGCTGACCTGGCAGAACTCCGTACGCGTCCTGCGCGACGCGGAGTCCGTGGCCCGCGCCGAGCAGAGCGTGCGCGGCCCGTCCCACGCGACGATCGCCGAGCTGGACGGCTGACGCCTACCGGTCGCTCGATCTGCCGCCCACCGCCGCGAACGGTCCGCCCGGACCGAAGGCGAACGCCCCGAAGCGCTCGCCCATGCGGCGGTGGGCGGCGTCGTCCGGGTGGAGCCGGTCCGGCAGCGGCAGCTCGGCGTGGTCCGCCTCGCCGTACAGCGCGCGTCCGTCCAGATGGAAGAGGTACGGGTCCGACGCCGCCCGCTCCGCCACGATCCGGGCCAGCTCCGCGCGGACGACGCGCAGGGTCAGCTTGCCGGAGGCGGACTCCGCCGGGTCGCCCAGCGCGGTGAACTCCACCTTCCCGTCCCGGAAGTCCGGTGCCGCGGGCCCCGGAGTGTCCTCGTGGGCCGGGCAGAGCACGGGCGACACGACGAGCAGCGGGGTGGCGGGCCGCCCCTCGCGGATGGTGTCGAGGAACCCGTGCACGGCCGGGCCGAAGGCGCGCAGCCGCATCAGGTCCCGGTTGACGAGGTTGATGCCGATCTTGACGCTGATCAGATCGGCGGGGGTGTCCCGCAGGGCGCGCGCGGTGAACGGGTCGAGCAGGGCGTTGCCGGCCAGCGACAGATTGACCAGCTCCACGTCGGCCGCCGCGGCGGCCAGGGCGGGCCAGGCGGTGGCCGAGCCGGCGGCCGCCGAACCGTGGCTGATCGAACTGCCGTGGTGCAGCCACACCCGCCGCCCGCTCGGCGCCACGGCCGTGACGGGGGCGTCGGTGCGCAGGTCGATCAGCTCGGCGGTCTCGGTGTACGGCAGCCAGATCTCGACGTCCTTCTCCCGCCCGGGCAGCCCGTCGAACCGGACGCGGCCGATCCGCCCGGGGAACGTCTCCCGCGAACCGTCCGCCAGGTCGACGAGCACGACATCGCCGCCGCTCGCCGTGGTCCGCCCGGCCGGCTCCCCGTCGATGTGCAGGTCGTACGCGCCGTCCGGGGCGGGCGGGACGCCCCGGTAGCCGACGACCGTGCGCAGGAGGCCCAGTTCGACGACGGTGGCCCGGGTGCGGAACACCACCCGCACACCGGAGGGCTGGGACTCCGCCCGGGCCAGCTCCTCGTCACCGTCGAACCGGGCCCGTGCCGCGGCGGGCAGCCGGTGCGGGAGCAGACCGCCGCGCGCGGTGCGCTCCAGGTCGAGCGCACCGCGCAGGAGGTCGCCGGTGAGCGGGGTGATGATCCGGTCGCGCGAGTCGTTCATGGGCTCAGCCTGTCCGCCGGAGACGGGGCCGAAGCCGACGGGACGGCTCTCAGGCCTTCGGGCGGCCCATCGCCCGGTACGTCCACCCGGCCTCGCGCCACACCGCGCTGTCCAGGGCGTTGCGCCCGTCCAGGATGATCCGGCGGGCGGCCACCTCGCCCAGCTCGGCCGGGTCCAGCTCGCGGAACTCGCGCCACTCCGTCAGGTGCAGGACCACATCCGCGCCGCGCACCGCCTCCAGCGCGGAGTCCGCGTAACCGAGCGTCGGGAACAGCCGCCGGGCGTTGTCCATCCCCTTCGGGTCGAACACGGTCACCTGGCCGCCCTGGAGGTGGATCTGCCCGGCGACGTTGAGCGCGGGGGAGTCGCGTACGTCGTCGGAGTCGGGCTTGAACGCGGCGCCCAGCACCGCCACCCGCTTGCCGAGGAACGAGTCGCCGCCCACCGCCTCCCGGGCCAGCTCCACCATGTGGCCGCGGCGGCGCATGTTGATGGAGTCGACCTCGCGGAGGAAGGTGAGCGCCTGGTCCGCGCCCAGCTCTCCGGCGCGCGCCATGAAGGCGCGGATGTCCTTGGGCAGGCAGCCGCCGCCGAAGCCGATTCCGGCCCGCAGGAACTTCTTCCCGATGCGCTCGTCGTGCCCGATGGCCTCCGCGAGCTTCACGACGTCCCCGTCGGCGGCCTCGCAGACCTCGGCCATCGCGTTGATGAAGGAGATCTTGGTGGCCAGGAAGGAGTTGGCGGAGGTCTTCACCAGCTCGGCGGTCGGGAAGTCGGTGACCACGAACGGCGAGCCCTCGGCCACCGGCCCGGCGTACACCTCGCGCAGCAGCTTCTCGGCGGTCTCGCTGCGCACGCCGACCACGATCCGGTCCGGGTGGAGCGTGTCCTGCACGGCGAAGCCCTCGCGGAGGAACTCCGGGTTCCAGGCCAGCTCGGCGCCGGCGCCGACCGGGGCCAGCTCGGCGAGCCGGTCCGCGAGCCGGGCGGCGGAGCCCACCGGGACGGTCGACTTGCCGACGACCAGGACGGGCCGGGTCAGATGCGGGGCCAGCGACTCGAAGGCGCTGTCCACATAGCTCATGTCACACGCGTACTCGCCGTGCTTCTGCGGAGTGTTCACACAGACGAAGTGCACATCGCCGAACGCGCCGACCTCCTCCCAGGAGGTGGTGAAGCGCAGCCGCCCGGTGGACCCCTCGATGCCCGCGACATGCCGCTGAAGCATCTCCTCCAGGCCCGGCTCGTACATCGGCACGCGCCCGGAGGACAGCAGCTCGACCTTCTCCGGCACGATGTCGAGCCCCAGGACCTCGAAGCCCAGCTCGGCCATGGCCGCGGCATGGGTGGCGCCGAGGTAGCCGGTGCCGATCACGGTGATCCTGAGGGCCATGGAGTGCTCCTGGAAGATGCGGACGGACGTGCGGACCGAGCATAGTCCGGGACCGGAAGGCCGGAATTCACCGCTCGATATGCCCGGTACCTCCCCCATGCCCCACCCCTGTCGGCAAGCTCACGTACGCGGCACGTATGCCGTCGGACGGTCGGCGCACTAAAATTGAGTTACTTAACGGTAGTTAGCATCTGGGGAGTGAGCGTCTTGGCGGGTTCGACCGATTTCGACCTGTACCGTCCGGCCGAGGAGCACGACATGCTCCGCGAGACCATCCGCGCGCTCGCCGAGTCGAAGATCGCCCCCTTCGCCGCCGCGGTCGACGAGGAGAGCCGCTTCCCGCAGGAGGCGCTGGACGCCCTGGTCGCCTCGGACCTGCACGCCGTCCACGTCCCGGAGGAGTACGGCGGCGCCGGCGCCGACGCGCTCGCCACGGTCATCGTGATCGAGGAGGTGGCCCGCGTCTGCGCCTCCTCCTCCCTGATCCCGGCCGTCAACAAGCTCGGCTCGCTCCCGGTGATCCTCTCGGGCTCGGAGGAGCTGAAGGCCAAGTACCTGGGCCCGCTCGCCAAGGGCGACGCGATGTTCTCGTACGCCCTCTCCGAGCCGGACGCCGGCTCGGACGCGGCGGGCATGAAGACGAAGGCCGTGCGCGACGGCGACTTCTGGGTCCTCAACGGCGTGAAGCGCTGGATCACCAACGCGGGCGTCTCCGAGTACTACACGGTCATGGCGGTCACCGACCCGGCCAAGCGCTCCAAGGGCATCTCCGCGTTCGTCGTCGAGAAGTCCGACGAGGGCGTCTCCTTCGGCGCCCCGGAGAAGAAGCTCGGCATCAAGGGCTCGCCGACCCGCGAGGTCTACCTCGACAACGTCCGGATCCCCGCCGACCGCATGATCGGCGAGGAGGGCACCGGCTTCGCCACGGCGATGAAGACCCTGGACCACACCCGCATCACCATCGCGGCCCAGGCCCTCGGCATCGCCCAGGGCGCACTGGACTACGCCAAGGGGTACGTCCAGGAGCGCAAGCAGTTCGGCAAGCCGATCGCGGACTTCCAGGGCATCCAGTTCATGCTCGCCGACATGGCGATGAAGATCGAGGCCGCCCGCCAGCTCACCTACGCGGCGGCCGCCAAGTCGGAGCGCGGCGATGCGGACCTGACCTTCCAGGGCGCGGCCGCCAAGTGCTTCGCCTCGGACGTCGCGATGGAGGTCACCACGGACGCCGTCCAGCTGCTCGGCGGCTACGGCTACACGCGGGACTACCCGGTCGAGCGCATGATGCGCGACGCCAAGATCACCCAGATCTACGAGGGCACCAACCAGGTCCAGCGCATCGTGATGGCGCGCAACCTGCCGTAACGGCCTTCCGCGCACAGCGCCTTGTACGGCCCCCGGCGGCTCCGCCGGGGGCCGTCGCGTCCTCGGTATCCGTGCCGGCCCGCTCCGGCAAGCGGGGAATTCAGGAGGCGGGTGGGTCCGGGTCGTCGAAGACGATCTCCGCGCGGACGGGCTGGTCGGTCGCGGGCGGCTTGGACCACGCCACGCTCATTTTCATCGGTTTGAAGCCGTGCGGGCCGCTGCCTCGTATACGGGCCAGCGTCACTCCGTCCTCGCTGGGGAGGAGGATGACCGACAGAATCAGTGCGACCACCGCGAGAGCGGCGGGCACGAGAGTCCGGGATTCGCCACCCGAGCCGCTGCTGATCCTCGTCGCCGTGATCATGATGAGCACCGCGAGTGCGGCCGCCGCGATGAGCCCGACGGCCAGCCACAGCCGCTGGCGCGCCCTGGCGCGTGCCCGGCTGCGCAGCCGGAAGCCGACCAGGTCGCCGCAGGTGGCGCACCGCAGATGCCCGGTCCGGATCCCCTCGGGAGGCCGGTCGACCCAGGCGGTCTGGATCCGGTAGTAGTGGTACGTGTCCGATCCACGGTGCTCGGTGTGCGTCATATGGATCAGCCGCATGCCGACCCTGGGCCCGATCTTCTGCACTCCGCCCTCCGCCCTCCGCTCGCCGTGAGCAGCCCCGGTCGGACCAAGGTACGGCTGAACTCGTGGGTGTGCCCAGCCAGTTCGCAGAGGGTTGGGCTGTCTCCCGCGGCCCGACGCGTCAGCGGATCACGTCGAACACGTTCTTCTGGATCCCGTTGGCGTACGCCTCGTACTCGACCAGCTTCAGCTTCTGCTGGTCCTTGTCCGTCGTACTGAACAGGCGCTTGCCCGCGCCGAGCAGCACCGGGAAGACCAGCAGGTGGTACCGGTCGATGAGGCCGGCGTCCGCGAGGTTCCGGTTCAGCTCGGTGCTGCCGTGGACGATGATCGGGCCGCCCTCGGTCTCCTTGAGGGCGGCGACCTCGTCGAGCGACCGCAGGATCGTCGTCTCGCCCCAGTCGGCGACCAGGTCGCCGTCGGTCAGCTGGGTGGAGACGACGTACTTCGGCATCGCCTTGTACCCGGTGAACTCCTCCATGCCCGGCCACACCGGGCTGAACGCCTCGTAACTGGCCCGGCCCAGCAGCAGGGCCGCGGCCTCCTCCTGCTCCCGGCCCTTGAGCTCGTACGCCTCCGGCAGGAACTCGATGTCCTTGAACGTCCACCCCGAGTTCCGGTAGCCGGGTTCGCCGCCCGGGGCCTCCATGACGCCGTCGAGCGAGACGAAGGCGGTGCTGATCAGGGTGCGCATCGGGACTCCTGGGTTTCTCTCGGCTGCTTGTGTCTCACTGTTACGCATGTACTGACCGCGCGCCGCCGGAAAACTCATCGGTTAGCCTCCCTCCCCATGACCGAACTCGACAGGCTGACCACCCTCTTCGGCGCCCTGGGCGCGGACGCCGACGCCCGGGACTGGGCCGAGTCCGAGACGGAGGAGGGGCTGCCGCAGCTCGCCCGCTACCGCTTCCTGCGCACGGTGTGGCAGGACGTCGACGCCTGGGCCACGGAGGCGCCCCGGTGGGTGGCCGCCTACCGCACGGACGGCGCGGCCGCCGACGCCGTCGACCGCGCCCTGGCGGCCGGGCTCACCCCCGAGGAGCTGGGCGCACTGGCCCGGGAGATCGCCCGGGAGACGGCGTTCGGGGTGCTGAACGCCCTGGCGGACCCGGCGGACGGATCGCTCCCGGCCGAGGTCGAGGAACAGCTGCCCGGCTGGCGACTGGCGGAGCTGGACCCGACGGGCACGCCGACCGGCCGCCATCTCGACGCCCTCCACGAGGACTTCACCGAACTGGAACCGAAGGGGCCGGTCGGATGAGGCCGCCGCCCCCGGTCCTGGTGCTCGCGCGACGTCCTACTGCGGTGCGACCGCCGCGAACACTCCGCGTGCGCCCGTTCCGTCCGGCCGGCTCCATCCGGCGACGAGACGCACCGACGACCCCTGCTCGGCTTCCGTCTCCAGCAGGACGCGGCTGATCCGGACGTCGGACTCGTGGCCGGGCCCGGGACCGGCGCCCTGCACGGTGACGGTCGGGTCGGGAGTGTCGCTCAGGCTCTGGTGCTGCGGCGTCGCCTCACCGCGCAGAAGGGAACGCAACTGCGCCAGCACCACCGGGTCGTGGGCGCCGTCGTAGACCCACCGGGTGCCGAGCACCCCATGCTCGGAGGTGCCGATCAACGCCTCACCGGGAACGCCCTCCAGCGCCGCGCCCCGGTAACCCAGCGGCACCAGATACGCCACCGGTTCCGGTCCGGCCACGTCCGCCACGACCATGAACTCGATCCCGACCGCACCCTCCGGATCGTCCAGACGGAACCCGCCGGCCTTGACCAGATCCGGCGCTCCCTCGTTACCCGCGTACCAGCTCTGCTTCGGCAGCCAGCCGGTGATGAGCTCCAGCTTGGTAGGCGTCATGGTGGTGCGGTGGATGGATGCCATACGAGCTCCCTCATGCGTAGAACCAGGTCCGGCCGTCCTCACGGCGGGTGTGCCCGAACCTATCGGGAGCGTCCGCCCGCCCACCTCTAGGGTGGAGCGATGATCATCTGGCTGAACGGAACCTTCGGCGCGGGCAAGACCACCACCGCGAAGGAGGTGACCTCGCTCCTCCCGGACTCCCGGCTCTTCGACACGGAAAAGGTCGGCGAGATGCTCTGTCACGTCCTGGGCATGCCCGAGAAGGACTTCCAGGACTTCCCGCCCTGGCGGGGCCTGGTGGTGGAGACCGCACGGCAGGTCCTCGACCACGTGGGCGGAACGCTGGTGGTCACGCAGACGGTCCTGGTCGAGCCGTACTGGCAGGAGATCCACGACGGCCTGACGAAGGCCGGCATCCCCGTGCACCACTTCCTCCTCCACACCGACCGGGACACCCTCGTCGAACGCATCGAGACCGACACCGCGCCGGAGAGCGCCGGCGCCCGGCAGTGGCGTCTGGACCACCTGACCGACTACGAGCGGGCCCTGCCCTGGCTCCGCCGTGCGGCTCAGGTGGTCGACACGACGGGTGTCGCGCCCGCCGAGGTGGCGGAGACCGTGCTGCGGAAGGTGCGCACGGGCTGACGAGTACACGAGCATTTCGCCGAACTCGAACCGAGGGGGAGCACGCGTGACGACCGTGACCGCCATGACCGCCTTCGACCACGCCGAGCGGCGCATCTGGTCCGGCAAGGCCGAGGCGTACGCCCACACCTACGCCCGGCTCTGCGCCCACCCGGCGGAGGGCCTCCTCGACGCCGCCGAGGCCGGGCCCGGCAGCCGCGTCTTGGACGTCGGCTGCGGCAGCGGCACCGTGAGCGCGACGGCGGTCACGCGCGGAGCGACGGTGTACGCGGCCGACGCCGAACCGGGCATGGCGGAGGCGACCCGCCTGGCCGTACCGGGCATCGCGGCGGCGCACATCGCCCGGCTGCCCGAACTGCCCTACGCGGAGGACACGTTCGACGCTGCTGTCGGCAACTTCGTGCTCAACCACGTGGGCCGCCCCCGCGAAGCCCTGACCGAGCTGCGCCGCATCACCCGCCCCGGCGGCCGGGTCGCGATCACCATCTGGCGGTCCCCCGGAGCCCCCGGCCAGACCCTGATCGGCCGAGCCGCCCAGGCCGCCTGCCTCACCTCCCCCGTACGCCCGAAGGTCTCACGGCCCTGCTCGGCTCGGCCGGGCTCCTTGACCCGGAGTGCTCCGAGGTGACCTGGGA
>MUNB01000140.1 GCA_002154345.1 Streptomyces griseus
GCGGTCGGCGGGCGGGGCCGGAGCGGCTTCCGTGGGGCGGGGGTGTTCGCGTACCGGCGGGCTGTCCAGCCAGAGAGCCAGGCCGGCCACGGAGTCCAGCAGGTCGTGTCGGCCGTCGCCGTCGATCCAGCGGGTGTTGAGCAGGTCGAGGGCGAGCGGCTCGCCGGTCAGGGGGCGGGGGTCGGTCCCGGAGGGGTGTGGCACGGGTGGGCTCCTTCCGTGGGCGAGGGTGGCTGATCCTTCGATCGTAACCAGTCAAGTGAAGATTACCGGTTGACGTTCGCCGCCCTAACCATCAAAATCGATATCAACGGTTGCGGGATCGCCTCGTGGCTCTGACCGAAGGAACGGGATCGACCATGGGCAAGGCGAAGAACCTCCGGACGGGGCATGTCGGGCTCAACGTCACCGACCTGGAGCGCTCGACCGCCTTCTACCGCGAGGTCTTCGACTTCGAGGTGCTGGCGGAAGGCAAGGACGCCGACCGCCGCTGGGCCTTCCTGGGGCGCGACTCCCGGCTCGTGGTGACCCTGTGGCAGCAGAGCGAGGGCACGTTCGCGACGGCCCTCCCCGGTCTCCACCACCTCTCGTTCGAGGTGGACTCCGTCGAGGAGGTCCGGGCCACCGAGGACGTCCTGCGCGGGCTGGGCGCGGAGTTCGCCCACGAGGGCGTCGTACCGCACGGTGAGAGCGGCACCTCGGGCGGCATCTTCTTCACCGACCCCGACGGCATCCGCCTGGAGGTCTACGCGCCCACCGGGGCCGACCCGGCGGACGCCCCGACCACCGGTGCTCCCACCTGCGGGTTCTTCTAGACGACGAGCTGTGATCCGGCGGAAGGCGGGCAGAGGCATGAACGGATACCACCGGGGTGAGGTCGCCGTGCAGGAGCGGGCGGGGCTCGCCCGGCGGGCGGCGAGCGCGGAGCGGGCCATCCGTTCCGACATTCCCGAGATCGCGGCGGACTTCCTCGGCCGCCAGCCCTTCCTGGTGGTGGGCGGCGCGGACGAGCGGGGGCGGATCTGGGCGACCCAGCTGACCGGCGAACCGGGGTTCCTGAGCGTTCCCGCGCCGGACACCCTGGCCGTCGGGGCCCTGCCCCGGCCCGGCGATCCGCTGGCCGACGTGCTGTCCGGCGCCGGCGCGGGCGGTGCCGGCCCGGCCCGGATCGGCATGATCGCCATCGAACCGGCCACCCGCCGCCGGATGCGGATGAACGGCCGGGCGGTCCGCGCCGGCGACGGGCTGCGCGTCGAACTCGACCAGGCCGTCGCCAACTGCCCCAAGTACATCCAGGAGCGCCACCACCACCGCATCGCACCGGGCGAGGAGCGCGGGCAGCGGCGCACGGTCACGGACGGCGACGCCCTGAGCCCCGCGCAGCAGGAGGCGGTGCGGGCCGCCGACACCTTCTTCGTCGCCACCGCGTCCGACCGGGGCGACGCCGACGCCTCGCACCGGGGCGGCAACCCGGGCTTCGTCCAGGTGGTCTCGGACCGGCTGCTGCGCTGGCCCGACTACGCGGGCAACGGCATGTTCCTGACCCTGGGCAACCTCGAACTCAACCCGGCCGCCGGGCTCCTGGTGCCCGGCTGGGACACCGGGGCCGCCCTCCATCTGACCGGTCGCGCCCGCACGGTCTGGGACGCGGACGCGGTGGCGCGGGTGCCGGGGGCGGAGCGGCTCGTGGAGTTCGAGGTCACCGCCGTACGGGAGATCGCCGCCGCCTCCCCGCTGCGCTGGTCGGCCCCCGCGTTCCACCGCTTCAATCCGCCGGTGGCCGACTGAGGCCCGGTGCTCCGGTCAGCAGCCCCGGTACTCCGGTGACCGGCGCTCGACGAAGGACGCCACGCCCTCGTTCGCGTCGCGCGTGGTCATGTTGATCTCCTGGGCCGCCGCCTCCGCCGCGAACGCCGTGGCCCGGTCGCCGTCCAGCGAGGCGTTCACCAGCTGCTTGGTCAGGGCCAGGGCCCGGGTGGGTCCGGCGGCCAGCCGGCCCGCCCACTCCTCGGCCAGCGCCTCCAACTCCCCGCCCGGCACCGTGCGGTTGACCAGGCCGAGCCGCTCCGCGTCCGCCGCCGTGAGGGCGTCGCCGAAGAACATCAGCTCCTTGGCGCGCTGCGGGCCCACCAGCCGGGGCAGCAGATAAGCGCCGCCGCCGTCCGGGACGAGCCCCCGGCGTACGAAGACCTCGATGAACGTCGCCGTGTCGGCGGCCAGGACCAGATCGCAGGCGAACGCCAGATGCGCGCCGATCCCGGCCGCCGTCCCGTTGACGGCGGCGATCACCGGCTTCTCGCAGTCCAGTACGGCGGCGATCAGCCGCTGCGCGCCGAGCCGGATCGTCCGGGCGACGTCCCCGGGGACCCGTTCGCGCGCGGGGGCCGGGGCGCCGCGCAGATCGGCGCCCGCGCAGAAGCCCCGGCCGGTGGCGGTGAGCACCACGGCCCGTACGCCGGGGTCGGCGGAGGCGTCGGCGAGGAGGGCGATGATCCGCTCGCGCTGGTCCCAGGTGACGGCGTTCATGGCCTCGGGCCGGTTGAGGGTGATCCAGGAGACGCCGCCGTCCAGGGAGTGCAGGACGGTGGCGGCCCCCGGGCCCGGGCCTGCCGCCTCCGGTCCGGCGTCCGGCAGGCCCGTACGCGCGTGCTCGTCCGGCCCGGCGCCCGCCTCCCCGCTCACCGGCACACCGCCAGCGCGTCCAGGGCCACCGCGCCCTGCCCCCGGCCCAGCACCACCAGCGGGTTGATGTCCAGCTCGGTCAGGTCGTCGCCCAGTTCCAGGGCCATGCGCTGCACCCGCAGCACCACCTCGACCAGCGCGTCCACATCGACCGGAGGCCCGCCCCGCACCCCCTCCAGCAGCGCCCGGCCGCGCAGTTCGCCCAGCATGTCCCGGGCCTGCTGCTCGCCGAACGGCGGCACCCGCACCGCCGTGTCGTGCAGCACCTCCACCAGGACCCCGCCGAGCCCCACCGTGACCGTCGGGCCGAACAGGGCGTCGTGGGTGACCCCGACCATCATCTCGACGCCCCGGTCGATCATCTGGCAGACCAGGATGCCGTCCAGGTCCACCGACTCGTACCGGGCGATGTCGGTCAGCTCGCGGTAGGCGTCGCGGACCTGGCTGGCGGAGGTGAGGCCGACCTTCACCAGGCCCAGCTCCGTCTTGTGGGCGAGCCGGGGGCCGGAGGCCTTCATCACCACCGGGTAGCCGACCGGACCCGCCGCCCGGACCGCCGCCGCCGCGCTGGTCACCAACTGCTCGCGCGGCACCCGGATCCCGTACGCGCGCAGCAGCTGCTTCGCCGCGTGCTCGCTGAGCTGCTGGCCCGGCCGCAGCAGGTTCTGCGCCTTGCGGAAGGACGGTGACGGGGTGCGCGGGGCGTCCTCGAAGGGGGAGCGGTAGCGGTCGGTGAAGCGGTGGTGGTCCAGATAGGCCTTCACGGCGGTGACGCAGTTGCGGGCCGTACGGAACGTGGCGAGGCGCGAGGATCCCAGCAGGGTGGTCCGGTAGGCGTCCTCGGTGCCGACGGGGGAGCCCCAGACGACGCAGACCAGCTTGTCGGTGGCCTCCGCCGCGTCCGCCAGGTCCTGGGCGAGGCGGTCGCTCATCGGTGGGAAGGGGCCGGTGATCGGGCAGATCAGCACCCCGACGGACGGATCGGCGAGGATCGCGTCGATGATCTTCCGGCCGCGCCAGTCGCCGACCGGGTGGCCGCCGTTGTCGATGGGGTTGGCGACGGTCAGGTACTCCGGTATCCAGGTGTGCAGCTCGTCCTGCTTGGCGGGGGAGAGCGTGGGCAGGGTGAGGCCCGCCGCCGTCGCCAGGTCCGCGAAGTGCGCGCCGGTGCCGCCGGAGATGGAGTAGACGGCCACCCCGTCGGCCTTCGGCGGGCGGGCGCGGGCCAGCAGGGCGGCGGTGTCCTGGAGCTCGTCCAGGCCGTCCACCCGGACCACCCCGAACTGCCGCATCGCCGCGTCCACCACCTGGTCCGCCCCGGTCAGCTTGCCGGTGTGCGAGGCGGCGGTCCTGGCCCCGGCCTCCGTACGGCCCACCTTCACGGCGACGACCGGCACCCCGGCGCGGGCGGCCCGGTCGGCGGCGAGCAGGAAGGAGCGGCCGTCCTTGAGCCCCTCGACGTAACACGCGATGGCCCCGACCTCGGGGAGCTGGGCGAAGTACGCGAGGAAGTCCGCGGTCTCCAGATCGGCCTCGTTGCCCGTCGGGGCCCAGTGCGAGAGCCGGATGCCGAGCTCCTGGAGGGCGTGCAGCGGGCGGCCCTGGTGCCCGGACTGGGTGATCAGGGCGATGGCGGGGCCGTCCAGGTCCTCCCGGAACCGCTCGAAGGCGTTGAGGTTGGTGTTCGGTCCGAGCAGCCGCAGCCCGGACCGGTCCACGGCCGCCGCCAGCCGGGCCTGGGCGGCCGCGCCCGCCTCCCCGGTCTCGGCGAACCCGGAGGCGAAGGCGACGGCGAAGGGCACCTTCGCCTCGCCCAGCTCCTCGATCACCGGGAGCGGGTCCGCGACGAGGAGGACCGCGAGGTCGACGGGATCGGGGATCTCGGTGACCGAGGCGAAGCAGTCGCGGCCGAACACGGTCCGCCGGGTCGGGTGCACCGGGTGCAGCCGGGCCCCGACCCGTCCGGCCCAGTCGACGAGCTGCCGGGTGATGCCGGTGTTCGGGCGGCCCTCGGCGTCGGAGGCGCCGACGACGGCCACCGACCGGGGCCGGAAGAAGCGGTCCAGGTCGGGCACGGTCAGGTGCAGCGGTCGCCCGCTGACGTCGAGGCCGCCCCGGGCCGAGGCCGTCGGCAGGCTGACGACGGCGGCGTGCGGCTCCTCGCCGCAGGCCACCACCCGGGCACGGAAGCCGGTGGTGAGGGTGCCGTGAGTCGATCCAAGCATCGTTCCGCCCACTCCTGCTCGATGGCCCGCCGGTGAACGGGCGGGGCCGGCCGGTTAACTGACGCCCTGTCAGGTTAGCGAACTGACGCTTCGTCAGGAATGGGTGTGCAGGCAAAGGCTCACATGGTCACGCGGGGCGATGGTGTGGCGTAAGGTGGTGTTCACCGACGCGGGGTGGAGCAGCTCGGTAGCTCGCTGGGCTCATAACCCAGAGGTCGCAGGTTCAAATCCTGTCCCCGCTACTGAAGAAGTACGCGACCGAGGCCCGGATCCACCAGGATCCGGGCCTCTGCCGTGTCCGCGCGTCTCCCCGGCCGGAGCCGGACGCTCGGACATCCCTCCCGGACGCTGAGCCATGGGCGCGGGCCGCCCCGCCGCGTGAGGCTGGTGTCATGACGCAGACAGACGCGACCGCAGCGACGACCTCCGTGCAGGGCCCCGTACTGGTGACCGGCGGCACCGGCAAGACCGGCCGCCGGGTGGTGGCCCGCCTCCGTGAGCTGGGGGTGGAGACCCGGGCGGCCTCCCGGTCCGGAGACACCCCCTTCGACTGGGCGGACCCCGCCACCTGGCAGGCCGCCCTGGACGGCGTCGCCGCCGTCTACATCGTCCCGCTCGACGCGTCGCCCTCCCCGACGCCCGCCTTCGTCGAACAGGCCGTCGCGAGCGGGGTGCGGCGGCTGGTGCTGCTGTCGGCCCGGGGCACGGACGTGCCCGGCTACTTCGGCCCCGCCTACGAGGACGGCGGACCGCACGGCGAGGGCGAGCGGGCGGTGCGCGCCTCCGGGGTGGAGTGGACGATCCTCCGGCCGGGCTGGTTCTCCCAGAACTTCAGCGAGGGCGTCTTCCTCGACGGCGTACGCGACGGGGAACTGGCGCTTCCCACCGGGGACGGGAAGGCCGCGTTCATCGACACCGACGACATCGCGGACGTGGCCGTCGCCGCGCTCACCGAGGACGGTCACGCGGGCGAGGAGTACGGGCTCTCGGGCCCGCGCGCGCTCGGCATCGCCGACGTCCTGGACGAGATCGCGAAGGAGACCGGGAAGCGCGCCGCGTACGTCCCCGTCGGACCGTCCGTCTTCCGGGCCCGGCTCCTCGCCGACCAGGGCTTCACGGACCAGGAGGCCGACCTCTGGACCGACGCGCTGGAGCCGATCACCACGAGCCGGGAGGCGCCCGTCCTGGACGGGGTGCGCCGGGCGCTGGGCCGGGAGCCGCGCGACTTCGCCGACTTCGTGCGGGACGCGGCGGCGCAGGGGGTGTGGGGCTGAGGACGCCGGGCCCCGGGCCCGGCAGGTCCCGGAGGCTGCGCTCCGGAGGCCGCGCCCCGGTGGGGTGAGCCGCCCCGCCGATGCGGCTCACCCCACCGGGGCGGCCGCCTCCACCGTGTCGACGGCCGACGCCTCCTGCCGGAACGCGCTCGGGCTCCGGCCGCGCAGCCGCTTGAACGCCGCGCTGAAGCCGAACGCGTCCGCGTAGCCGACCCGGCGGGCCACGGCCGCCACCGTCAGCTCCGGGCGGGTCAGCAGATCCGCCGCCAGCGTCATCCGCCACTCGGTCAGGTAGGCCACCGGGCCGTCCCCGACCAGCTCGGTGAACCGCTTCGCCAGCGTCGTCCGCGACACCCCCGCCCGGCTCGCCAGCTCCGCCGTCGTCCAGGGGTACGCCGGATCCTCGTGCATCGCCCGCAGCGCCGGCCCCGCCACCTCGTCGCCGAGCGCCCCGTACCACCCCGGCGGATCCGCCTCGGGCCGGTCGAACCAGTCCCGCAGCGTGCACACCAGCATCCAGTCCAGCAGCCGGTCGAGCACGATCTGATCGCCCGGCCGGCCGCCGCCGATCTGCGCCTCCAGGTAGTCCCGCAGCGGCGCGCAGTCCTCCTCGTCGGGGACCACGAGGGCCGGCGGAAGCGCCCGCAGCAGCCGCTGCGGAACCTGCGCCTGGACGTCATAGGTGGCGGCCAGCAGCACGGTGGGGCAGTCGAACTCGGGGCCCCGGTCCGGCGGGGCCCCGGCGTCCCGGACCTGGCCCCAGCGCACCTCCCGTACGCCGCCGGCCCGCCCCGGCCGCGTACCGTCCACCGGGTCGTCGGTGAAGACGAACGGCGCCGGGCCCCGGACGATCGCCGCCTCGCCGACCTCCACCCGCAGCGGCTCGCCGCCCTCCGGCACGATCCACCCCGCACCCCGCAACGGCAGGCACAGGGTCAGATACGCCCCGTCCGTGAACCGCAGCGACCACGGTGCGCACAGCACCGAACGGCCGAACACCGCGCCCCTGCCCCGCACGCCCCGCAACAGCTCGTCGAACACGTCCATGGGACCCAGCCTAGGCAGCGTCGCGGGCGTACCGGACGTTCACCTATGGACGACGGACGGTCGCCCATGGGCCGGGGCGGGCCGCGGCGGATCTCAGGCGGGGTGCACGAGCTGACCCACCTGGTAGCCGCCGGCCGGCTGCTGGAGGATCACGTTCAGCCGGTTGAAGGCGTTGATCATCGCGATCAGCGAGACCAGGGCGATGAGCTGCTCCTCGTCGTAGTGCTTGGCGGCGTTCGCCCAGACGTCGTCCGGGACCCCGCCCGCCGCGTCCGCGATCCGGGTGCCCTGTTCGGTCAGCTCCAGCGCGGCGCGCTCGGCGTCGGTGAAGACGGTGGCCTCCCGCCAGGCGGCGATCAGGTTGAGGCGCAGCGAGGTCTCACCGGCCGCGGCGGCTTCCTTGGTGTGCATGTCCAGGCAGCCGCCGCAGCCGTTGATCTGGCTCGCGCGGATCTTCACCAGCTCCTGCGTCGTCGCGGGCAGCGCCGTGCCCTCGACGACCTTGGACGCCGAGACCAGGTGCTTGACGAGCTTTCCCGTGACGGGGCTGGCGAAGGCGTCGATACGGGCGTTCATGGTGTGCTCCTCTGCTGCTGTCGTCAGTGGCTACACACACAGGACGGAACCGGCCCCGGAGGGTGTGACATCCGCGGGAGTGACGGGCGTCACCCTCCCTCCGGGCGCCCTCGCGCCGGCCTCTCGGCGCCCTCATCGGCTCAGCGGTGGCCCAGCACATTGACCACCCGGCCGTTGGGGTCCCGGACGAAGAACCTCCGTACGCCCCACTCCTCGTCCTGCAGCGGGTGGACGATCTCCGCGCCGCTCTCCCGTACCGCCGCGTAGGCCGCGTCCACGTCGTCCACCTCGATGCTCATGTCGGGCACCACCGGGGCGGTCAGGTCGTGGGTCATGAAGCTGACCTGCTCCTGCGGGCGGGACGGCGAGGCGACGGTCGTGATCCAGCCGAGGTTCATGACCTCCTCGAAGCCGAGCAGGCCGTAGAACTCCCGGCTCTCCTCCACCGCCTCGGAACGGACGTTGGGCACGACACGGCGAACGGTCATCATCGACTCCCCGGAAGAAGGTCCTGCACCAGACCGACCCGGCCGTCGCCGACGAGCAGCGCGCTCGGCGTCGGGTCCTCGTGCGCACGGTAGTGCCCGATCCCCACCGTGCCGTCGCTCCGCCGGTGGGTGTCGTGGGCGTGCTCGGCGAGCCAGCGGAGCAGTACGCCGACCTCCTCCGCCTCGTCCGGATGGATCTCGGTACGGGAGGTCAGCGCCCAGCCGCCGCCCGGCAGGCCGGTGCGGTCGGCCAGCGCCGCATAGAGCGCGCCCGCCGTCCGCCGGGCCGGTCCGTCGCCTGCCAGCAGCGGGCGGGGGTCGTCCTCGATCCGCGGGACGCCGTCGTCGTCGACCACCACGCACGGGAAGTCGGTCACGACGGTGAGGCGCTCGGGCCGCGGGCCGAGCCCCAGGTGCCAGCGCAGTTCGGCCAGTTGGTGGTCGGACAGCCCGTCGCGCAGGTCGACGGTCACGGTCAGTTCGTAGACATCGCTCACGGGGCGCACCTTATGCAAGGGCTCTGACACGGCCTTCCGTGAGCCGTTCCGTCAGCGGTGCGTCCGGGCCACCTTCTTGGCGATCTTCTCCGCGTCCAGCGCCAGTTCGCGGAGCATCCCGCTGATCGGGTTGGTGAAGCCGGTGAAGTAGAGCCCCGGGGCCTGCTTGGGCGAGCGGCTGCCGTGGACGACCGGGCGGCCGCGCCCGTCCAGGACGTCCAGGTGGCCGAGCAGCGGCTCCAGGGCGCGGTCGTAGCCGGTGGCCGCGATGACGGTGTCCGGGGTGAGGCGGGTGCCGTCGGCCAGGACCACCGTGTCCTTCTCGAAGGAGGCGACCGTGGCGACGGGGATCACCCGGCCGTTCTTCACCGCGTCGATCAGGCCGACGTCCTGGACCGGGATCGCGCCCTGGCGGACCCGGGAGTAGAGCCCGGTGGCGGGGCGCGGGAGGCCCTGGGCGGTCAGGTCGGGCACGGCGACCTTGGACAGCGCGGCCCCCGCGCGGTCGACGAGCCGTACCGGCAGCCGGCGGACCAGGATCCCGGTGGCCTGGGCCGGCCAGCCGGCGGTGGAGCGGCGGACGATGTGCGGGGCCGTCCGGACCGCGATCCGCACGGCGGACGCCCCGCCCTCCGCCAGGTCCGCCGCGATCTCCGCCCCCGTGTTGCCGATGCCGACGACCAGCACGTCCTGGTCCGCGTACGGGGCCGGGTTGCGGTACCGCGCCGCGTGCAGCAGCTCGCCCGTGAACGTGTCGCGGCCCGGCCACTCCGGGATGCGCGGGGTGTGGTTGAAGCCGGTGGCGACGACGACCGCGCGGCCCCGCAGGACCCGGCCGCCCGTCGCGGTGAGCCGCCAGTCGCCGGAGCCGTCGGGGGCCGGGTCGATCCGGGTCACCTCGACGCCGGTCACCACCTCCAGCTCATGGTGCTCGGTGTACTTCTCCAGATACCGCACGACGTCGTCCCGGCCCACCCAGCGCCCGAACCTGCGCGGCATCTTCAGCCCCGGCAGCGCCGACCAGCGCCGGGTCGTGTGCAGGTGCAGCCGGTCGTAGTGGCCGCGCCAGGACGCGCCGACCCGGTCCGACTTCTCCAGGACCACCGCCCGTACGCCCCGGGCGCGCAGCGCGGCGGCGGTGGCGAGACCTCCGGGGCCGCCGCCGATGACGTAGACGGGACGGTCGTCCGTACGGTCGGTGAGGGCGACGGCGTCGTGACTGGCTGCGGTGGACGGGCTGTTGGGCATGGTTCGGAGCGTAATCGCCCACTCTGTTGATGGGTCTCGGTCAAGAGGGGAAACGATTGCGAATTGATCACGAGGGTCGCGATGCGGCACTTGGCGGCCATTCGGCCTGCTGCACGGCGACCCGGCGTATGTGGCGGCCGGTGCGGCGGGCGGCCCGGGCGTGGACGCGGGCCGGGCCCGGGTGCTCGTCCTCCTGATCGCGGTCGGGCTGAGCGCGGTGGCGGTCTCGGCGGCCTCTGTCCGGCGTGGCCGCTGGGGCGCGGACGGCGGCGCTGAGGCGCGGCCCACGGGTGCGTGCGCGCCTCTTGCGCGGGGCGGCCCGGATCCGCTGAACTGACGTACCGTCAGGTACGTGAGGTGAGCGGAGGCGGTCCGATGCAGACGATCTGGCTCAGCGGTGCGGAATGGCTCGCCGTCCTGCGCATAGGTCTCGGCCTGTGGTGGCTGGAGAGCTGGCGGCACAAGGACCGGAAAGGCTGGTTCGAGCGCGGTACGGGCATCGCCTGGGCGGCGGACGTCGCGGGCAAGCACCGCTGGAGCGTGGTGCGTTCGGGCTTCCGGCGGGTCGTCGAACCGCGCCCGAAGGTGATGGCGTACGTCGTCGTCTACGCCGAACTCGCGCTCGGGCTCGGCCTGGTGGCCGGTCTCCTGACCCCGGTCGCGCTCGTCGCGGGCCTGCTCCTCAACCTCCTCTACCTGACCCTGATGATCCACGACTGGGCCGAGCAGGGGCAGAACGCGATGATGGCGCTGATCTCGCTGGTGGCCCTGTTCGCGATGGCGTGGCAGACCTGGTCGCTGGACGCGGCGTTAGGGCTGTTCCCGTGACGCGAGAGCCCGCGGCCGGCCCGCGCTTCGACCTCCCGGAGCCGGACGCCTTCACCCGCCCCTACTGGGACGCGGCGGCGGAGGGGCGGCTGCTGATCCGCCGCTGCGCCGGGTGCGGCCGGGCCCATCACTACCCGCGTGAGTTCTGCCCGTACTGCTGGAGCGAGGAGGTCGGTTGGGAGCGCGCGAGCGGGAACGCCACGCTGTACACCTGGTCCGTCGTCCACCGCAACGATCTGCCGCCCTTCGGCGGGCGCGTGCCGTACGTCGCGGCCGTCGTCGACCTCGCCGAGGGGCCCCGGATGATGACGGAGATCGTGGAGTGCGCGCACGGGGCGCTGCGCGTCGGGATGCGGCTGACCGTTGCCTTCCGGGAGGCGGGGGAGGACGGCGGGGAGGCCGTGGCGGTGTTCCGGCCCGGAACCTGACCGGCCCGGCGAACTCGGTTCCGGGCGACCGGTGATGGGTGATCGGCCGCCCGTGCCCGGAAGCCGCCTGCGCGCCGCCGGTACGTGTGGAAGGGTGGCCGGGGCCATGATACAGAGGTGCGAGGGGGCGGCGTGCCGGACGCCGGGCTCGCGGTGGGGAAGGCCGGGAT
>MUNB01000141.1 GCA_002154345.1 Streptomyces griseus
GTGTGGGCGGGCGGTGGTCGGCTGCGCCCGTCGTGCGGCGTACGCGGTCGCCTCCCGGGGTCCGGGGCGGCGGCGGGGCCACCGAGCGGGCCAGGCTCCGGGTGACGGCCTCCTGGATGGATCCGGCCAGCCCGGCGGCCTCGGCCACGCCCTGGTCGGCGAGCATCTCGGCGAGCCCGCCGGCATACCCCTGGCCGACGGCGCGGACCTTCCAGGCGTCCTGGCGGCGGTAGAGCTCCAGGGCGCTGACGGCGGACTCGGCGTCCAGGCCGGTCAGCGTGAAGGTGGCGATCTCGGCGCCGTCGAGCCCGGTGACGGCGACGAAGGGGGCGGGGACGGCGCCGAACCGGGTCGGGCCGCCGACTCCGACGGGGAGCGCGAGCAGCACGGTGACCCGGTGGACGCCGTCGGGAAGGGCCTCCAGGTCGACGGCGAGCCGGTGGTCGGCCGCCGCCTGCCGGGAGACCTCGATGCCGGAGAGCTGGGGCGAGCCGGGGTGGGCGATCCACTCGACGCCGCGCACCGTGCCCCGCTCGTCGCCGAGGGTGGCTCCGGCCACGACGGGCGTACCCGCCGACACCCGGATCTCCAGACGGGTCTGGGGCAAGGTGTGGTTCTGCCCCCGGACCAGTTCGGCCGTCATTGCCCTGTCCCCCTCGACGATGGCCCGCGCGCCCGTGGGTGCGGTGCCGTGCGATACCGCGTTCGTGCTGTGCGCGTCGGTGCCGTGTGCGTTCGTGCTGTCGCGTTCGTGCCGTGCCGTGCCGTTCGTGCCGTGCGTGGGGCAGCTCCCGGCGGCCGGTGCCGCCGGGAGCTGCCCCCGCCCGTTTCGGTGCCGGTCGTCGCCGACCGGTCCGGGTCCTACAGGTGCGGGAGGATCGACGGCATCAGGTCCTGGAAGGTGCGGCCGTTGGCCGGGTTCCCGAGGGCCGTCATCTGCCATCCGTTGCCCACGCGGTGCACCTTCGCCATGATCTGGGCGGTGTACTGGCCGCCGCCGTCGAGCGTGTACCGGGCGAGCTCCTGGCCGTTGGTCTCGTCGACGATGCGGCAGAAGGCGTTCTGGACCTCCTGGAACGTCTGCCCGGTGAAGGAGTTCACCGTGAAGACGATCTGGTCGATGTGGACCGGCACGCGCTGGAGGTCGACGAGGATCGCCTCGTCGTCGCCGCCGGAGCCCGCGCCGCCGACCAGGTTGTCACCGGTGTGCTTGACCGAGCCGTCGTCACTGACGAGGTGGCGGAAGAACACGACGTCGACCGGCTGCTTGTCGGCGAAGAGCACCGCCGAGGCGTCCAGGTCGACCTCGCGGGTGCGCGAGCCGAACAGGCCACGGCGCGGAGCCGCCTGCCAGCCGAGCCCCATCCGTACCGCGGTCAGGGTCCCCCCGTCGCTCTTCTGCAGGCTGATGGCCTGACCCTTGGTCATATTGACCGTCACGCGCTGTCCCCTCTCGGCATTGCCCCGCAACCATCCGTGTGCGGTTTCCCCGCACCCTACGCATTCCACCCCGGGCGGCAGCAGGCTCGGTCCGTTTTTGTGTCGGTCTTGCAACACACCGGGCGGGGCCCGCCCGGTGTGTTGGAAGCGGCGCCGGAACCCGGGCCGGCCCCGGTGCGGGAATCGGCAGCGAAGCCGGCCGCGATGCCGGAAATCAGGCGAGGCCCGCTTCCTTCATCTGACGCAGTTCCTTCTTCAGTTCACCGACCTCGTCGCGCAGCCGGGCGGCCACCTCGAACTGCAGGTCCGCCGCGGCGGCCCGCATCCGGTCGGTCATCTCCTCGATGATCCCGGCCAGTTCGGCGGCGGGCCGGTCGCTGACCACCGCGCCGGGCGAGGCCGCCCCGCCCTTCGCCCCGCCCTTGGCGGCCTTGGCGCCGAGCGCGGGCACCGGGGTCTTGGCCTCCTTGCCCTGCCGGTACCCGGTACCGAGGAGCTGTTCGGTGTCGACCTCCTCGCGGGCGATGGTCGCGACGATGTCGTTGATCTTCTTCCGCAGCGGCTGCGGGTCGAGGCCGCGCTCGGTGTTGTAGGCGATCTGCTTCTCGCGGCGGCGGTTCGTCTCGTCGATCGCCTGCGCCATGGCCGGGGTGATCTTGTCGGCGTACATATGGACCTGGCCGGAGACGTTGCGCGCGGCGCGGCCGATGGTCTGGATGAGCGAGGTGCCGGAGCGCAGGAAGCCCTGCTTGTCGGCGTCGAGGATGGCCACCAGGGAGACCTCGGGAAGGTCGAGGCCCTCGCGCAGGAGGTTGATGCCGACGAGCACGTCGTACTCGCCGGAGCGCAGCTCGCGCAGCAGCTCGATGCGGCGCAGGGTGTCGACGTCGCTGTGCAGATAGCGGACCTGGATGCCGAGCTCCAGGAAGTAGTCGGTGAGGTCCTCCGACATCTTCTTGGTGAGCGTGGTGACCAGGACCCGCTCGTCGCGCTCGGTGCGCTTGCGGATCTCGTGGACCAGGTCGTCGATCTGGCCCTCGGTGGGCTTGACCACGACCTCGGGGTCGACGAGGCCGGTGGGGCGGATGATCTGCTCGACGAACCCGTCGCCGCGCGAGAGCTCGTACTTGCCCGGGGTGGCGGAGAGGTAGACCGTCTGGTCGATCCGCTGGAGGAACTCCTCCCACTTCAGCGGCCGGTTGTCCATCGCGGACGGCAGCCGGAAGCCGTGGTCGACGAGGGTCCGCTTGCGGGAGGCGTCGCCCTCGTACATCGCGCCGATCTGCGGGACGGTGACGTGGGACTCGTCCAGGACGAGGAGGAAGTCGTCCGGGAAGTAGTCGAGGAGGGTGTTGGGGGCGGTGCCGGGGGCGCGGTCGTCGAAGTGCATCGAGTAGTTCTCGACGCCGGAGCAGGTGCCGATCTGGCGGAGCATCTCGATGTCGTACGTGGTGCGCATGCGCAGCCGCTGGGCCTCCAGCATCTTGCCCTGCTTCTCCAGCTCGGCCAGGCGCTGCTCCAGCTCCTGTTCGATGCCGCTGACGGCCTTCTCCATGCGCTCGGGCCCGGCGACGTAGTGGCTGGCGGGGAAGACGTGGACCGTGGGGTCCTCGCTGATGATCTCGCCGGTCAGCGGGTGGAGCGTGGACAGGGCCTCGATCTCGTCGCCGAACATCTCGATGCGGATGGCGAGCTCCTCGTAGACCGGGAAGATCTCGATGGTGTCGCCCCGGACCCGGAAGGTGCCACGGGTGAACGCCAGGTCGTTGCGGCTGTACTGCATCTCGACAAAGCGGCGCAGCAGCTGGTCGCGGTCGATCTCCTCGCCGACCTTGAGCTGGACCATCCGGTCCACGTACTCCTGCGGCGTACCGAGGCCGTAGATGCAGGACACGGAGGCGACCACGACGACGTCGCGGCGGGTGAGCAGCGAATTGGTCGCCGAGTGGCGCAGCCGTTCGACCTCCTCGTTGATCGAGGAGTCCTTCTCGATGTAGGTGTCCGACTGCGGGACGTACGCCTCGGGCTGGTAGTAGTCGTAGTACGAGACGAAATACTCCACCGCGTTGTTCGGCAGGAGCTCACGGAACTCGTTGGCCAGCTGGGCGGCGAGCGTCTTGTTCGGCGCCATCACCAAGGTCGGGCGCTGCAGCTTCTCGATCATCCAGGCGGTGGTCGCCGACTTGCCGGTGCCGGTCGCGCCGAGCAGCACGACGTCCTTCTCATCGGCGCGGATACGCCGCTCCAGCTCGGCGATGGCCGCCGGCTGGTCGCCGCTGGGCTGGTAGGGACTGACGACCTCGAAGGGCGCCACCGAACGTTCGATCTTGGAAACGGGCCGCATACAACCACCGTACGGCTCGCCACTGACAACGGCCCCGGATCAGCGGTACCGCGGCCCTCCCGCGCCCTCGCGGACCATGCTCCGCGGGTGGTGCCCGGCCCGCTGGTACGGGTCGGGTTCGCCCGTCATGGCCCGGGGGTCGAACAGGAGCACGACGGCGGCCAGGAGCAGGAAACAGGCGGGTCCGGCCAGCATCGGGCCGATGATCTCGGCGGGCCGGTCGCGGGGCAGGACGTCGGCCAGGTCGTCCGGCAGGGTGGGCGGCAGGTGCAGATGCACGTCCAGCGCGGCCATGCCGGTGTAGTGCATTCCGGTCACCGCGACGGCCATCAGGATGCTCGCGCCGAGGCCGGAGAGGGCTCCCCGCAGGCTGACGGCCGCCCACAGCGCGCCCGTGGCGGCGACCCCGGCGATCAGCACCGAGAGGACGACGAGGGGCGTGTCGTACGCGAACCGGGCGTCCATGCGCATGCCCGCCATGCCGAGATAGTGCATCGAGGCGATACCGAGGCCGGTGATGGTGCCCCCGGTGATCAACGCCATGCGGGTCGCGCCCCGGTACCCGACAATGAAGATGCCGATGCCGATCATCACCACGGCCACGGCCAGGCCGGAGAAGGTGAGGGGCTTGTCGTAGGAGATCGGAGCCTCCTGGACGGTGAAGCCCGTCATCGCGACGAAGTGCATGGTCCACACCCCGGAGCCGATGGACAGCGAGCCCAGCGCCAGCCAGCCGGCCCGGAAGGAGCGTGCGGTACGGAGGGACCGGGTGGTGCAGCGGAGTCCGAGGGCGGCTCCCAGTGCGGCCATGAGGAAGGCCGCGACCGGAGTCACCAGGCCGTAGGTGAATCCGTCGACTGTTCCCTGCATGTGCGTACGCCCTTCGAGAAAGCCCGGGGTCGAGGAGGGTCCCCAAGGGGCGAGTCCCGGCAGGCAGACAAAGAAAGCACATTTTATCGGCACGGTCTTCTGCCGTGCTCCGCGGTGGTCCCCGGGACCGAAGGTTCCGTTCATTCCGCGGCCACCGCAGCCCCGCCGGGCGTTGGCGGGCCGCTGTCACTCTCTGCGTGTCCGCACACTCCCGACGTGAGGAGTCCCCGTGTTCGTCCGTACCGCAACCGCCTCCACCACGGCCGCCGCCCTGCTCGGCGCCGGAGCCCTGCTGCTGCCCGCCGAGCGGCCCGAGGCCCCGGAGCGGCAGACGGCCCCGGTCGTCGTGGCGCACCGGGGGGCATCGGGCTACGCGCCGGAGAACACCCTCGCCGCCGTCGACGCCGCGGACGCCCTCGGCATCGAGTGGGTCGAGAACGACGTCCACCGCACCCGTGACGGCGTGCTCGTCGTGCTGCACGACACCGATCTGAAGCGCACGACCGACGCCGAGCAGGTCTTCCCCGACCGGGAGCCGTGGGCGGTCAAGGACTTCACCGCGGCGGAGCTGGCGAAGCTCGACGCGGGCAGCTGGTTCGGAGCGCAGTTCACCGGGGCCCGGATCCCGACCCTCACCCAGTTCCTGAACCGCCTGGAGCGCAACCGGCAGAAGCTGCTCCTGGAGATCAAGAGCCCGGCGACCTACCCGGGCATCGAACGCGACATCATCCGGGTGCTGGGCCGGTCGGGGTGGCTGGACCGCTCCCACGTACGGAACCGGCTGGTCATCCAGAGTTTCGGCGCCGACAGCGTGAAGCAGGTGCACACGCTGCGCCCGGACATCACGACCGGTTTCCTGGGCACCCCGGCGGTGGCCGACCTGCCCTCGTACGCGGCGTTCACCGATCAGATCAACCCCTCGTACGCGACGATCGGCGCCGACTACGTGGCGGCGGTCCAGCGGCTCAAGGGCCCGCACGGCAAGCGGCTGCGGGTGAACACCTGGACGGTCAACAAGGCGGCGGACGCGGTGAAGGCCCGCGGCTTCGGGGTCGACGGCATCATCACCAACTTCCCCGACGTGGTGCGCGACGCCACGAGCTGACCCGGCGCGCTGTCGGTCCCGCCGGTTTCCGCCGGCGGGACCGCCGCTGTCAGTGCCCGGTCGTACGGTGGTCGGCATGAACGATTACGGGACCGGCGACGGGCCGGCCGTCGAATGGGCCGTCGTGGACAGCGGCATCGGCCCGCTGCTGCTCGCCGCGACCGCGACCGGCCTGGTGAGCGTGTCCTTCCACGCCCGCCCCGACGTACGGGACGCGATGCTCGGCCGGCTGCGGACCGGATTCGGCGCGGAGCCGGTGGAGGCGCCCGGCTCGGCGCGGCTCGCCGAGCCCATACGCGCGCTCGCGGCGTATTTCGCGGGCGGGCGGGAGGACTTCGACCTGGCTCTGGACTGGTCGCTGACCTCGGGCTTCCACCGTGAGGTGCTCCGCGAGCTGGCGTCCGGGGTGCCCTACGGGACGGTCGTCGGGTACGGGGAGCTGGCGGCGCGGGTCGGCCGGCCGGAGGGCGCGCAGGCGGTGGGCGCGGCCATGGGGGCCAATCCGCTGCCGGTGGTGGTGCCGTGTCACCGGGTGGTGGAGAGCGACGGCGGCCTGGGCGGGTTCGGCGGCGGCCTGGAGACCAAGCGACAGCTGCTGGCGCTGGAGGGGGTCCTGCCGGAGCCGCTGTTCTAGGGCCTGTCGATCAGGGTCGGGTCCGCACGACAGGCCCCTGGTCGGGCTTGTTTCACTCGCCCGGGTGCACGGCGGCGACCGGGCGGTGGCACACTGCGCCGGTGACGCGACCCCTCTCCCTCCCCCAGGTCCCGGCCGCCGGGCTGCCCGCGCTCCAGCGCCGGACGTCGGCGGTGCTCATCGTCAGCCAGATACTCGGCGGCCTCGGTGTGGCCATCGGTATCGCGCTGGCCCCGATGCTGGCCGCCGAGGTGAGCGGATCCGAGGCGCTGTCCGGCCTGGCGCCGACCTCTTCCGTCGTCGGCACGGCACTGCTGTCGCTGCCGCTGGCCGCCCTGATGACCTCCCGGGGCCGCCGGTCCGGCCTGGTGCTCGCCTATCTGATCGGTGCGCTGGGCGGTGGGCTGGTGGTCCTGGCCACGATGCTGCCCAGCTTCCCGCTGCTGCTGCTCGGCATGGCCGGGTTCGGCGCGGGGTCGCTGGCCGGTCTCCAGGCCCGGTTCGCGGCGGCCGACCTGGTGGGGCCGGAGCGGCGGGGGCGGGCGATCTCCACCGTCGTGTGGGCCACCACGATCGGCTCGGTGCTGGGGCCCAACATCTCGGCCCCGGCGAGCCGGCTGTTCCGCGGTACGCCGGTGCCCGAGGCGGCCGGGCCGTTCCTCTGCTCGGCCGCCGTGTTCCTGCTCGCCGGGCTCGTCGTGGCGCTCGCGCTGCGCCCGGACCCGTTGCTCACCGCCCGGGCCCTGGCTCCGGAGGGCCCGGCGGGGCCGCCGAAGCGGTCGCTGCGCGCCGGGGTCGAGGCGGTGCGGGAGTCGCCGATGGCACGGCTGGCCCTGGTGACGGTCACCGTGTCGCACACCGCCATGGTGTCGATCATGGTGATGACCCCGGTCGACCTGGGCCGGCACGGCGCCGACCTCCAGCTGATCGGGCTCGTCATCAGCGGGCACATCGCCGGCATGTACGCGTTCTCGCCGGTGATGGGGTGGCTGGCCGACCGGTTCGGACGGCCGGCCGTGATCGGGCTGGCCGTCGGGCTGCTGAGCCTCGCCGCGCTGCTCGCGGGCACCGCCGGGTCCCGGCACGGGCAGACCGCCGCGGGCCTGTTCGTGCTGGGCCTCGGCTGGTCGGCCGGGATGATCGCCGGTTCGGCGCTGCTCACCGACGCGGTGCCCCGGTCCGCGCAGGCGGCCGTGCAGGGGCTGTCGGACCTGACGATGAGCGCGGCGGCAGGCGTCGGCGGGGCGGCGGCCGGGGTGATCGTCGCCCAGTGGGGTTACGGCAGCCTGAACGCGATCGGCGCCGCCCTGCTGCTGCCGGTCGCCGCGCTCGCCCTGCGCCGGGGTCTGCGGCGGCCGGAAGACCTCAGCGGCCCGGGAGACGTCAGAGGCTGATGTGGTACGCCTTGCGCAGCGTCTCGTGAACGGTCCAGGTCGTCCGGTCGCCCTCGCGCAGGACGCACGCGTCCCCCGGGCCGATCTCCAGCGTCGCCCCGCCCTCGACCGCGACCGTCGCCCGGCCGCTGACGACCACGAACAGCTCGTTCGCCTCGGTGTCGGTGACCACGCCGGGCGTGATCTGCCAGATGCCGCGGATCTGCCGGCCGTCGGGCGATTCCCACAGCACCTTCCCCGTCACCACGGGATCGCCCGAGACGATCTGCGCCGGATCGAGAGGTTCCGGTACGAGCTCGGCGTCCGGGATGTGCACGGCGAAGGAGGCGGGGACCTGGTCGTTTGTCGTCATGGCCGGTCACCTTAGCGACCGCTTCCGGCCACCGGGTGACCAGGACCCGCCGGAGAACGTCCGCCCGTGGTTTGCGCCCCTTCCGCCCGCGACAGGGATGGGGCATGCCTCAGAACTCACCGGAAACCAACGAGCCGGAACCCTACGAGCCGGTGCTCTCGGCGGAGGTGCGCGCCGCTCTGAGCGCCGGTCTGCCCGTCGTGGCGCTGGAGTCGACGATCATCGCGCACGGTCTGCCGCGCCCGCGCAACCTGTCCGTGGCCCTGGAGCTGGAGGGCCTCGTCCGGTCCGCCGGAGCGGTCCCCGCGACTGTCGCCGTGCTGGACGGGGTGGCCCATGTCGGCCTGAGCGAGGACCGGTTGGAGCGGATCGCCGGTGATCCGGCGGTACGCAAGCTCGGGCACCGCGATCTCGCCCCGGCGCTCGCCTCCGGGGCGAGCGGGGCGACGACGGTGTCCGCGACGGCGTTCCTGGCGGCCCGGGCGGGCGTCGGCGTCTTCGCGACCGGCGGGCTCGGCGGCGTACACCGGGAATGGGCGGAGAACCAGGACGAGTCGGCCGATCTGCGGCTGCTCGCCCGCACCGGGATCACCGTGGTCTGCGCGGGCGTGAAGTCGATCCTCGACGTCCCGGCGACCCTCCAGCGGCTGGAGACCCTCGGCGTCTGTGTCGTCGGCTACGGCACCGACCGCTTCCCCGGCTTCTACCTGAGCAGCTCCGGCGAACCCGTCGACTGGACGGTGCACAGCCCCGAGGAGGTGGCGGAGGTGATCCGGGTGAAGGAGGCGCTGGGCGGCCCGGCGGCCGCGCTGATCGTCGCCAACCCCGTAACGGAGCGGGATCAGTTGGATCCGGCGCTGCACGACCGGGTGCTGGCGGAGGCGCTGGACGCGTGCCGGGAGCGGGGCATCTCGGGGCAGGGCGTCACACCGTTCCTGCTGGACCAGCTGATGCGGCGGACCGGGGGTGCGTCGCTGGAGGCGAACCTCACGGCCGTACGCGGAAACGTGGCTCTCGCGGCGCGGATCGCCGTCGCGGCGGCGGGCGCCCGATGAGCGCTGCGGCGGCGGGCGGTGGGTTGCTGGTGGTGGGCGACGTGGTCACGGACGTGGTCGCGCGGTACGGATCGGCGCTCGCCCACGGTACGGACACGGCGGCCCGGATCCGTACGGTGCCGGGCGGCGCGGGGGCCAATGTCGCCTGCTGGGCGGCGCGTTCGGGCTGTCCGGACGTCCGGCTGCTGGCCCGGGCGGGCGCGGAGTCCGCCGACTGGCACCGTCGGGCGCTGGAGCGGGCGGGGGTGCGGGCGTTCCTGGCGGTGGACGACGAGCTTCCGACGGCGACCGTCATCGCCCTGGTCGACGCGGCGGCCGAGCGTACGTTCCTCACCGACGGCGGGGCGGTGCTGCGGCTCGCCGCCGAGGACTTCGCGCCCTCGATGCTCGACGGCGTCGGGCGGCTGCATCTCTCCGGCTATCTCCTGTTCGCCGCGACGAGCCGGGCCGCCGCCCTCCTCGCCCTGCGCACCGCCGTGGAGCGGGGCGTTCCGGTGAGCGTGGATCCGGCGTCGGCCGGGTTCCTCGGCGAGCTGGGGCCGAAGCGGTTCCTGGAGTTCGCGGAGGGGGCGGAGCTGCTGCTGCCGAACGCGGACGAGGCCCGGCTGCTCACCGGGCTGCCCGGACCCGAGGCCGCGGCGGCGGAGTTGAGCCGGTGGTTCCCGCGCGTCGTCGTCACCCTGGGCGCACGGGGAGCCGTGGTGGCCGCCCGGGGCGAGGTGACCGGCCGCGCCCTCGCCCCGCCGGTGCGCGAGCCGGTCGACTCGACGGGCGCGGGCGACGCGTTCACCGGCGGGTTCCTGGCGGCTCTGCTGGCCGGGGCGGACGACCTGACCGCGGCCGCCGCGGGCTGCCGGGCGGGCGCCGAGGCGGTGGCCATGGTGGGCGGGCGGCCACCGGTCCGCTGAGCGCGGGTGGCGCACCGCGCGTACGGCGGGAACCGCCGGCGGCCCGACCGCGCGGTTCATCCGCCCCCGGGCAGCCCCGACCAGGCCGGGTGCGACGGGTCGTCCGCCCGGACCACCACGTCCGCCCGCTCCGAGGGCGCCACCTCCTCCTCGTACCGGGCGAAGGCGGGCAGGGTCCAGCGTTCCGACTCCCGCGTACGCCGCCGCAACGCCCCCGGGGACAGCCGCAGATGGACGCTCAGCGCGAACGGGAACCAGTGCCCCAGCAGGAACGGGCCGTGCACGACGACGACCCCGCCCTCGGGCAGCGCGTGGTACGGGCTCCGGGTCGCCCGGTCGGTCACGGGGTCCCACAGATCGGGCAGCACCCGGCCGGAGCCGCCCGCCTCCAGCGGCCCGAACACCTCGCGCCACAGCGCCCCGGTGTCGAACCAGCCGTCGACGTACGTGTCCGGGTCCTGCTTCCCGTACTCGAAGCGCAGGCTCGCCGGGCGCAGGAAGCCCTCGGTGGAGACGACGAGGACCGAGCGGCCGAGCAGCCGCAGCTCCTGGGCGACGCGTTCGGCGCACTCGCCGGTGCGGGCGGCCGGGGCGCCGTCGATGCCGAGGGCGAGCCAGGGCCCGCCGTCCGCCGCGGACAGCCCGTCGCCGTACCGGGCCAGCTCGCCGGCCAGCCGTTCCCAGGTGATCGCTTCGAGTCGCACGGCTCCATCATCGCCGGATCCGCGCGCGACCGCCCCGCGAGCCCTCCGGCCCCCGGAACCCGGCTCAGGTCCCCCGCAGTTCGGCGGCGAGCGGGCTCTCGCCGGACACCTCGACGCGGCCGTCCTTCACCGCCTCCGCGAGCCCCGCCGCGCCCCGCGCGAGGTCCAGGCAGACCCCGGCGTCGAGGACGATCCGGGCGTCGGGGCGGTCGGCGGGGCCGTATCCGTACACCGGTCCGTACGCCTCGGCGCCCGGCAGCACGGCCCCCGCTCCCCCGCCGACATGGAGGTGGAACTCGCCCTCGTCGAGCCGGACTTCGAGGACGCCGTCCTGGGTGAGTCCGGTGAGGGCGCCGAGCAGCGGCAGTGCGAACCAGTGGGCCCGGACCGCGTCGGTGGGGCGGCGCTCGGCGAGGGCGGGCGCGCCCCACGCGGCGAGGGCGGCGAGGACGGGCCGCAGCCCGTGGCCGCGTTCGGTCAGCTCGTAGACGGAGGCCGCCGACGGGGGCGGCAGCTTGCGGCGCAGGGCCAGCCCGCTCTGCTCCATGTCCTTGAGCCGGGAGGCCAGCACATCCGTGCTGACGCCGGGCAGATCGGCGTGCAGGTCCGTGTACCGGCGGGGGCCGCCCAGCAGTTCACGGACGATCAGCAGCGTCCACCGGTCGCCGACGGAGTCGAGGGCGCGGGCGGTGGCGTCGAACTGGTCGTAGCTCCGGCGACGGGCGGGGCGTGCTGCTGGCTGCTGCTGACGTGGCATGCGACGCAGTCTAGACATGTTGTTGGACTTTCCAAGCTGAAGCTTGGTAAAACCAAGTATCGCAATTCGGCTCGGGAGGCAGCGCATGGAGTTCCGGCAGTCCAGCAAGCTCAACGAGGTCTGCTACGAGATCCGGGGCCCGGTCATCGAGCACGCCAACGCCCTGGAGGAGGCGGGCCACAGCGTGCTCCGGCTCAACACGGGCAACCCCGCGCTCTTCGGTTTCGAGGCTCCCGAGGAGATCGTCCAGGACATGATCCGGATGCTGCCCCAGGCACACGGCTACACCGATTCGCGCGGCATCCTCTCGGCCCGGCGGGCGGTCGTCCAGCGCTACCAGGCCATGGGGCTGACCGAGATCGGCGTGGACGACGTGTTCCTCGGCAACGGGGTCTCCGAGCTGATCTCGATGGCGGTGCAGGCGCTGCTGGAGGACGGCGACGAAGTGCTGATCCCGGCCCCGGACTTCCCGCTGTGGACGGCGGTGACCACGCTCGCGGGCGGCAAAGCCGTGCACTACGTCTGCGACGAGGAGTCCGACTGGAACCCGGACCTCGCCGACATGGCGTCGAAGATCACCGACCGGACCAAGGCCGTCGTGATCATCAACCCGAACAACCCGACCGGCGCGGTCTATCCGCGCGAGATCCTCGAAGGCATCCTGGATCTGGCCCGCAGGCACCACCTGATGGTCTTCGCGGACGAGATCTACGACCAGATCCTCTACGACGGGGCCGAGCACCACAGTGCGGCGGTCCTCGCCCCGGATCTGGTCTGCCTCACCTTCAGCGGCCTGTCGAAGACGTACCGGGTGGCCGGGTTCCGCTCCGGCTGGATGGTGGTGTCCGGCCCGCGCCAGCACGCCCGCAACTATCTGGAGGGCCTGACCATGCTGGCCTCCATGCGGCTGTGCCCCAACGCGCCCGCGCAGTACGCCATTCAGGCCGCGCTCGGGGGCCGGCAGTCCATCAAGGAGCTGGTCGCGCCGGGCGGCAGGCTGCACGAGCAGCGCGACCGGGCCTGGGAGCGGCTGAACGAGATCCCGGGCGTCTCGTGCGTGAAGCCGAAGGGCGCGCTGTACGCCTTCCCACGCATCGATCCGAAGGTGCACCCCATCGTCGACGACGAGAGGTTCGTGCTGGATCTGCTGTTGCGGGAGAAGATCCAGGTGGTGCAGGGCACCGGCTTCAGCTGGCCGCGCCCGGACCACTTCCGCATCCTGACGCTTCCGTACGCCGACGATCTCGACGCGGCGATCAGCCGCATCGGCCGCTTCCTGAACGGATACCGCCAGTGAGGTGCGCGTACGGCCCGGCCGGGTTCAGATGAGGCGGAACAGGTCGGCGGCGGCATGGACGTCCGTGAGGTCCTCGATGGAGCGGAGGTTGTCGCACAGGGCGTCCAGGACCGAGCCGGCCTCGGCCGCGCCCGGGGCGCCGACGGTGAGTCCGAAGAGGCGGAAGCCCAGCACCCGCCTGGCCTCGTTCCAGCCACGCATCCATTCCTCGGTGACGCCGCACTCGTCGTCGGTGATCATCACGATGTCCGCGCGCGGGTCGGTGGCGTCGTCGAACTCCTCCTCCAGCAGTTCGCGGGCCACGGTCAGGGGAGCCTGGTAGCTGGTGCCGCCGCCGAGAAAGGTCTCCGCGAAGTCGAGCACCTGCTCGATGCCGGCGGACCGGCCGGCCGGGAAGCGGAAGACCTGGATCCGGTCCTCGGCGGAGAACAGGATGCCGACGAAGTCGCGCCCGGCATGGCGGGCCTGGTCCAGCAGCGCCAGGGCGCACGCCTTGGACCACGCCTCCCGCGTGACCCCGCCGGGCCCCGCCGCGTACATCGAGTGGGAGGTGTCCACGCACGCGATGACGGCACCCCGCCCCGTCGGCTGCTCGCCCCGGCTGTCGTACAGCATCAGCTCCCCGGCGGCGTACCGCGCGGCGAAGACGGCGCGCAGCTCGGGCAGGCCGAGGTTGGCCAGTTCGGAGGGGATCAGGCGGGAGAGGTCGTCGCCGAGCGTGACGCCGACCAGCTCCCCGGCGGTGCTCTCCACCTTGCGGGCCCGCTCCCCGTCGGCCATCTGCCGGAAGCGCCCGATCAGTTCGGCCCAGCGGGCGAGACGGCCGGCCCGCAGCCGCTCGGCGAGACGGGCGCGCCGCGCGTACGGCATCCGCTCCAGCTCGCCGGAGCCCACGCCCCAGGCCCGCATCAGCACGGCTTCCTCCCGCACGGCCTCGGCGGCCTCGCCCGCCGCTCGGTGCGCGGCGGCCCGGAGGCCGGGGACGGCCGCGGCGCCCTGCGCGGCGTCCTGGGCGGTGCGCCGCGCGGCCGACCCGACCGCCTCGGCCGCCTCGATCGCGCGGTGGAGGGCATCGGCGGTCGAGGCCGGTACGCCGCCGTCCTCATCGGCCTCTTCGGCGGCCTGCCGGAGCGCCTCCGCCACGGCGGTCGCCGCTCTTTCGGCGTCCTGGCGGGTCCTCGCCGCCTGCTCGGCCCGTCCCTGGGCGTCCTGGGAACGCTCCAGCATCCTGCGCAGGGCGCCGGACTGGGCGAGGACGGCCAGGGCTGCCGCGTAGGGGTCACCGACGGTCTCCCGGCGCAGCGCGGCAAAGTCCGGTGACTCCACCAGCGCGGCGACGACCTGGTGGTTGACCAGCCGTGAGGGATCCATCTCGGTGCGCTCGCGCAGTCGGAGGCCGGCCTTGTAGGCGGCCAGGAACACATCGGCCAAGAGGTCGGCGGCGTGGTCGTGACGCTCACCCAGCTCCCGGGCCAGCTCGCGCAGCCCTTCGGACTGTTCGCAGGTGTCGTGCCAGGTGAGCCGTTCGAACCGGTCCGCGAGGACGACCCCGGTGCACCGCTCGGCAGCGGAGTGCCCCAGCCACGTCCGGGCCCGGGCCGCCAGTGCGCCGAGGGCGACCGGCTCGCTGCCCGTGCCGCTGCTCCTCCCGGCGGTCAGAGCCGGTCCTGGACCATGCTCGCGTCCATACCGAGCGCCTCGGTGAGAACACGGGCGCGGACGGCGCGCTGGCGGCCGGTGACCCGGTCGATGGCGGCGGTGGAGCGGCCGGCGCCGGCCGCCTCGGCGCGCAGTTGTTCCAGTCTCCTGCCCGCCGTGGCGAGCTTGTTGTGGGCCTTCTTGATGACCCAGTCGCTCAGCGCCTCGCGGGACTGCCCTGCCATGGCGTCGAGCTGGGCCTCCAGCTCGTCGAGGGCATCGGCCAGGTCGAGCGCCTCCTTGGCGTCGGGGTTGACCAGGTGCAGCACCTCGCGCTCGACGGTGGGGCGCTGGGCCGGGGAGTCCCACAGCACATGGGTGAGTACGGTCAGGTCGGTCTCGGTGACCGCCGGGCGTCCGTCGAGGTACGCGGACGCCTGGAGGAGCCCCACCGCCTGCCGCCAGCGCCGGTCGGAGGCGACGAGTTCCTTGCGGCGCAGAGCCGCGCGCAGCGAACACACCGCGTCCACGACGGCGTCGGGGACGGCCACGGCCGGGACGGACCGGGTCACCGCTTCCTGCAACGCGGCCAGTTCGACGGTGGTACGGACCGGGGCCGTCGGCCGGCTGACGGCGGAGCGGACCAGCGCGGCGAAGTTCGACGGGTCCGCCAGATATCCGACCTCGATCCGCACCAGCAGCCGGTCGTAGATCGCGGCCGTCTCCTCCCCGGTGGGCAGTTCGTTGCTCGCCGTGATGGCGCCGATCAGCGGGCAGCGAATCGGCTCCCCGCCGCTTTCGGGGTGGTAGATCCGCTCGTTGAGGTAGCCGAGGGTCTCGTTCAGCGCCGCCGTCGAGCACTTGAAGATCTCGTCGATGAACGCGACGTGCGCGGTCGTGGCGCGGCCCTCGTAGACCTGGCGGTACTCCCCGCGGGTCAGCGCGGCGACATCGACCGGGCCGAACATTCTCGTCGGCGCGGTGAACTTCGACAGCAGGATCTCCCAGTAGGCGGCCCCCTCGACCCTGCCGGTGAGCTCCCGGGCGATCTCGGACTTCGCCGTTCCGGGCGGGCCGAGCACCAGCGAGTGCTGTCCGGCCAGCAGCGCCACCACGAGGGTGCGCACCACGTCGGCCCGCTCGTAGAAGCGGTCCGACACCTCGTCACAGATCTTCCGCAGCCGGGCGGCCGTGGACCGCGCGTCCTCTGTTCCTTGCACGTCTGCGCCTTGCACGTCTGTACCTCGCACGTCCTGCATGGTGCCCCACGGGTCCGGTGCCCGCGTGGTCGGCTCCGGTCTCCGTCGGTCCCCGGGAGCGGGAGCGGGCCCGGAGGCGTAGCCGGCCTCCGGGCCCTGAGTGTGCCGCCCATCGGGCACGCCGGCACGTTTAAGGATCCGGGTCAGTCTGATGTCGTCGCGTCCTGCCTTTGGACCACCGCAGATCGAAGCTCTGCGGGCCGGACTTGAACCGGCATTTCGACGCGCGCGGGCCCGGGCCCGTTCGATCCGGCGATCGGCGGCGAATGCTGAGTCTGGAGCAAGAGTCTGAGATTGACGGCGGCTGCCTCTGCCAACTTGGGCTACTCCGGCCCGTGCCGGAGGGAGGAGTCGAACCTCCACTGGTACCGCGCCTTCACGACAAGCTTCAGTTTCAGCTTGCGCTCCTCGCGCACCCCGGCCCCCTTGATCGGCGGCCGGGGAATCCATGGTCGGTCACCCGAAGAGGTAACCGAATACCGCATCACCCACCCGCTGGTCGGTGACGTCCGCGCCGTTGGCCTCCTCGCGGGCGAACTTCACGGCCTGCTGGAGCTTCTCGATCCGGTCCAGCAGTTCGTTGACGCGCCGCGCGGGCAGCGCACCGGAGAACTTCACCGTCGTCCAGTACCCGATCGGGACGTCCTCGTAGTACACCTCGACCTGCGCCGGGTGCTTGTCGGTGGCCTCCGCCTTGACGTGGTTGCGGGGCACCTTCTTCGTGCGGAGGGTGCGGACCGGCTCGGTCTTCCAGGAGTCGGTCGACGGGTCCTGCACCCAGGCCTCGGCGGCGTCCAGCACGGGCAGCTTGCGGATGAAGGTGTTCAGGTCGGTCAGCTGCTTCTCCAGGAAGAGCAGGTACGACACCGGCACCTCGCTCACCAGCACCCGTCCGTCGACCTTCACATCGGCCCGGGCCGTGCAGTTCGCCCAGTCCTTCGTGGCGGTCACGTCGAAGAGGCGGGTCAGCGTGGCCGCGGTGTCCCGCAGCACGTCCTCGGCCTTGACCTGGACCAGGGTCGACTCGGGCGGAAGCTGCTCGCCCTCCTCGTCCTTGGGCTGGTAGGTCCGGGAGATCCCGGCCAGCAGTCCGGTCTTCTGGAGGCCGTGATGGGCCGCCGTCAGGTCCTGGTGTGCCTTGGACTTGACGCCCTTCTCCACTGCGATGATCTGATTGAGTTTCGCCACGTCGAGGACGTTAGCAAGGTCAACGCCCCGCTGGCCAAGGGTTTTACCGTACGTAGTGGGGGTCGTCGTCGCCGGCGGTGTCCGGGACGGAGTCGCCGGCGAGCAGGGCTCCGAGGGCCGACACCGGGTCGGGGTCCGGGGCGGCTCGCGGCCACCAGTCGTCGGCGCCGGGGTCGGACTCGTAGCCGTACCAGCGCATGTCCTGGCCGAAGCGGAGCTGGAGCGAACCGGCCGGGTGGGTCAGGTGGTTGCGCCAGGGCGTGAAGCGCGGGTAGCCGGCGGCGGCGAGCGCGGGCCTGGCCCGGTCGAAGGGCCCGGCCGGCGGGTCCCAGGGCGTCTCCAGGACCGCGAGGCCCCCGGCAGCTCCCTGCCGCCAGGCGGCGACGGCGCGGGCGAGGTCGGTGGTGGTGCGGCCGGTGGCGTACGCCAGCTCGCGGTAGAGCGCGCGGGTGGTGGCGGTGAGCCCGGCCGTCGGCCGCGAGGCGGCGAGGCGGACGGCGTCCTGCCAGGCGGTGAACCCGGCCAGCGGATCGCGGCCCGTGGTCAGCAGGGCGTGGGCGCGGGCGGCGGCGTCGGTGGCGAGG
>MUNB01000142.1:0-5535 GCA_002154345.1 Streptomyces griseus
CGCCGGGCCACCCGGGCGCGCCGGGCGGGCAGGGCGGGAAGGGTGCTCATCGAGCGGCGGGCGCTCATCGTGCGGCGGCGGTCTCTCATGAGCGGCCTCCGTCCAGTGCCGAATCCGCCGTGCGGCTGCGGTCCAACCGGGCCCCGGCCTCCTGGAGTTCGGCGGTCAGCGCCTGCACGGTGGCCGCCATGGTCTCGGTCGCCCGTGCCTTGTACGTGTCGATCGCGTCGAGCGTCGCGTAGATCTGCCCGAACGCCGTGCGCAGCGTCTCGACGCCGACCGCCGGATCGGCCGCCAGCTGCTGGATCTCCCCGCTCTGCGTGGCGAGCATCTCCGCGTTCCCGCGGATCAGGTCCTCGGTGGTGGAGCGCAGCACCTGCACCTGCTCGGTCACCCGGCGCTGGTTCTCCAGCGCCGAGGACAGCATCACCGCGATCCGCAGCGCGGACACGGTGGTGGTGGCCGCCCGGTCGACGCCCTTGATCAGCTCGTCGTTGTTGCGCCGCACGACGTCCATCGCCAGATACCCCTGGGCGCAGACCGCGATCTGGGTCAGCAGGTCCTGGTGCTTCTGCCGTACGGGGAAGAGGACATCGGCCCGCAGCGCGTCCGCCCGCGCCGGATCGCCCGCCGCCTCGGCCTCCGCGACGCGCCGCTCCACGACGCCGTCGAGGGCCTCGGTGAGCACCACGTACTCCTGGAGCTTGCCCATGGACTCCCAGAGGCGGGTGCGTTCGGTGTACAACGCGGCGTTGTCGCGCCGCAGTTCGTCCTGGCCGCCGCGGAGCGAGCGCACGATCCGGTCCAGGGTGCCCTTGGCGGAGGCGTACTTCGCGACGTGGTCGCGCAGCCCGCGCCCGCCCGGCAGCCGGGACAGCAGCCGGCGGGCCCCGCGCCTCGGGGTGTCGCGCGGATCGAGGTCCTCCACCGTGCGGCGCAGCTCGACCAGCGAGGAGCCCACCCGGGCCGGGGCATCGCCCTCGCCGGAGGCGAGCGAGCGGACGGTGCGGTCCAGCATCCGGTTGGACTGCTGGGCGGCGCTGCGGATGTCGTTCTGCCCGAGCGCGGCGATCTCCCCGACCCGGGCGCCGAACTCGGGTGAGCGGGCGTCGAGTCCGGCGAGGCCGTCGACGTACTCCTCGGCGCGCCGGACCATGTCGGACCGCACGGCCTCGTCGACCGGGACGAGCCCGGCGGCCTGCTCGGCGCGGACGGGGGCGACGGGAGCGGGCGGGGTGAGGACGAGAGCGGTGGTCGGCGGGTCGTACGGCTTTCGGGGGTCCTGAGGGCCGGGGTTCTCGGGCCCGGCGTTCTGGGGCATGGTGGAGGTCTCCTGACTGCGGGAGGGCTGGGCCGGGTGCGGGCCGGGGCGTCGTCAGCCGCGGGCCCGCTGCGCCATCGAGCGCAGCACCTCCGCGGTGGGCACGGGCGCCTGGCGTACGCCGGTCAGCCGCTGGTCGATGTAGGCGGTGTGATCCGCGGTCGCGGCGCTGAACTCGGCCGCCGCGCCCTGGGGCCGGAAGCCGTGCCGTACCGCCAGCTTCCGCAGTTCGGGGTCGGTGGACAGCAGCTCGCCGAGCTCGCGGCCGTGGCCGGTCAGCGGTACGAGGGTGTGGTCGCTGGAGACCGTGGTGTCCGGGTAGAGGACGACGAGGTCGCCGATCTCCTGTCGCTGACTGCTCATCAGGAGCGAGGCCACCTGTGACTCGTAGACCAGCACGAGCGGATTGCCGACCCCGCTGATGAAGTCGCGGAACGGCGCGTCGCTGCTGGTCTGCTGGGCGCCCTGCACCTGGACGAGCTTGCGCAGCAGCGGCGCCGTGCGCTCCACCGCCTTCGCGTCCGTGGCCACCCGGCCGCCGTCGGCGACGTACGAGGCGGCGGCGAGGTAGAGGGCGCCGGAGTTGGAGGAGACGGGGTCGGTGCTGGTGATGAACACCGTGCCGCTCAACTCGGCATGTCCGGACGCCCCCTTGAGCTGCTGCCAGGTCCGGTCGTCCTCCGCCGCCGCCAGGTAGGGGTCCATCAGCAGGGTGCCCTGCGTGGTGAACTTCGATCCGCCGTCGGACCGCAGCCGGGCCAGGCCGTTGTCGGCGAGGACCTCGGCCGCGTTGCGGTGGGCCACCACGACGAGCGGCGAGTAGAACGGCCGCAGCGGGCCGCCCTGGTCCGCGGCTCCCCGGCGCAGCTCGTCGGCCGGGGCCTTGGAGCCGGGGAAGGCGAAGTCGTAGCCCTTCAGGGGCAGTCGGTCCATGGCCCAGGACCCGGAGGTCTCCGTACGGACGGTGAACCCCTTGGCGGCGAGGGCCTTCACGGTGTCGGGGTCGGCGAAGAACTCGGCCTTCTCCGACCCGATCACCCCGCGCACGGTCTTCGCGGCCGTGCCGCTGTCCCCGCTGTCACGGCCCAGGGCGACGGCCGCCGCCACACCGGCGATCAGCACGACCGCCAGGACGATTCCCACGATGCGTCTCACCCTGCGCAGCGTGCTCGCGGAAACCCACATTCCGGGCCGAGTTGGGTGGACGGCAGATGAAGGAGCCATCCCAGAACGCAACGGTCCCGGCCGGTGAAGGCCATGGCGCCCGGTCCGCACGCCTGCGCGGCATGCGGACCGGGGCCGTCAGTGGGCGCCGACCAGCTGCCCGGAGGGGGCGGCGTCGGCGAGCGCGGCCAGGGCCGCGGTGTGGGCGTCCATCCGCTCGGCGGAGAGGATGGCGGCGGTCGTGTCGGCGCGGGACGCGGCCACCAGCAGGGCGCGGCCCGCGAGCGCGTGGGCGCGGCGGTGGAGGTCCGCGGGGGCGGCGTCGGTCAGGCCGGCGTGCCGGGCGGGCGGGGCGCCGCGCAGCCGGGCGACCTGCTCGGCGATGCGGTCGCCCGCCGCGCCGAGGCCCAGTTCGTCGGTGACCGCGAGGAGAGCGGCCAGATGTCCGGCGAGCTGGATGTCCAGCTCCTCCTCGCGGCTGCGGTGCGGAAAGTCCGCGTCGTCGGCCGGGGTGTGGGCCGAGGGGCTGCGGATCGGCTCGTACATGGATGGCCTCCCGATGGTGCGTGGAACCATCCTACATTGGAATGAGTCTAAAGTTGTGCTCGATCCGGAATGTGGTCGCGCCACGGCTGTCCGTAACCGCCGGAAGCCGTCCGGGCGCGCTACGGCTGTCCGTAACCGTCCAGGAACGTGCCGATCCGGGTCACCGCGTCGGTCAGGTCCTCCACCGTCGGCAGCGTGACGATCCGGAAGTGATCGGGCTCGGGCCAGTTGAAGCCGGTGCCCTGCACGACCATGATCTTCTCGGCCCGCAGCAGGTCCAGCACCATCTGCCGGTCGTCCTTGATCTTGTAGACCTTGGGGTCGAGCCGGGGGAAGAGATACAGCGCCCCCTTCGGCTTCACGCAGGTCACCCCGGGGATCGAGGTCAGCAGGTCGTACGCCACGTCCCGCTGCTCCAGGATCCGGCCGCCCGGCAGCACCAGGTCCTCGATCGACTGCCGCCCGCCGAGCGCGCTGGCCACCGCGTGCTGCGAGGGCATGTTGGCGCAGAGCCGCATGTTGGCGAGGATCGTCAGCCCCTCGATGTACGAGGTGGCGTGCGCCTTCGGGCCGCAGACGGCCATCCAGCCGGAGCGGTAGCCGGCCACCCGGTAGTTCTTGGAGAGCCCGTTGAAGGTCAGCACCATGAGGTCCGGCGCCAGCGAGGCCGTCGGGGTGTGGGTCGCGCCGTCGTACAGGATGCGGTCGTAGATCTCGTCGGAGCAGACGATCAGGTTGTGCCGCCGGGCGATCTCGGTGAGACCGCGCAGCATCTCGTCGTCGTACACCGCACCGGTCGGGTTGTTCGGGTTGATGATCACCAGGGCCTTGGTGCGGTCGGTGATCTTCCGCTCGATGTCCGCGAGGTCCGGCATCCAGTCGGCCTGCTCGTCGCACCGGTAGTGCACGGCCGTTCCGCCCGCCAGCGAGACCGAGGCGGTCCACAGCGGATAGTCGGGGGCCGGTACGAGTACCTCGTCGCCGTCGTCCAGCAGCGCCTGCATCGACATCTGGATCAGCTCGGAGACGCCGTTGCCCAGGTAGATGTCCTCGACGTCGAGGTCGATGCCCTTGGTCTGGTAGTGCTGCATCACCGCGCGCCGCGCAGAGAGCAGGCCCTTCGCGTCGCCGTACCCGTGCGCGCCCGCGAGGTTGCGCAGGATGTCTTCCAGGATCTCCGGCGGGCACTCGAACCCGAACGCGGCGGGGTTGCCCGTGTTCAGCTTGAGGATGCGCTGACCGGCCGCTTCCAGCCGCATCGCCTCCTCCAGCACGGGGCCCCGGATCTCGTAGCAGACGTTGGAGAGCTTCGTGGACTGGATGACCTGCATGTCCGCGAGCTTACGGCCGCGTTTCGCGGGGTGCTCGGGGATCGCTCCCGCCGTACGCCCTCCGGAGCGCGCTCCGGCCCCGGCCCGTCTTCCATCGCCATGCCCGCCACCGCCCCGGACCGTGGGATCGCCCGGTCGGGGCGGCGTCGCGGCTTGGAAAGGAGGTGTCGGCGGCCGGAACGGGTGAGATGCGCCACGCGGGCCACACCGGCGGCGGGGCCCGGCAGGGCATACGGCGGAAGGGATCACTCCGGCACCCCGGCAGCCGGGCACCGGATGTGGTCACTCCGGCAGCCGGGTGCCCTCCGGGAGCCGGATGTCGAAATCGTCCGCCAGGACCCGCAGCGCCTCGTCGCCGTCCTTCAGCTGCCGCTCCCGGACCGTGCCGTCGTCGGCCGTCTCCACCAGGTCGAGCCCGGACAGCGCGAGGTGGAAACCGATCCGGGTGCGCTGCGCGTACACCGCCTGCCGGAACGGCGAGCGCGGGTGCGTGGCGATGAACCAGTTGATCACCTCGTAGTCCGGCTTCTCGTACGGATCCAGGGTGAAGGTGTACTGCGGCTCCCACGAACCGCCCTGATCGGTCTGGAGCTCCCACAGCGGCAGCGGACCGTGGTGCGGCGCGTGGACCAGGCGGTGGCGGCGCGGTGCGTCGAACAGCTCGGCGCCCTCCACCAGCTCGATCGGCTCCAGCAGCGCCCCGACCGTCCCGAAACCGACGTCCGCCAGATACGGGTGCGGCTCACCGGCCACGTCCACCCGCATCAGCATGTGCGTACGGGGCCGGATGTCGCCCGGCGCCGCACCCAGCACCACCCGGGCCGTCAGCGGTGTCACGGAGAAGCCGATCTGCCGGAGCGCGGTGGAGAAGAGGGTGTTGTGCTCGTAGCAGTACCCGCCGCGCCCGCCGCGTACGAGCTTCGCCTCCAGGTCGTCGAGCGCCAGCGACGGCGCGGAGCCGAGAACGGCCTCCAGGTTCTCGAACGGGATGCCGAGCAGATGCGCGCGGTGCAGCGACCGCAGCACCTCCAGGGTGGGGCGGGGCTCCCCGGTCCAGCCGATGCGGGCGAAATACGCGTCGAGGTCGAGTGTCATACGCCGACCGTACGCAGCCGGGGCACGGGTGCGCCTCCGGCTGCGGACCGACATGTGCGGCCGGGGGGTCTCGGTCCC
>MUNB01000142.1:5569-21421 GCA_002154345.1 Streptomyces griseus
GGGACCGAGACCCCCCGGCCGGGGCGGCACACGGCGGCGCGGCTCACGGCGGGGCGGCTCAGATCTTGCTCAACTCAAGTGAGAGCCGGGCCGGCCGGGGAAGGGTGGCCCCATGAGCCTGTTCCGGAAGCCCCAGCCCCTCGCCGTCCTCGTCCTCCACGACGCCCCCGAAGTCGCCGCCGCGATCCGGAGCGCGCTGGAGACCGCCACGGACGCCGAGCGCCCCGGCCTGGAGCGCGCCCTCGCGCTGGCCGAGGAATCGGCCGGGCGCCCGGCCGCGGAGCTGCGCGGCCGGTGGGTGCGGCAGCACCTCGCCGCCGCCGGGCACGAGGGCCCGGCGGACTCCGTGCCGGCCATCAAGATCCTGCGCGAGGCCGAACCCGGTCTGACGCTGCTCCAGGCGGTCACGTACGCGAAGGAGGCCGCGGCCGCCGACGCCTGACGCGGTGGGGTCTCCGGGTCTCAGGGTCTCCGGGCCTCCGGGCCTCCGGGCCTCTGGCCTCGGGTCCCCTGGCCTCCGGGCCTCCTGGCGTCAGATGCCGTTCATCGAGCCCGCCGACGCGACCAGCAGGGCCGTGTCGACGCCCTGCTCCCGCGCCGTACGGAGCAGCGCCGCGTCCCCCGCCTCCGCCACGGCCGCGCTGGTGGGGTCGTCGGGCAGCGGGCCGCCCGCGTACGCCGCCGTCGACGGGGCCATCGCCGTGAGCCAGCCGGCCACCAGCGCGCCGAACTCCTTCTCGTCGACCCCCGAGCCCGCGACCAGCGCGGCCGCGTGCCGGGCTCCGGCGAACATGGCGGTCATCGCGCTGAGCAGCGCCACGTCGTGGAGCGCCGCGAACCCGGGGTCGGCGCCGACGTACCGGGTGGCGACGGGAACGGACAGCACCTCCTGGTGGGCGTCGAAGACCTCGCGGTCACCGCTGTAGAAGACATAGCCGCCGGCCTCCGGCACGCCGATCATCGGCGGAACGGCCATGATCCCGCCGTCCAGGAAACGGGCGCCGCGCTCGTTCGCCCAGACCGCGCGGGTGCGCGACTCGGCGGGGGTGGAGGTGGTGAGGTCGACCAGGTCCCTGCCCGTGAGGTCGGCGTCGGCCAGTGCCGCGCGGACCGAGGCGTCGTCCAGGAGGCAGGTGACGACCAGCGGGCTCGCGGCCACCGCCTCGGCCGCCGTGGCGGCCACCCGCGCACCGGCGGCGGCGAGTTCGGCGCTCCGGCCGGGGCTGCGGTTCCAGACGGTCAGCGGGTGCCCGGCGGCGAGCCAGGTGCGGGCGAGCGCGGCGCCCATCGCGCCGAGGCCGAGCAGGGTGAGAGGAGTGGGCGGGGCGGGCGGAACGGGAGCAACGGTGTTGTCGGACATGCCGATTAGGCTGGTCGACGGTGCCGGAGGCGACAAGTACGCACTATGGAGTGGGTGGTTACCTCGTGGTGAGCGAGCAGGTGGGGGAGCGGGCGATGAAGCGGATCGTACGGAGGCCGGGGGCTTTCGTCTGCGGGATCGACGCGGCGATGGATGTGATCGGCGGCAAGTGGAAGGTGCTCATCCTGTGGGCGCTGAACGAGCGGACCTGCCGCTTCGGTGAGCTGCGCCGGGCCGTGCCCGGGGTGACCGAGAAGGTCCTCAGCTCCCATCTCAAGGAGCTGGAGGACGACGGCATCGTGCACCGCGAGGTGTACGCCGAGGTGCCGCCGCGCGTGGAGTACTCGCTCACCCCGCTGGGCCTCTCGCTGAACGCGGCGCTGGAGCCGCTGGGGCTGTGGGGGCGCGACCACATCTACCGCGGTGCGGCCGAGGCCGGCGCCGTGGCCGGAATTGACCCCTTGTGATGGCCTGACATCTGCGCCAACATGCGCATGTCAAAAGCCGGAAGATCTCCGGCCCATGGCATCACCGGAGGTACCCCCCACATGAACAAGCCTCTCGTCGGTGCGTTTCTTGCTGCCCTGCTCCTGGGAGCGGGTGCCGCGCCCGTCGTCGCGGCCGAACCCGCCGGGAACGCGAGCGAGGTTTCGGCCGAAGCCGCACCGCAGGCAAGCGAAGCCACCCCCGCCGCGAAGGCCGTGACCTTCGCCGGGACCGTCGCGCTCAGCAACTGTTCGGGCTCCGTCGTCCGTTCACCCGACGCCGAGCCCACCGACCCCGCCCTCGTGCTCTCCAACGGGCACTGCCTGGAGTCCGGCTTCCCGGGCCCCGGCGAGGTCGTCCTCGACCAGCCGTCCTCGCGGACCTTCACCCTGCTCAACGCCTCGGGCAGCGGTGTCGGCACGCTGAAGGCGAGCAAGATCGCGTACGGCACGATGACCGACACCGACCTCTCGCTCTACGAACTCACCAGCACCTACCAGCAGATCGAGGACAGCTACGGCATCCAGGCGCTGGAGCTGGAGACCGCGCACCCCACGGCGGGCACCGCCATCACGGTCGCCTCCGGCTACTGGAAGCGCACCTACAGCTGTGACATCGACGGCTTCGTCCACCAGCTCAAGGAGGGCCGGTGGACCTGGAAGGACTCGGTCCGCTACACCCCGGAGTGCCAGACCATCGGCGGTACGTCCGGCTCGCCGGTGATCGACGACGCCACCGGCAAGGTGGTCGCCGTCAACAACACCGGTAACGAGAGCGGCGAGGAGTGCACGGACAACAACCCGTGCGAGGTCGACGAGAACGGCGAGGTGACCGTCCGCGAGGGCATCAACTACGCCCAGCAGACCTACACCATGGTCCCGTGCATCGGGGTCGGCAGCAAGATCGACCTGGACGCCGAGGGCTGCGCGCTGCCCAAGCCGTAGCGGTCGTCCCACGCGATCCCGGGCGCGCGCCGGGCGGTCCTGACCTTCCTCAGGGCCGCCGGGCGCGCGCCGCCTCGATTCCGTCCAGCAGCACGTCCAGCCCCACCCGGAACGTCTCGCGCGCCTCGCGCTCCGGATACGGCACCGCGTCCTGCCCGCCGTCTTCCGGAGGCGGCTCCGGCGCCCCGTCCCGCTCCAGCCCGGTCACCGCCGGAAAGCGTTCCGCGAAGTCCGGGACCAGCTCCGTCAGGGCCGCCGAGCGCGCCGCCCACCACTCCTCGTCGGAGCTCCCGGTCGCGGCCGCGGCCCGTCGGGCGTCCGCCACCGTCCGCGCCGAGCCCTGCACCAGCGGGAACAGCGTCCCCACCAGCCGCCGCACCGTCCGCGCCTCCAGCCCGGTCGCCCCGAGCAGCCGGACGAGCGTGTCCAGGTTCGCGTACTCGTGCGGCCCCAGCACCGGCCGGGCCTGCGAGACCTGGAGCACCCAGGGGTGGCGGACGTAGAACTCCAGGACCTCTCCGGCCCACGCGGTGAGCGGTGCCCGCCAGTCGCCCTGTCTCTCGTACTCCTCGTAGTCCGCCGGGAGTTCGGCATGGACCGCGTCGTACATCAGGTCCAGCAGCTCGCTCTTGCCCGGGACGTGGGTGTACAGCGCCATCGCGGTCCGGCCCAGCCGGTCGCCGACCGCCCGCATCGACAGGGCCGCCATGCCCTCCTCGTCCGCGACCGCGACGGCCGCTGCCACGATGGCGTCCACGCTCAGCCGGGGCTTGGGCCCGGGGCCGCCGCGCGTCGGGGCGGCGACCTCCGCGCGCCAGAGCAGGGAGAGGGAGCGGCGGGCGTCACCCTGCCCGGCAAAGACCACCACTTGCGACTCCTTACGCCATAAAGTAACTTCGGCCGGGTAATGCTTTACCGCGTAAAGATATCAGGGTGGCTATCAGTGGAGGGCGCAGCGTCATGAGTCGGGCCATGCCGGTCAGCTATGTACGGGTCACCGGAGTGGAGCGGATCACCCCGCGCACCGCCAGGGTCGGCTTCACCGGCGAGGCGCTGCCCCGCCTGCTGGAGGACCGCCCCGACCAGCAGATGAAGCTGTGCCTGCCGCGCGAGGGGCGGAGCGTGCGGGAGGGGCTGCTGCCGGAGCGGGACGCCGACGATCCGTACGGCATGCGCTGGTACGAGGCGTTCCTCGCGATTCCGGAGGCGGAACGGCCCTGGATGCGCGGCTTCACCGTCCGCTCCTACGACCGCGAACGCAACGTGATGGCCGTGGACTTCGTGCTGCACGGCGCGGACGGGCCCGCCTCCCGCTGGGGTGCGGCGGCCCGGCCCGGCGACGTCCTCGGCATGGTCGGCCCGTCCTCCCTCTACGCCCGCCCGCTGCCCGCCGCCCGGCGGATGCTCCTCGCCGGGGACGAGTCCGCGCTCCCGGCCATCGCCACCGTGCTGGAGGCGCTGCCGGCCGGGACCGGGGCCGTGGTGTACGCCGAGGTCGCGGACGCTGCGGAGGAACGGGAACTGCCGTGCGCCGCCGGAGGGGCCGAGGTCCGCTGGGTGCGCCGGGACCGGGGCGGCGCGCTGGTGGACGCCGTACGGGACGCCGGAGCGGACCTCGACGGGGTGGACGCGGCCTGGGTGGCGGGCGAGGCGTCCGCCGTCCGGGCGCTCCGCCGCCACCTGGTCGAGGACCGTCGACTGCCCAAGGCCGCCGTCGAGTTCAGTGGCTACTGGCGGCGTGCCCTCACCCAGGACGACGCCCCGACCGAGGAGGACCTCGCCTGGGCGGCGGAGCGCGCGGCGGACGCCTCGTAACGTCAGACCGCCGCCGCCCCCGCTCCCCGGACCGCCCGGCCGGCGAGCGCCGAGGTCCGCCTGCCGTCCTCGATGACGAACCGGCCGTCGATCAGCACATGCGGGATGCCGACCGGGAGCGTGCGCGGCTCCTCGAACGTGGAGCCCGCCGCCACCGTCTCCGGATCGAACAGCACCAGGTCCGCGCGGTACCCCTCGCGCACCAGCCCCCGGTCCGCGAGCCGCAGCCGGGCGGCCGGGCGCGAGGTCAGATGGGCGACGCACTCCTCCAGTGAGAGGATGCCCAACTCCCTTGCGTACCGCCCCAGATACTGCGGGAACGTGCCGTACGCCCTCGGGTGCGGCTTGTCGCCCTGGAGGATGCCGTCGCTGCCGCCGGTGTGCACCGGGTGGCGCATGATCTGCTGGACGTTCTCCTCGTGGCCCACGTGCTGGAGGATCGTCGTGCCGAGCCGGTCCTCGGTGAGGAGCCGCCGCGCGGTCACCCAGGGCTCCTCGCCCCGCGCCGCCGCCGACTCCGCCACCGTACGGCCCACGTACTCCGCCAGGTGCGGCGCGCTCACGCCGCTGATCTCGATGGTGTCCCACTCGATCGGCACGCCGTGGCAGCCGTCCGAGCCCAGCACCTCCAGATGGTGCCGGATCCTCTCCGCGCTCGAAGGCTCGGCGAGCCGGGTCAGGATCGACTCCGGTCCGCCCTCGCTCGCCCAACTCGGCAGCATCGCCACGAGTGTGGTGCAGCCGGGGGTGTACGGGTAGGTGTCGAGCGAGATGTCGGCCCCGGCGGCGAGCGCCCCGTCCAGCAGGGCCAGGAGGTCGGGCGCCCTGCCCTTGTTCACGCCGAAGTTCATGGTGGCGTGCGCGAGATGGAGGGCGCAGCCGGCGTTCCGGGTGAGCTGCACCATCTCCTCGTACGCTTCGAGCGCGCCCGCTCCGTAACTGCGGTGGTGCGGGCAGTAGTAGCCGCCGTGACGGGCCACCACCCGGCACAGCTCGGTGAGTTCGGCGTCGTCCGCGTACATGCCGGGCGTGTAGGTCAGCCCGGACGACATGCCGACCGCGCCCTCCCGCATGCCCTGGTCCACCAGCTCCTTCATCCGGGCCAGTTCGGCGTCGGTGGCGGGCCGGTCGTCCCAGCCCACCGCGTACATCCGGACCGTGCCCTGCGGGATGAGGTAGGCGGCGTTGACGGCGATGCCCTGGCCGCCGAAGTTGCGGTCGAGGCGGTCCAGATAGCCGCCGACCGTGCGCCAGTCGAAGTCGATGTCGGAGCCGTCGCCGTTCCAGCCGGTGATCGAGCGGCGGACCTCGGCGAGCGTACGGTCGTCGACGGGGGCGTACGACAACCCGTCCTGGCCGAGCACTTCGAGCGTGACGCCCTGCGCCGCCTTCGCGCTGTGGTCCGGGTCGCGCAGCAGCGCCAGATCGCTGTGGGCGTGCATGTCGATGAAGCCGGGGGCGAGCGCGAGGCCGTCCGCGTCCACCGTGCGGGTGGCGGTGGGGCGGGGGCCGGGGGCGCCCTCGGGGTGGATCTCGGCTATGCGGCCGCCGTCGAGGGCCACATCGGCGCGGTAGCCGGGCTCGCCGGTGCCGTCGACGACCAGCGCGTCACGCAGGACCAGGTCCATGGGTCACCTTTCGGAGGGGGAAAGCCGTACGGCTCGGCGGCTCTAGAAGAACGTGCGGATGTAGTCGGTGACCGTGCCGTCCGCCGTGACCAGCGGGATCAGCTGCCACTTGTCGAAGCTGGTGCAGGGGTGCGACAGGCCCATGCCGACCCAGTCGCCCACCTCCAGCTCCGTAGCGCCCTCCGTGCGCACCCAGGTGTGCTGGTCGGAGAGGCCGGTGACGGTGATCCCGGTGGCGGGCCGGACCGAGCCGTCCCGGCCGGAGCGGACCACCTGGGCCTCGGGCAGATCGAGGTCGTACGCCGCGTCCCGCTTGCCCGCGTTCAGGAACGCCTGCTCGCCGGAGGGGCGGGAGACGACCTGCGCCCAGAGCCGGAAGGCGGGCTGAAGGGCGCCCTCCTCGGGGACGCGGTTGAACGGGGTGAGGTGCTTGTAGTGCCCGTCGTCGTGTGAGACGTACGCGCCGGAGCGCAGCAACTTCAGCACGGGCAGGCTCAGTTCGGGGGTCTCGGCGAAGACGTCCGCGACCGCGTCGAACCAGGCGCTGCCGCCCGCGCTGATCACGATCTCCTCGGCGCCGGCGAACCTCTGCTCGCCGTCGAAGGCGGCCGCGAGCGCGACGAGCCGCCGCAGCCACGTCCGTACGCGCTCGGGGTCGGCGTCCGGCACCTCGCCCTCGTACCCGGCGACGCCCACCAGGCGCAGCGACCCGGCCGCCGCCACCGCGTCGGCCACCGCCGCGCAGTCGGCCTCCGTGCGGGCCCCGGTGCGCGCGCCCTCGCCCGCGCCCAGCTCGACGACCACATCGACCGGGCGGGTGGCGCCCGCCGCGCCGAGGGCCGCCTCCATCAGCTCGACGCCGCGCACGGAGTCGACGTAACAGACGAAGCGGAACGACGGGTCGGCCGTCATCTCGCCGGCCAGCCAGCGCAGGGCTACCGCGTCGACCAGCTCGTTGGCGAGGAAGATCCGCCCGATCCCGTACGCCCGGTAGACCCGCGCCTGGTGCGGCACGGCGGCCGTGATGCCCCAGGCGCCGCGCTCCAGCTGGTCGGCGAAGAGCTGCGGCGCCATGGAGGTCTTGCCGTGCGGGGCGAACGCGAGGCCGTGGCGCTCCGCGTAGGTCTCCAGGAGGTCGAGGTTGTGGGCCACCGACTCGGCGGAGAGCGCGAGGACGGGGGTGGTGAACCCGCCGGTGAAGAGGTTGCGGCGCTCGGCGGCGAGGTCCTTGACGGTCAGGCCCTCCGCGTCCGGGGGCAGGGCCTTGAAACGGTGGTCGACGCGTTCGTCGGCGAGGGAGGCCGTGAGGGACGCAGCTGAGGACGCGGAGGGCGTGGAAGGCGCGGAGGACGCGGAAGGCGCGGTGCGGTCGGTGGGGCGTTCGGCTGCCAAGGGGAGCTCCTCGAAGTTCGTTGCAACATATGCAACACCCATTGCGTATATCGCTCAACGCTGTCTAACATCCGAGCCGATGCCCGGTCAATGGTGACCATCGGCCCGCACGCCGATCAGCGAGGAGCCCTCCGTGTCCGGACCCGCAGCAGGGACGGCCAGCGCCGCCACGACCACCGATGTCGTCTGTCTCGGTGAGTCCATGGTGACGTTCCTGCCCTCGCAGCCCGGCCGCCTCGCCGACGTGCCCTCGTTCGGCCGCGGGATCGGCGGAGCCGAGTCCAACGTGGCCTGCGCGCTCGCCGCCGCCGGCCACCGGGCGGCCTGGGTCGGCCGGGTGGGCGCGGACGGCTTCGGCGAGCATCTGGTCGAGACGATCGCGGGGTACGGGGTCGACACGTCGGCGGTCCGCCGGGATCCGGACCGGCCCACCGGCATCTACTTCCGTACGGCCACGGACCGCGGGACCGACACGCACGAGGTCGCGTACTACCGGGCCGGGTCGGCGGCGTCCGCGATGTCGCCGGCGAACGTGCCGTACGAGGAGCTGTTCGCGGGGCGGATCCTGCATCTGTCCGGGATCACGGCCGCGCTGTCGGCCGACTGCCTGGCGCTGCTGCGGGAGCTGACGGCCGCGCGGCCGGGGCGGCCGCTGGTGTCCTTCGACGTGAACCACCGGCCGCATCTGTGGCGGGGCGGTGACGCGGACGCGTCCGTGCTGCTGGAGCTGGCGCGCCGGTCCGACCTGGTGTTCGTGGGGGAGGACGAGGCGGAGGAGGCGTGGGGGATCGTCGGCGCGGAGGCGATCCGGGCGGCGCTGCCGGAGCCGTCCGTGGTGGTCGTGAAGCGGGGGAGTGCGGGCGCGACGGTGTTCGCCTCGGGGCTCCGCCCCGGACCCCGCTCCTCAATCGCCGGAGGGGCTGAGAATGCCCCGGGCGCAGGCCCCACGGGGGGCGGAGGGGCTGAATGTGCCGTCGGAGGCGCTGAGAGCGGCCCCGACACCGTCACCCATGTTCCCGCCCTCCGTGTCGACGTCGTCGCCGCCGTCGGGGCCGGGGACGCCTTCGCCGCCGGGTTTCTCTCCGCCACCCTGCGCGGGCTGCCCGTCCGCGACCGCGCCCGGCACGGGCACCTGATGGCCGCCGCCGTTCTCACCGTCCCCGGCGACCTCACCGAACCGCCCGCCCGCGACCACGCCGACCGCCTCGCCGCCCTCGACGACGACGCCTGGGGGAGACTTCGTCTCGGCCCCGGCTGGACCGCAGCCGACCGGGCCCCCGAGGAGGTACGTACGCCATGAGTCAGACCGTCGACCGGGCACTGAGCATCCTGCCGCTGCTCGCCCAGGGACCCGCCGACCTCGGCCAGGTCGCCGAGCGGCTCGGCGTGCACAAGTCCACGGCGCTGCGCCTGCTGCGTACGCTGCACGAGCACGGCCTCGTCTACCGCCAGGAGGACCAGCGCTACCGCCTCGGCGCCCGGCTCTTCGCCCTCGCGCAGGAGGCCGTCGAGAACCTCGACGTACGCGAGATCGCCCACTCCCACCTGGTCGCGCTCAACGACCGGTGCGGGCACACCGTGCACCTCGCCGTGTACGAGGAGCAGGAAGTCCTCTACATCGACAAGGTCGAGAGCCGCTACCCGGTCCGGATGTACTCCCGGATCGGCAAGCCCGTCGCGATCACCGTCGCGGCCGTGGCCAAACTGCTGCTCGCCGACCTCACCGAGCCCGAGCGGCGCGTCATCGCCGAGAAGCTCGACTACCCCATGTACACGTCCCGTTCGACGCCCAACGCCGCCGCCTTCCTCAAGGAGCTGGCCGTCGTGCGCGAACAGGGCTGGGCCACCGACCTCGGTGGCCACGAGGAGTCCATCAACTGCATCGGCGCCCCCATCCGCGGCGCGGACGGGCGGGTCGTCGCGGCCATGTCGGTGTCCGCACCCAATGTGGTCGTCACGGCCGAGGAACTCCTCACCCTGCTCCCGCTGGTCCGGCGCACCGCCGAGACCATCAGCCGGGAGTACTCCGGCACCACCCGACCCAAGAAAGCCTGATCAGCCATGACCGAGAAGACCGCCCTCACCCCCTCCACCCACACCACGCCGCCCGCGAAGTTCTCGCACGGCGTGAAGAAGGGGAACATCCTCCAGGTCGCCGGCCAGGTCGGCTTCCTCCCCGCCGTGGAGGGCCAGGCCCCGACCCCGGCCGGCCCCACCCTGCGCGAGCAGACCCTCCAGACCTTCGCCAACGTCAAGGCGATCCTGGAGGAGGGCGGCGCGAGCTGGGACGACGTGATGATGATGCGCGTCTACCTCACGGACGTGGACCACTTCGCGGAGATGAACGAGATCTACAACACCTACTTCGCCGAGCAGAACCTCAAGGAGGCCCCCTCGGCGCGGACGACGGTCTACGTCGGTCTGCCCAAGGGCCTGCTCATCGAGATCGACGCCCTCGCGGTGCTCGGCTGACGGTCCCCGTTCCTCCGGCCGCCCGGCCCGCTCTCCTCTGAATCCTTGCTCCGCACGCAGAACCACTCCCACTCCCGCAGTACGCCGTACGGCACGGCGCCCCGCTCCCCGGGGGCGCCGTGCCGCGCTCCCCCCTGCCCTCCAGCACCACCGGAGTCCCCATGCTGCTCGCCGCAACCCCCTCGCCGGCCGAGACACCACCGCACACCGGTGGTCTGCTCCTCCTGATCGACGGCACCGCCGGTCTGCTGACCGTCGCCGCCCTCGGCATCGCCCTCCTCCTCTTCCTGATCATCAAGGTCAGGCTCCAGCCGTTCGTCGCCCTGCTCGCGGTCTCCATAGCCGTCGGCCTCGGCGCCGGGCTCTCGGTCACCGAACTCTTCGGCACCGTGCAGAAATCCGCCGCCGTCTCGGTCATCGAGTCCGGCATGGGCGGCATTCTCGGCCATGTCGCGATCATCATCGGGCTCGGCACGATGCTCGGCGCGATCCTCGAAGTGTCCGGCGGGGCCGAGGTGTTGAGCGCCCGGCTGCTGAACGCCTTCGGTGAGAAGCGCGCCCCGCTCGCCATGGGGATGACCGGCCTCGTCTTCGGTATCCCGGTCTTCTTCGACGTCGGCATCTTCGTCCTCGCGCCGATCGTGTACGCCGCCGCCAAGCGCTCCGGCAAATCGATCCTGCTCTACGCGATGCCGCTGCTGGCGGGCCTGTCGATGACCCACGCGTTCCTGCCGCCGCACCCGGGACCGGTGGCCGCCGCCGGACTCTTCAACGTGTCGCTCGGCTGGGTCATCCTGATGGGCATCGTCGTCGGCATCCCGTCCGTCATCGCCGCCTGGGGGTACGCCGCCTGGATCGGCAAGCGGATCTTCGTCGACGTACCGCAGGACATGGTGGAGGCCGCCGAGGAGGCCAAGGCCGCCGTGGCCGCCGAACAGCGCGCCGCCGGGGTCACCCCGCACGAGAAGCCGGTCCCGCTCGCCACGGTCCTCGCGATCATCGGCACCCCGCTGATCCTGATCCTCGCCGCGACGTTCTCCTCCATCGCCCTGGACCCCTCCACCCTCCGCTCGGTCGTCGAGTTCTTCGGCAACCCGTTCGTCGCCCTGACGATCGCCCTGTTCCTCGCGTACTACCTGCTGGGCATCCGCCGCGGCTGGTCCCGCAAGTCGCTGGAGTCCGTCTCCACGTCGTCGCTGAAGCCCGTCGGCAACATCCTGCTGGTGGTCGGCGCGGGCGGCATCTTCGGTGCCGTGCTCAAGGGCAGCGGCATCGCGGACGCGCTCGCCGACACCTTCAACGACGTCGGCCTGCCGGTCATCCTGCTCGCCTGGCTGATCTCGGTCGTGCTGCGCGTCGCCCAGGGCTCGGCGACGGTGGCGATCGTCACGACCGCGGGCATCGTGGTCCCGCTGGTCGAGGGCCAGGACCTCTCCCAGGCCCACCTGGCGCTGATCATCATGGCGATCTCGGCGGGCTCGATCTTCGCCTCGCACGTGAACGACGGCGGCTTCTGGATGGTGTCGAAGTACTTCGGCATCAGCGAGCGCGACACCCTGAAGTCCTGGACGGTCCTGGAGACGGTGCTCTCGGTCGCGGGCTTCGTCGTCGCGGCGCTGCTCAGCCTGGTGATCTAGCGGTACGGGGGCGGGGCCCGCCGGGCCCCGCCCCCGGGAGGCTCCCCTCAACTCCCCTTACGGGCCACGTAGTACACGTTCAGGATGTCGCCCTCCACCTCGCGCACGGCCACCTCCCCGAAGCCCGCCTCCTTCAGCATCCGCAGTGCGGTCTGTCTGCCCCACACCGTCCCCAGGCCCGCCCCGCCCTCGCTCAGCGAGGTCGTCATGCAGTAGAAGACCGAGAAGGCGTAGAGCGTGGGGCCCAGCGGGAGGTCCAGGTTCTCCTCCAGCCTGCTGGAGGCCGCGATGTCGCCCATCAGGAACACTCCGTCGTCCCGCAGCGCACCGGCCACGGCCGCCAGGGTCGCCGCCGGGCGGGCCAGGTCGTGGATCACGTCGAAGGCGGTGATCAGGTCGTACGGGCCGGTCACCGCGGCCGCGTCCGCCAGGTCGAAGTGCGCGTTCCGCAGGCCCAGCCGCGCCGCCTCGGCCCGGGCCGCCGCGATACCGCCCTCCGACATGTCCACCCCGGTGAACCGGCTGGCCGGGAACGCCCGCGCCAGCAGGTTGACCGCGTGACCCTGGCCCGTACCGACGTCGAGCACGTCCAGCCCGCCGCCCGAGCCCAGCAGCTCCGGCAGACCGGGCGCCAGCGGAATGATCACGTCGACCAGCGCCGCGTCGTACACCCGCGCCGTCTCCTCGGCCTGGAGCTCCTGGAACTTCGGATACGAGGAGTACGGCACCCCGCCTCCGTCCCGGAACGCCGTGACCACCTCGTCCTCGACCAGCCCGATCAGGGCCAGGTCCTGGAGGAAGGAGGCCAGGTTGTCGGGCCCGGCGGCACGGCACAGGGATGCGGCGTGCTCGGGCGGCAGCCGGTACGTACCGTCCGCCGGGTCGTACCCGACGATCCCGCCCACGGTCACCCCGCCGAGCCACTCGCGCACATAGCGCTCGTTCAGCCCGGCGGCATCGGCGATCTCCTCGCTGGTCGACGGCGGCAACCCCGCCATCACGTCGAACAGCCGCGTCCGGTGTCCGAGGCTGCACAGATACCCCAGGCAGGCATCGTTGAGGACCTCCACCATCCGGCCGGCGAACTCCTCCTGCCGGGCCGGATCCGCTGTCCCCCGGATCGTGTGAGACATGGCGCCTCCTTCGGAAGGCCACAGCGAGCGGCCGGAACCGCGCCCGCTTCCTCCCCGTATCCGCCGCAAGCTGCCGGTCGACGGTTCCACTCCGGATTTTACCGCCGTGCACGCCCCCTTGTGCGGCCCCGCCGATTGCGCTTCCTTGATCGGCATGGCGGAGACAAGCGCAACCACAGGGACAGGGGAGCCGGCCTCCCGACCACGTAAGTCCAGCTGGAAGTACATCGGCCCCGGCATCGTCGTCGCGGCGACCGGAGTCGGGGCCGGCGATCTGGTCGCGACGCTCATCGCGGGCAGCAAGTTCGGCTACACCCTGATGTGGGCGGCGGTGATCGGCTGCGTCGTCAAGATCTCGCTCGCCGAGGCGGCGGGCCGCTGGCATCTGGCGACCGGCCGCACGCTCTTCGACGGCTGGCGCAGCCTCGGCCCCTGGACCACGGTCTACTTCGCGATCTACGTCGTGATCTGGGGCTTCATCTACGGGGCGACGGCCATGTCCTCCAGCGCGCTGCCCGTCGTGGCGCTGTTCCCCGACGGGCCGGGGCTGAAGTTCTGGGCGATCGTCACCGGGCTGATCGGGCTGGCCTTCGTCTGGTTCAACCGGTACGCCGTCTTCGAGAAGGTCATGACGGTCCTGATCGGCATCATGTTCGTGGTGGTCGTGTACGTGGCCGCCCGCGTCGTGCCGGACGTCGGGGCCTCGTTCGCCGGGCTGCTGCCGGTGCTCCCGGACGGCTCGCTCCTCTACACCCTCGGGCTGATCGGCGGCGTCGGCGGCACGATCACCATGGCCGCCTACGGGTACTGGGTCAACGCCAAGGGCTGGAGCAACTCCTCCTGGATGAAGGTGATGCGGCTCGACAACCGGGTCGCCTACATCACCACCGGCGTCTTCGTCGTGGCGATGCTCATCGTCGGCGCCGAGCTGCTGCACGCCTCGCAGGTCGCCCTCACCTCCGGCGACCGCGGGCTGGTCGACCTGGGCGCGGTGCTGGAGGACCGCTTCGGCGCGGGCACCGCCAAGCTCTTCCTGGTCGGCTTCTTCGCCACGTCGTTCTCGTCGCTGATCGGCGTCTGGCACGGCGTGAGTCTGATGTTCGCCGACTTCGTGGAGCGGTTCCGGGCCCCGGCGGCTCCGGCGGACCCGGCGGACCCGGCGGTTTCGGAGGCGCAGGCCGGTCCCGCCGTCACCGAGCGCCAGCAGCGCTCGCTGCCCTTCCGCGCGTACCTCCTCTGGCTCACCTTCCCGCCGATGACCCTGCTCTGGCTGGACGAGCCCTTCGGCCTGGTCATCGCGTACGGGGTGCTCGGCGCGTTCTTCATGCCGTTCCTCGCCCTGACCCTGATCTGGCTGCTCAACTCCCCTCGTACGCCCCGTGAGTGGCGCAACGGATGGGTGAGCAACGGGATGCTCGCCCTGGCCGGTCTGCTGTTCGTCGTGCTGTGCGTGCAGCAGGTGCGCGAACTGCCCTGGTGAACTGAGAGTACGGAGAGTACGGAGCGCGCGGCACGGAGCACGGAGCGCGGAAACGCCGCAGCGCCGCCGGGGGAGCGGCGGCGCTGCGGGTCACGAGCTACCGGTTACGGGTCGCGCGTTACGGGCTACGGGCTGCGGGTTACGGGTTACGGCAGGCTGCGGACGTGCGGGCCGACCGCCTTCGACCAGGCGAACCCGGCCGTCGCGTCCCAGTTCGTCGACCAGGTCATCGCGCCGCGCAGCGACGGATAGGTCTTCGACGGCTTGAACGAACCGCAGTTGGTGCCCTTGGTCAGGCAGTCCAGCGCCGCGTTCACGATCGACGGGGCGACGTAGCCGCTGCCCGCGCCCCGGGTGGAGGCGGGGACGCCGATGCCGACCTGGGACGGGTCGAGACCGCCCTCCAGCTGGATGCAGGCGAGCGCGGTGAGGAAGTCCACCGAGCCCTGCGAGTAGACCTTGCCGTCGCAGCCGAGCATCGAACCGCTGTTGTAGTACTGCATGTTGACGACGGTCAGGATGTCCTTGACGTTGAGCGCCGTCTTGAAGTACTCACCCGACGTCGACTGCATGTCGATCGTCTGCGGGGCCATCGTGATGACCAGACCGCTGCCCGCCTTCGCCGACAGCTGGCGCAGCGCCTTCGTCATGTAGGTGGCGTTGAGACCGTTCTCCAGGTCGATGTCGACCCCGTTGAAGCCGTAGTCCTGCATCAGCGCGTACACCGAGTTGGCGAACGCGGTGGCGGAGGCGTCGTTGTCGACCCGGACCGTGCCCAGCTCGCCGCCGATCGAGATGATGACGTTCTTGCCGGCCGCCTGCTTGGCCTTGATGTCGGAGCGGAACTGCGCCTCGGTGTAGCCGTTCAGCCCGGCGGTGTCCAGGTTGAAGGTGACCGCGCCCTGGGTCGGCGTGGCGTCCGCGAAGGAGACCGCGATGATGTCGTAGTCGGCCGGGACGTCGCTGAGCTTCTGGACGGCCGCGCCGTTGTTGAAGTTCTGCCAGTAGCCGGTCACCGCGTGCTTCGGCACGGCGGGCCCGGGGCCGGGGCCAGTACCCTCCTTGGCCGTACGGGCGCTGATGGCGGCCGACTTGACCGACTCGCCGGCCGCGTTGGTGGCGCTCACGGAGAACTGGTACGCGGTGTCGGCGGACAGGCCGGTGACGGTCGCCGAGGTGCCGGTGGAGGTGGTGGCCTTCGTGCCGTCGCGGTACACGGTGTATCCGGTGGCGCCGGAGACGGCGTTCCAGGACAGGGCGACGGAGGACGTGGTCGTGGCGCCCGCCGCGAGGCCGCCGGGGGCCGCCGGGATGACCGGTCCGGGCTCCTCGCCGCCCCCGCCGTCGGGTCCGGTCACCTCGAAGTCGTCGGCGAAGTAGGCGGCCTGCCCGTACCAGCCGTGGGTGTAGACGGTCACCGATGTGGTGTTCGCGCCGGTCGTGAAGCTGGTGGAGAGCTTGGTCCAGGAGGTGGACCCCGGTGTCCAGGTGGAGACGTCGGTGGT
>MUNB01000143.1 GCA_002154345.1 Streptomyces griseus
CCCCGACGCCGCCGACCGGCTGCGTCGACTGGTCGCCGCCGCCTGGCCCGCGCTGGAACAGCTCGGCCTGGCCGACGGAGCGTCGCAGGACCGGCTCACCGTCACCGCGACCCTCGAAGAGGCCGTGGCCGAGGCCCAGTTCGTCCAGGAGAGCGCCCCGGAGAAGCTGGAGCTGAAGCGTGATCTGCTGGCCCGGCTGGACGCCGCCACGCCCGCCGGTACGGTGATCGCCTCGTCGACCTCCGGCTATCCGATGACCGACATGCAGACCGAGGCCGCCGACCCCGGACGGCTCGTCGTCGGACACCCCTTCAACCCGCCCTACCTCATCCCGCTGGTCGAGGTCGTCGGCGGTGACCGGACCGCGCCCGCCGCGGTCGGGTGGGCATCGCGCTTCTACGCCGTCGCGGGCAAGTCCGTGATCACCATGGACCGCGAGGTGCCCGGCTTCATAGCCAACCGGCTCCAGGAGGCCCTGTGGCGCGAGGCCCTGCACATGGTCGCCAACGGAGAGGCGACCGTACAGGAGATAGACGCGTCGATCACGGAGGGGCCGGGGCTCCGCTGGGCCGTGATGGGTCCGATGCTCACGTTCGCGCTCGCGGGCGGCGAGGGCGGGATGGCCCATATGCTCGACCACTTCGGCCCGTCGCTGAAGTCGCCCTGGACCCGGCTCGAAGCACCCGAACTGGACCGTGCCCTGTACGAGGCGGTGGTGGCCGGCTGCGAGGAGGCGGCGGACGGCCGGAGCATCGCCGATCTGGTGGCCGAGCGGGACCGCGGCGTGATCGACGTGCTGCGGGCCACGGGCCGGCTGCCCCGGTCCGCCGAGGAGGCGGCGACCCGATGAGCGAGCACACGCGTTCCGAGGACACCGACCACGTGGACACCCATCCCGAGGACGACACCGTGCAGGACACCGCCACCGGCCTTCCCCTCTCCCGCAGCACCGTGCGGCCCGAGTGGATCGACTACAACGGCCATATGAGCGAGGCGTTCTACGTCCTCGTCTTCGGGTACGCCACCGACGCGATGATGATCGAGACCGGTCTGCACGCCGGCTACCGGGAGCGCACCGGCTGCTCGCTCTACACCGTCGAGTCGCATCTGCGCTATCTCCGCGACGTGCCCGAGGGCGCCCATCTCGTCGTCCGCACCCGCCTGTTGGGGGCGGACGCGAAGAAGGCGCGCTTCTGCCACGAGCTGTACGTGGTCGACGCGCCGGACGACGTACCGGAGCCGGAGGCCGCCCCGGTGGCCACGAGCGAGCTGCTGGCGCTCCACGTGGACCAACGGGCCGGCCGCACCGCCCCGTTCCCGGATTCCGTACGGGAACGGCTGACCTCGCTCGTCGAGCCGGCGCCCGAGTGGGCGGGCCGCTCGATCGCCGAGGTGCCGGCGGCCCGCTGAGCGGGCGGTGGTTCCGGGGCCCCGCATGGCGGCCCCGTTGCCGCCGTGTTGCGGGGGATGACGGGCCGTTGCGGGTTCGTGGCCAAGCGGGCGACACGCTTCCGAGAGGGCGGAGCGCGTCCTACGGTCCGAATTCAGCCCGTCACCGCCCCCGTGCGAGGTACCACATGAGCCAGCCCCTCGACTCCGTCACCGCAGGCCACACCCCCGAGGACCAGAACCGGCAGGACCCCGGCGCCGCCTGGTCGTTCGAGACCAAGCAGATCCACTCCGGCGCGGCCCCGGACCCGACGACCGGCGCCCGCGCGGTGCCGATCTACCAGTCGACGTCCTTCGTCTTCCGCGACACGAAGCACGCGGCCGACGTGTTCTCGCTGGCCGAGCCCGGCAACATCTACACCCGCATCCACAACCCCACCCAGGACGTCCTGGAGCAGCGCATCGCCGCTCTGGAGGGCGGGGTCGCGGCGGTGGCGCTGGCCTCGGGGCAGGCCGCCGAGACGCTGGCGATCCTGACGCTGGCCGGGGCCGGGGACCACATCGTCTCCTCCCCCTCGCTGTACGGCGGCACCTACAACCTCTTCCGCCACACGCTTCCCCGCTTCGGCGTCGAGGTGACGTTCGTCGAGGACCCGGAGGACCTGGAGTCGTGGCGGGCCGCCGTCCGGCCCACCACCAAGGCCTTCTTCGCCGAGACGCTCGGCAATCCGCGCGGCGACGTACTGGACGTCAGGGCCGTCGCGGACACCGCGCACGAGGCCGGGGTGCCGCTGATCGTCGACAACACCGTGCCGACGCCCTTCCTGCTGCGGCCGATCGAGCACGGCGCGGACATCGTGGTCCACTCGGCGACCAAGTTCCTCGGCGGACACGGCACGACGATCGGCGGCGTGGTCGTGGACGCCGGTACGTTCGACTTCGGGGCGCACGCCGACCGCTTCCCCGACTTCCAGGAGCCCGACCCGAGCTACCACGGACTGCGCTACTGGCCCGACCTGGGCCCGAGCGCGTTCGCGGTGAAGCTCCGGGTGCAGCTGCTGCGCGACCTGGGCCCCGCCCTCGCGCCGCACTCGGCGTTCCTGCTGCTCCAGGGCATCGAGACGCTCAGCCTCCGGCTGGAGCGGCACACCTCCAACGCGCTGGAGCTCGCCCGCTGGCTGGAGCGGCGCGACGAGGTGGCGACCGTCCACTACGCGGGTCTCGAGTCGAACCGCTGGTACGAGGCCGGGCAGCGCTATCTGCCGCGCGGGGCCGGGGCCGTGCTGGCCTTCGAGCTGACGGGCGGAGCCGAGGCGGGCCGGCAGTTCGTGGACGCCGTCGGGCTGTTCAGCCACCTCGCCAACATCGGTGACGTACGGAGCCTGATCATCCACCCGGCCTCCACCACCCACAGTCAGCTCACCGAGGAGCAGCTCGTCGCCACCGGCGCGACGCCCGGGCTGGTGCGGCTGTCGGTGGGGCTGGAGAACGTGGACGACCTCAAGGCGGATCTGGAGGCGGGGTTCCGGGCCGCGAAGGCGGCGTCCTGAACCGTACGGCCGCGCACCGCGCACTCCCCCTCGCGCCGGCCTCCGGCGGCCGGCGCGAGGGGGACCCGCCCGGTCGTCGCCGCTGGGCGGCGATCGAGGATCCGCTGCCCCTGGAGTCCGGGGTCCGGCTGCCGGGGGTGCGCCTGGCCTACGAGACCTGGGGGCAGCGGGCGGCGGACGGCTCCAACGCCGTGCTGGTGCTGCACGCGCTGACGGGCGACAGCCATGTCGCCGGGCCGGCGGGGCCGGGCCATCCGACGCCCGGCTGGTGGGACGCGCTGGTCGGTCCGGGCCGGGCGCTCGACACCGACCGCTGGTTCGTCGTCGCGCCCAATGTCCTGGGCGGCTGCCAGGGCAGCACCGGTCCGTCCTCCGTCGGGCCCGACGGCACACCGTGGGGGTCCCTCTTCCCGTATCTGAGCGTGCGGGACCAGGTGACGGCCGAGGCGGCGCTCGCCGACGCGCTGGGCATCGACCGGTGGGCGGCCGTCGTCGGCGGGTCGATGGGCGGCATGCGGGCCCTGGAGTGGGCGGTCAGCAGGCCCGGGCGGACCGGATCGCTGCTCGTGCTCGCCGCCCCGGCCGCCGCGTCCGCCGATCAGATCGCCTGGGGTTCGGTGCAGATCGCCGCGATCCGCTCCGACCCGGGGTGGCGGGGCGGCGACTACCACCGGGCGTCCCCGGGCGAGGGCCCGCACCGGGGCCTCGGGCAGGCGCGCCGCATCGCCCACATCACCTACCGGGGCGAACCCGAGCTCGACGCCCGCTTCGGCGGCCGCCCGCAGCCCGGGGAGGAGCCCGCGCACGGCGGCCGCTACCGGGTGGAGTCCTACCTCGACCACCACGCGGACAAGCTGGTACGCCGGTTCGACGCGGGGAGCTATGTGACGCTCACCGAGGCGATGAACGGGCACGACGTCGGCCGGGGCCGGGGCGGGATCGCCCGTGCGCTGCGCCGGGCGGACATGCCCGCCCTGGTCGCGGGGGTGGACTCGGACCGGCTGTATCCCCTGGTGCAGCAGGAACGGCTGGCGGCGCTGCTCCCGGGGGCGGACGCGTCGCGCACCATCGTCTCGCCCTGCGGGCACGACGGTTTCCTCATCGAGACGGAGCAGGTGGGCAGCCTCGTACGGGAGTTGCTCGCGCCGCTCCCGCAGCCCCGTACCGCACCCGACCCCGTCCCCACCCCCACGTCACCCCTGACCTGACCCACGAGGAGTTTCCATGAGCCCGGTGCCGACCGAGGACGCCTACGACCGGATACGGATGCGACAGTGGTCCCGGGGCCGGGCACGCTCCGCCGGGATCGAGCGCCGCGATCTGCTGAAGCTGGTCGCGGCCGCCTCCGCCGCCGTACCGCTCGCCTCGGTCGCCGCACCGGCGCGGGCGGCCGACGGGCTGCCCGGGGTGGTCAAGCCGTTGCCGCCGGAGCTGTTCACGCTGCGCGGCACCAACGCGGAGACGAACTTCGACGCCCTGCGGGACACCGGTCTGCTCACCCCCGCCGACCGGTTCTTCGTCCGCAACCACACCGCCACCCCGCGCATCGACCGGGCCGGCTGGAAGCTGACGGTGTGGGGCGACGGGCTGCGGGGCGGCCCGGTGGACTTCACGTTCGCCGATCTGCTGGCCCTGCCCCCGGTGACCCGGACCGCGTTCGTGGAGTGCGCGGGCAACGGGCGCAGCTACTTCACCTCGCAGCAGGGCCAGCCGGTCAGCGGCACGGCGTGGACCCTCGGGGCGATCGGAACGGCGCGCTGGCGCGGGGTGCGGCTCGCGGACGTCCTGCGCCGGGCGGGGATCGGGCGGCACGCGGTGGACGTGCTGCCGCGCGGCCTGGACGCGGAGGTCGTCACCGACGGGGTGAACCTGGGGCGGGTGCGCCGCCCGCTGCCCGTGGCGAAGGCGCTGGACGACGTGCTGCTCGCGTACGAGATGAACGGCGAGCCGCTGCCGCCCGACCACGGCCACCCGGTCCGGCTGATCGTGCCGTCGTGGGTGGGCATCGCCAACATCAAGTGGGTCGGCGACATCGAGGTGAGCGCCGAGCCGCTGCTCACGCCGTGGAACACCGGCCTCTACCGGCTGTTCGGTCCCGGGTATCCGCCCGAGGGAAGCGCGCCGCTGACCCGGCAGACGCTGAAGAGCGCCTTCGAGCTGGCCCCCGGCGCCTCGTTCCGCGCCCACCGGCGTGCGCTGCTGACGGGGCGTTCCTGGTCGGGCGGTGCGCCCGTGCGGGCCGTGGAGGTCAGCACCGACGGCGGTACGCACTGGCGGACGGCCCGGCTGCGGGACGAGCCAAGGGCCGGGAGCTGGGTGCGCTGGGCGGCGGACTGGGTGCCGAGGGAGCGGGGTCCCGCCGTGCTGCTGGCGCGGGCGAGCGACCGTTCGGGACGGAGGCAGCCGGTGGCCACCGCGCACAACACCCAGGGCTATCTGTTCGACGCGGTGGTGCGGCACGCGGTGACGGTGGTCTGACCCGGTCACGCGGCCGGGCGGGCTCCCGCCAGTACGGCCGTGTGGACGGCGCGGGCGATCCGCGCGCCCCAGGTGGAGCGGGGTCCGGCGAAGGGTTCGCCGCCGTCGGGCCCCGGTTCGGGGGCGGCGACGCACACGGCGTCGGTGGGGGTGCCCGAGCAGTCGAGTCCGGCGTCCAGAAGGGCCTGGACCTTGGCCTCGGTGGCGGTGGCGACGGCGTTGACGAGGGCGGCGTCGGAGAGCGCGACGGGAAGGGTGACGACGATGTTGACCGTGCCGGGCCGGAACGAGGGCGCCCGGTCGTCGTCGGGGGCCGCCGCCCAGCCCCGTACACCGAGGCCCGCCGTGACGGTCGCCGTGACACCACCGTCGTGGCCGGTCGTGTACGCGGCGACGTCGGCGGCGGTCATCAGCCCGGCGCCCGGTCCGGTGAGCCCCTCCGCGGCGGCGATCTCGGCGAGGTGACGGTCCGGGTCGAGGCGCGGGTAACCGCCGGGGACCTGGGCGTTGAGGATCCAGGCGCGAGGGCCGATGCCGCCGCCGAGCACCGCGCTGCTGCAGACCCGGACACCGGGCCCCAGCCGCCAGAGGAGGTGGTGGACGCGGTGCCCGTCCTCGTGCCGGTCGCGCAGTTCGCCGCGTTGCGCGGGCAGCCGGACGCGTACGGAAGAGATGGCGCACCCCTGGTGGCTCGGCGGGTCGGCTGATTCGGCAGGTCGGCGGTGGTCCGTCGTACGGCCGCCGCGGTCCGCCGATCATATGCGGGACCTGCGGCGTCACCCATTTGGCCTAATAGGTTTCGGAGCGGCCCGGCCCCGCCGTACGCGGCCAAGGCCCCGCACCGGGCCTTCGGGGACCTCGATCCGGGCAAGCGGGCGGTTGCAACGTGCATGCGGGTGAGGCGCGATGGAATCCGGACGCGCCACCTCCGGTGGAGCCAACCACAGGGCGTGCCCAAGAGGAGGAATCGGTTATGGGAGCCGCTGACGGTTTCACGGATTCCGGAGAACTCGACGGTCTGACCGTGTACGACAACGACGGCGAGAAGGTCGGCAGTGTGGGCCGGGTGTACGTCGACGACGACACCGGCAAGCCCGACTGGGTCACGGTCAAGACCGGCCTGTTCGGTATGAAGGAGAGCTTCGTCCCGCTCGCCGGAGCCCGTCGAGTGGGCTCCGACCTGCACGTCGCCCATCCGAAGGACAGCGTCAAGGACGCACCGCGGGTGGACGCGGACGCGCACCTCTCCGTCGCGGAGGAGGAGGAGCTGTACCGGCACTACGGCCTGACCAGGAAGTCCGGCAACCTCGGTGACAACCGGTCGGCCGGCATGGACGCGCCGACCACCGCCGGGACCGGGGCGATGGGCGCGGCCGGTGCCGCGGGTGCGGCAGGCGCGGCCGGAACGCCCCCCGGAGCCAAGGCGACCGGGAAGGCGACCACGACCGGGACGAGCGCCGGGATGGCCGGCGCGGGAACGACAGGAGCTGCGGGCATGGCAGGAGCAGGCAGCGGTACGGGCAGGCACCGCGACACGGACGCCGCCACCACGGCACGCCCGCTGGCGGGCGCCGGAGCGGGCACGTCCCGGGCGGCCGACATGAGCGGCAAGGAGGAGATGATCCGCTCCGAGGAGCAACTGCACGTCGGCAAGGAGGAGTACGAGAGCGGCAGGGCGCGGCTGCACAAGTACGTGGTGACCGAGGAGGTCACCCGGACCGTGCCCGTCTCCCACGAAGAGGTACGCGTGGTCCGCGAACCGCTCCAGCCCGGCGAGAAGACCGCCGGGACGACGGACCTCGGTGAGCAGGACGTCGAGGTCACGCTGCACGCGGAGCGCGCCACCGTGCGCAAGGAGGCCGTGCCGGTGGAGCGGGTCCGGCTGGAGACCAACCGGGTCACCGAGCAGAAGGAAGTCTCCGCCGAGATCCGCAAGGAGAAGATCGACTACGCGGACGGCAAGGACATGGGCACCGGCAAGGACACCGGTGGCGAGTTCGGCCAGGGGCGACGCCGCTGACCAGCACCTCCTCAGGTGGCCATACGGCCGCTCCCACGTCCTCGGCCGCCGGGCGGACTCGTACACGGGTCCGCCCGGCGGGCTGTCCGGGCCCGGCCGGTACACCGGTCCGGCCGGTGCGACGCGACCGCGAGGACCGTACGGCGCTCAGCGGCGCGGCAGGAACCGTACCGAGGGGCGTCCGTCGGGGCCTTCCGGGGTGACGACCGCCCGGACCCCGTAGACGTCCTCGATGAGTTCGCCGGTGATGACCTCGGCCGGGGTGCCGCCCGCGACGACCCGGCCGGCCTTCATCACGGTGATCCGGTCGCAGAACATCGCGGCGAGGTTGAGGTCGTGCAGCGCGACGACGCTGGTGACGGGGAGTTCGGCGACCAGGGCGAGCAGGTCCAGCTGGTGCTGGATGTCGAGGTGGTTCGTCGGTTCGTCCAGGAGGAGTTCGCGGGGCTGCTGGGCCAGGGCCCGGGCGATCTGGACGCGTTGGCGTTCGCCGCCGGACAGGGTGTGCCAGGACTGGCCGGCCCGGTCCGTGAGCCCGGTGCGCCGCAGCGCCTCGGCGACGGCGTCCTCGTCGGTGCGGTCGGGGGCGGACCAGGCGCGGCGGTGCGGGATGCGGCCGAGGCGTACGACGTCGAGGACGCTGAGGTCGACCTGGGTGACCGCGTGCTGGTCGACGACCGCGATCCGGCGGGCGACGGTGCGGCGGCCGAGGCCGGCGAGGGGGTTCCCGTCCAGGGTGACGACACCGGCGGCCGGGGCGAGGAGGCCCGCGAGGATCCGCAGCAGGGTGGACTTGCCGGAGCCGTTGGGGCCGATGAGTCCGACGGTGGAGCCGGGCGGCGGAGCGATGTCCACGCCGTCGAGGATGAGCCGGCCGCCCGCCTCCCGGCCGACCCGTTCGGCCCGCAGGCCGCCGTTGCCGAGGAGGCTCATGACGTGCTCCGGGTGCGGTACAGGACGAGGACGAAGGCGGGGACGCCGATCAGCGCGGTGACGACGCCGACCGGTACCTCCTGCGGGTCCAGGACGGTCCGGGCGAGGGTGTCGACCCACACCAGGAAGACCGCCCCGGCGAGCGCGGTGACCGGGAGGAGACGCCGGTGCCCGGAGCCGGTGAGGGCGCGGGCCGCGTGCGGCAGCACCAGGCCGACGAAGCCGATCGCCCCGGCCGCGCTGACCAGGGCGGCGGTCAGCAGGGCGGTGGTGCAGAGCAGCACGATCCGGGTGCGGGCGACGTTCACGCCGAGCGCGGCGGCGGCGTCCTGCCCGAAGGCGAAGGCGTCGAGCGTACGGGCGTGGGCCAGGCAGACCACCAGGCAGACGGCGAGCACCGCGGAGCAGAGGGCGACCTCGCTCCAGCCGACGCCGCTGAGCGAGCCGAGGAGCCAGAACAGCACCCCGCGGGTCTGTTCGGCGTCGGCGGAGGTCATCACGACGAAGGAGGTGAGGGCGGAGAAGAGCTGCATCGCGGCGACGCCGGAGAGGACGACCCGGTCGGTGGAGCCGCCGAGGGTGTGGCTGAGCAACAGCACCAGGGCGAACGAGCAGATGGCCCCGGCGAACGCCCCGGCCGACAGCGACACCGCTCCCCCGCCGACCCCGAGGACGACCACCACGACCGCCCCGGTCGAGGCTCCGGAGGAGACGCCGAGGACGAAGGGGTCGGCGAGCGGGTTGCGCAGCAGGGACTGCATCACCGTGCCGCACACCGCGAGCCCCGCGCCGCACACGGCGGCGAGGAGGGTGCGGGGCATCCGGAGGTTCCAGATGATGCCGTCCCGGATCGGGCTGAGGTCACCGGCGCCGAACCCGAGGTGCGCGGCGACGGCGGACCAGACGTCGGGCACGGAGATCCGGGCGGGCCCGATGGTCACGGCGACCGCGACGGAGGCCAGCAGGAGGAGCAGGCCGCCGCTCCGGAGCAGCACGGTGAGCGGCGCGCCGCGCCGGGCGGGGCGGGTGGCGGCAGGCGGCGGGTCGGCCGCCTTCACGGCAGTACGGCTATCGGCGCTCACCCCGCGAGCCCGAAGTCGCGCAGCCCGGCCGCGACGCGCTCCAGGCCCTCGACGGTCCGGATGGTGGGGTTCATGGCCTGGCCGCTGAGCAGTACGTAACGGCGGTTCCTGACGGCGTCCATCGTCTTGGTGACCGGGTTGGACTCCAGGAACTCGATCTTCTTCTCGGCGCTCTCGGCGGTCTGCGTCGTACGGCTCAGGTCACCGATGACCAGGACGTCGGGGTTGCGGTCGGCGACGGTCTCCCAGCTGATCTGGGGCCATTCGTCGTGGGTGTCGTCGAAGACGTTCTTCGCGCCGAGTTCCTTGGTGATGACGCCGGGGGCGCCGCAACAGCCCGCGAGGTAGGGGGCCTTGGAGTCGGAGAACCAGTAGAGGAGGGAGGCCTTGGATCCGTCGACGCCTTCGGCGGCCTTCGCCACCCGTTCCTGGAGCTTCTTCACCAGGGCGTCACCGCGCTCGGGGACGCCGAACACCTGGGAGAGTTCCCGGACTTCGGTGTAGACGCTGTCCATGGTCAGGGGCGCGGTGCGGGCTCCGTCGCCGCTGCCTCTGTTGTCCTTGCCGACGCAGTCGGCGGGCGAGATGTACGTGGGGACGCCGAGCTGCTCGAACTGTTCGCGGGGTGCGACGCCGCCCTTGGCGAGGGTGGAGGTGAAGGAGGCGGAGAGGAAGTCGGGTTCCTTGTCGAGGACCTTCTCCGAGGAGGGCCGGTTCTCCGAGATCCGCTCGACGCCGGCGTTGGCCTTCTCCAGGCCCTTCATGACCGGGTCGCTCCAGGTGGCGGTCCCGGCGAGCCGGTCGGCGAGCCCGAGCGAGAGCAGGATCTCGGTCGACCCCTGGTCGACGGAGACGGCCTGCTGGGGCGGGGCCTTCACCGTGACGGTGCGCCCGCAGTTCTCGATGGTGAGCGGAAAGCCCTCGGTCTTCTTCCCGTCGGCGGCCCCGGTGCTTTCGCCCCCGCCGCAGGCGGTCAGCAGGAGGAGTCCCGCCGCGAGCAGGGCGGCGGTACGTATCGGGGCGGGGGTGGCCGTGGACAGCACGAAGGACCTCTGTGTCTCTGGGCCCAGCCGCGGAGCCCGTCGTACGGATCCCGTGCCCCGGTGCGGGCGCGGGCGCCAGCAGGTCTTCGGACTCGGGTTCGTCCGGGCGGGACGCCTTCCCGGAGCAGGTGGGTGCTCCAGTGGCCGTGGCCCCGCCCGTCCCCCTCACCGCTGCGCGTCAGTTCCGGTCTCGCACCGGATTCCCTGACCCCGTCGCTGGGGTTCGACTGGCCCCGGCAAGCTATCACGCGGCTTACCACAGATCAGACGCGGTGCGGCGGGCCGCCGGGCGCGGGGCCGGTGCGGCGCGGGATCGGCCCGCCGCACCGGCCCGGACGGACTTAGGGCGTGTCCGGCGGTTACGGAGCCTGGAGGGCGATCACCGCGTTCTGGCCGCCGAAGCCGAAGGAGTGGCTGACGGCCCGCCGTACGGGCACCTCGCGCGGGGCCTTGGTGACGCAGTCGATGTCGAACCCGGGCTCGGGGGCGTCCAGGTTCGCGATCGGCGGGATCATCCCGTGCTGGAGCGTGAGGATCGTCAGGCCCGCCTCGATGGCGCCGG
>MUNB01000144.1 GCA_002154345.1 Streptomyces griseus
GGTCGAGGAGTTCGGCGGCGCGCCCGCCGTGCGCACCACGGCGGCGGGCCGGGTCTCCACGGCGGCGCTGCCGATCGGTCAGGTCGACAGCCGTACGGCCACCGCCCGCTCGACCGGCGTCGGTGAGCTGGACCGGGTGCTCGGCGGCGGGCTCGTGCCGGGCGCGGTCGTGCTGCTGGCCGGCGAGCCGGGCGTCGGCAAGTCGACGCTGCTGCTGGACGTGGCGGCCAAGGCGGCGAGCGACGACCACCGCACGCTCTATGTGACCGCCGAGGAGTCCGCGAGCCAGGTCCGGCTGCGGGCCGACCGGATCAAGGCGATCAACGACCACCTGTACCTCGCGGCGGAGACCGATCTCTCCGCGGTGCTCGGCCATCTGGACGCGGTGAAGCCCTCGCTGCTGATCCTGGACTCGGTGCAGACGGTCGCCTCGCCCGAGATCGACGGCGCGCCCGGCGGAATGGCCCAGGTCCGGGAGGTCGCCGGGGCGCTGATCCGGGCGTCCAAGGAACGCGGGATGGCCACGCTGCTGGTCGGCCACGTCACCAAGGACGGCGCCATCGCCGGGCCCCGGCTGCTGGAGCACCTGGTGGACGTGGTGCTCTCCTTCGAGGGCGACCGGCACGCCCGGCTGCGGCTGGTGCGCGGCGTCAAGAATCGTTACGGGGCGACCGACGAGGTCGGCTGCTTCGAGCTGCACGACGAGGGCATCACCGGTCTCGCCGACCCCTCGGGCCTCTTCCTGACCCGCCGCGACGTGGCGGTGCCGGGCACCTGCCTCACCGTGACGCTGGAGGGCAAGCGGCCGCTGGTCGCCGAGGTGCAGGCGCTCACCGTCGACTCGCAGATCCCCTCGCCCCGGCGCACCACCTCCGGTCTGGAGACCTCCCGGGTCTCGATGATGCTCGCCGTGCTGGAGCAGCGCGGCCGGATCAGCGCGCTCGGCAAGCGGGACATCTACAGCGCGACGGTGGGCGGTGTGAAGCTCACCGAGCCCGCCGCCGACCTGGCCATCGCGCTCGCGCTGGCCAGCGCCGCCAGCGACACCCCGCTCCCGAAGAACCTGGTCGCGATCGGCGAGGTGGGGCTCGCGGGCGAGGTCAGAAGGGTCACCGGGGTGCAGCGGAGGCTGGCCGAGGCACACCGGCTGGGCTTCACCCACGCGCTCGTTCCGACCGATCCGGGGAAGGTCCCGGCCGGTATGAAGGTCACGGAAGTCGCCGACATGGGCGATGCTCTGCGGGTCCTCCCGCGCCGGTCTCGTCAAGAGGCGCCGCAGCCTCGTCAGGAAGACAACGCGCGCCGGTAGACTTTGCCCTGGTCTCGCCCGCCCGTGGACACGGCATGGGGGACGCAAGGGCACCGCAAACCTGTGACCGGAGGAGTGCAGTGGCAGCCAACGACCGGGCGACGACGCCCGGAAAGTCCGGCCAAGGCACCGGTAACGAGGCGCTGATGCGCGCCTCGTTGAGCGCGGTCGCGCCCGGAATGGCCCTGCGGGACGGCCTGGAGCGCATTCTCCGCGGCAATACCGGTGGCCTGATCGTGCTGGGCATGGACAGAACCGTCGAGTCGATGTGTACCGGCGGATTCGTGCTGGACGTGGAGTTCACGGCGACGCGCCTGCGCGAGCTGTGCAAGCTCGACGGGGCGCTGATCCTGGACAAGGACATGACCAAGATCCTGCGGGCCGGGGTGCAGCTGGTCCCGGACGCCTCGATCCCCACGGAGGAGACGGGCACCCGGCACCGTACGGCGGACCGGGTCTCCAAGGCGTGCGGCTTCCCCGTCGTCTCGGTCTCCCAGTCGATGCGGCTGATCGCGCTGTACGTGGACGGGGAGCGGCGGGTCCTGGAGGAGTCCTCCGCGATCCTGTCCCGGGCCAACCAGGCGCTCGCGACGCTGGAGCGGTACAAGCTGCGCCTCGACGAGGTGGCGGGCACGCTGTCCGCGCTGGAGATCGAGGACCTGGTCACCGTCCGGGACGTGACGGCGGTGGCGCAGCGGCTGGAGATGGTGCGGCGGATCGCGACGGAGATCGCGGAGTACGTGGTCGAGCTCGGCACCGACGGACGGCTCCTCTCGCTCCAGCTGGACGAGCTGATCGCCGGGGTGGAGCCGGAGCGGGAGCTGGTCGTCCGGGACTACGTCCCCGAACCGACGGCGAAACGGTCGCGCACGGTGGCCGAGGCGCTGACCGAGCTGGACTCCCTGAGCCACACGGAGCTGCTGGAGCTGCCGGTGGTGGCGCGGGCGCTGGGCTACAGCGGCTCGCCGGAGACGCTGGACTCGGCGGTGTCGCCGCGGGGCTTCCGGCTGCTGGCGAAGGTGCCGCGGCTGCCGGGGGCGATCATCGAGCGGCTGGTGGAGCACTTCGGTGGCCTCCAGAAGCTGCTGGCGGCCAGCGTGGACGATCTCCAGACGGTGGACGGGGTGGGCGAGGCCCGGGCGCGGAGTGTGCGCGAGGGGCTGTCGCGGTTGGCGGAGTCGTCGATCCTGGAACGCTACGTCTGACCCTTCCAGCCCGTCCGGCGCCCTCCCAGCCCGTCCGGCGTTTGAGGACGGAACCCTGGACCACGGCAGGCCTTGCTCATACGGGCCGGCCCGGACCACAACCAAGCCCGTCCGGCGATTGAGGACGGAACCTTGGACCACGGCAGACCTGCTCATACGGGCCGGCCCGACCCCTTGGGCGCTTCGCTCGTCCACCTGGACGGTTCCGTCCTCAAACGCCGGACGGGCTGGAGTGGCGGCCCGACCCCGCAAACGCCTCGCCCGTCCGCGTGGACGGTTCCGTCCTCAAGCGCCGGACAGGCTGGGTTTCCGGGCCCGACCAGCCCCATCGACGCCTCGCCCGTCCACCTCGACGGTTCCGTCCTCAAACGCCGGACGGGCTGGAGTGGTCGCCGGACGGGATGGAGTGGGCGTCGGACGGGATGGGGGGCGGGTCAGTCCTTGGTGAGGACGAAAGAGGCTCGTTGGACCGGTTCGCCGGGGGCCTTCGCCTCCAGGAGGTACGTTCCCGGGCCCGCCTTGCCCGCCGGCGGCGTCGCGCAGCCGGGGGCCGACAGCGTGCGGTTCCAGTCCACCGTGTGGACCACCGTCGCCCCCGCCGGCACCTTGAGGAACAGCGCACCGGCCGCGGCGGGGCAGTCCTTCGAGGACCAGATCGGGTCGTCGTCCTCGCCCCCCGCCTCGGTGACCGTGAGCACCGCGTTCTTCGGCCCGAAGTCGGCCTTGCACGTGGTCGACGAGGTGTTCTTCGCGATCAGTTCGAACCTCGGCCGGTCGTCGGGCCCGTAACTGACCTTCGTCCGCAGGCTCAACTGCACCGCGGCCGGCGTGCAGTCGGGGAGCGAGGAGCCGGCCGGAACCTGCTGGCCCGCCGTGCCACCGCCGCCCGAACCGGCCGTGCCCGCACCCGCCTCCGTACCCGACGAGCCGCCGGAACCCGTATCCGTACCGCCGGTTGACGATCCGTCGGACGAGCCGCCCGAGGGCTCACCCGATCCGCCGGAGCCGTCCTCCTCGTCCGACTCGTCGCGCCCGCCCGGCTGTTGGCTGATCGCGGGGCCGGAGCCAGAAGGGCCGGGGTCGATCGACTTGGCCGGGCCGGAGCCGCCGGACTTGCCGTCGTCCCGGCCGCCCCCGCCGCCTCCTCCGGACGTCACCGCCCAGGCGATCAGCACGGCGAGCAGCGCAACCAGAAGTCCCGCTACCGCCCTTCGTCGCCAGTAGATGCTGGAGGGAAGCGGACCGACCGGATTGCGCATAGATCCCACGGTCCGAACTCTACGAGAGTTCTGGGCCGTCTCCGGCCCCACCCGCCGCTCCGGTCACAAGTTTTGCCGATCATCATCACGGGAATCGGCCACGAGACGGTCACAGGGGACAGAACGGGTGGCGTTGGCACCCGCGGGACCGCCGCACGGGGCGACACCCCCGCACCCGTGACGCCCGCCCCTCCTTCCGTGCCAGGATCGTCAGTGCCATGACTGCCATGACTTCGACGTCACCCCAGACGCCCCCCGCCGCCGCCTCCCTCCACACCCCCGTCATCGGGTGGTTCGAGCAGCATGCCCGCGATCTGCCCTGGCGCCGCCCCGAAGCGGGCGCCTGGGGCGTGATGGTCAGCGAGTTCATGCTGCAGCAGACCCCGGTGAACCGGGTCCTCCCGGTGTACGAACAGTGGCTCGCCCGCTGGCCCCGCCCCGCCGACCTGGCCGCCGAGGCGCCCGGGGAGGCGGTCCGCGCCTGGGGCCGGCTCGGCTACCCGCGCCGCGCGCTCCGCCTGCACGGGGCCGCGCAGGCGATAACGGAACGGCACGGCGGCGATGTGCCGAGCGAGCACGCCCAGCTGCTGGCGCTGCCCGGGATCGGCGAGTACACGGCGGCGGCCGTGGCCTCGTTCGCGTACGGACAGCGGCACGCGGTGCTCGACACGAACGTCCGCCGGGTGTTCGCCCGTGCCGCGACCGGCGTCCAGTACCCGCCGAACGCCACCACGGCCGCCGAGCGCAAGCTCGCGCGGGCGCTGCTGCCCGAGGAGGACGAGCGGGCGGCGCGCTGGGCGGCGGCCACGATGGAGCTGGGCGCGCTCGTGTGCACCGCGCGCAACGAGGACTGCGACCGCTGCCCGATCGCCTCGCGGTGTGCCTGGCGGCTGGCCGGGAAGCCCGCGCACCAGGGGCCGCCGCGCAAGGGCCAGACGTACGCCGGTACCGACCGCCAGGTGCGCGGGCGGCTGCTGGCGGTGTTGCGGGACGCGCTGAACCCGGTGCCGCAGGCCGCGCTGGACGCGGTGTGGCAGGAGCCGGTGCAGCGTGCCCGGGCGCTGGACGGGCTGGTGGCGGACGGGCTCGTCGAGCCGCTGGCCGACGGCCGGTACCGGCTGCCGCTGACCTGATCCGCCCGACGTTCCCGGGGCCCGCCCCACCCCGCTGTTACACAACCGATGGGCAGCCGTGCACCGGCCTACGGCTGCTCCGCACATCGCCGTGACAACGCCTCCGTAGCGTCTCCGACAGCAGTGACCACGGGGAAACATCGGGGACGGAGGCGGTTGTCATGGCGCAGGGCGAGGTGCTCGCGTTCGAGGACTACGTACGCACACGGCAGGAGGCGCTGCTGCGCAGCGCGCGCCGTCTGGTTCCCGACCCCGTGGACGCCCAGGACCTGCTGCAGACCGCCCTGGTCCGCACCTACGGCCGCTGGGACGGCATCGCCGACAAGTCGCTGGCCGACGCCTATCTGCGCCGCGTCATGATCAACACCCGTACGGAGTGGTGGCGGGCGCGCAAGCTCGAAGAGGTGCCGACCGAGCAGCTGCCCGACGCGAGCGTCGAGGACGGCAGCGAGCAGCGCGCCGACCGCGCCCTCCTGATGGACATTCTGGGCATTCTGGCTCCCAAGCAGCGCAGCGTCGTCGTCCTGCGACACTGGGAGCAGATGAGCACGGAGGAGACGGCCGCGGCGCTCGGCATGTCGGCCGGTACGGTCAAGAGCACGCTGCACCGGGCGCTGGCGCGACTGCGCCAGGAGCTGGAGAGCCGCGAGCTGGACAGCCGCGAGGCGGTCGCCCGGGAGACCGGGAGCCACCGGAGCGCGGCGCCGGCCGTCTCCGCCCGGGTCCCCGCCCAGCGGTCGCCGGTCACGTCGGTGCGGGGGGCGAGGGCACACACATCGGCGCAGCGGAACGGGCGTCACGACGAGCGGGGGATGGAGCGGTGCGCGGCCTGAGCGGCAGCAGCAGCGGCGGGGACGGCTTCGGGCACGGCTTCGGGGACGGCTCCCCGACCGGCCCCGGTGGCCCGGACGACGGCGACGACCCGGGCAGACCGGGCCGGAGCCGGGGCTTCCGGGCCGGTATGGCGGCGAGTGGCACGGCCTTGGCCGGACTCGCCGCCTTCGGGCTGTTCTGCGTCGGCTGCTCCACCGGTGGCACCGGCACCCGCGACGAGGGCCCCGCGGGCAGTCAGCCGGTCGCCCAGATCACCCCGCAGGCCAGCCCTTCCGGCACGACCCCACCCGTCCGGCGGGTCGACGCCGTACGGCTCCTCCAGGGCGACCCCAAGGTGGGCGAGCAGGTCAGGGAGGGGCTCAGGCCCTGCGCGGGCAAGGCCTATCCGGTCGACACCTCCTACGGGTCGCTGACCGGCGGCCCGTCCGCCGACGTGGTCGTCAACGTGATGAGCTGCGCCGACTCGGTGAGCGTCGGGACGTACGTCTACCGGGCGGACGACGACGGCGCGTACAAGAACGTCTTCTCGGCCGAGGTCCCCGCCGTCTACGGCACGATCGACCGGGGCGACCTGGTGGTGACGACCCAGGTCTACGGGTCGAAGGATCCGCTGTCGTCCCCCTCCGGCTCGGAGGTGGTCACCTACCGTTGGGCGAGCGACCGCTTCACCGAGCACGACCGGGTGCACAACGACTTCAGCCGTGCCGTCGAGGGCGCGGACGGTGATCTGCCCGTGCAGTCGGAGCCGGTGGATCCGGTGGAACCGGAGCCGGTTCCCTCGGACGGACCGGTGAAGCCGGACAGGAACTGACACCCGGCGGCTCCGGCCCCGGGCAGGAACGACGTCACGCCGGTGGAACCGGGCAGGAACGGAAAGCGAGAAGCAGCGCCATGGCCGAGACCCACGTCCTCTTCGTCGAGGACGACGACGTCATCCGCGAGGCCACCCAGCTCGCCCTGGAGCGGGTCGGCTTCACGGTCACCGCGATGCCCGACGGGCTCTCCGGTCTGGAGGCGTTCCGCGCCGACCGGCCGGACATCGCCCTGCTCGACGTGATGGTGCCGGGCCTGGACGGGGTGAGCCTGTGCCGCCGCATCCGGGACGAGTCGACCGTACCGGTGATCATGCTCTCCGCCCGGGCCGACTCGATCGACGTGGTGCTCGGCCTGGAGGCCGGGGCCGACGACTACGTCACCAAGCCCTTCGACGGCGCGGTCCTGGTCGCCCGCATCCGGGCGGTGCTGCGCCGCTTCGGCCACGCGGCCGGACCGGACGGCCCGGGTCAGGGCGGTACGGAGGAGGACACCGAGGCGCTCGGCGGGGTGCTGGTCTTCGGCGATCTGGAGGTCGACACCGACGGTATGGAGGTGCGGCGCGCCAGTGAGCAGGTGGCGCTGACGCCCACCGAGATGCGGCTGCTGCTGGAGTTCTCGTCGGCGCCGGGCACCGTGCTGTCCCGCGACAAGCTCCTGGAGCGGGTCTGGGACTACGGCTGGGGCGGTGACACCCGGGTCGTGGACGTCCACGTCCAGCGGCTGCGCACCAAGATCGGCCAGGACCGGATCGACACGGTCCGCGGCTTCGGCTACAAACTGCGCGGCTGAGGCCCGGATGAAGCGACTGGCGCTGCGGACCGGTGTCCGCTGGAAGATCAGCATCGCCATCGCGGCGGTCGGCGCGCTCATCGCGGTGGCGCTGAGCCTCGTGGTGCACAACGCGGCCCGCGTCTCGATGATCGAGAACGCCCGCGAGGTGCAGCTGGAGCGGCTGCTGGGCGCCCAGCGCTTCTACGAGGCGACGAGCATGCAGCGGGGCGGGCCGAAGTTCGGGGCGAAGCTGAACGACCCGACGATCCCGCAGAGCCTGCGCGACGAGGTCCGCAAGAACCGCCGGGCCACCCATGTGACACAGAGTTCCGACGGGGTTCCCGAGGTCTGGGCGGCGGTGCCGCTGACCAACGGCGACGTGCTCTCGCTGCACACCCGGTTCGCGGACCGCTCCGCCACGATCATGGACGACCTGGACCGGGCCCTGATCATCGGCTCGGTCTCGGTGGTCTTCGGCGGCTGCGCGCTCGGGGTGCTCATCGGCGGCCAGCTCTCCCGGCGGCTGCGCAAGGCGGCGGCCGCGGCGGGCCGGGTCGCCCAGGGGCAGACGGACGTACGGGTCAGGGAGGCGGTCGGCGGCGTCGTGCGCGACGAGACCGACGAGCTGGCGCGGGCGGTCGACGCGCTGACCGACGCGCTGAACGAACGGATCGAGGCGGAGCGGCGGGTCACCGCGGACATCGCCCATGAGCTGCGTACCCCGGTGACCGGGCTGCTCACGGCGGCCGAGCTGCTGCCGCCGGGCCGCCCCACCGAGCTGGTACGGGACCGGGCCCAGGCGATGCGCACGCTGGTCGAGGACGTGCTGGAGGTGGCCCGCCTGGACAGCGCGTCGGAGCGGGCGGAGCTCCAGGAGCTGCCGCTCGGCGAGTTCGTCAGCCGCCGGATCGGGCTGCTGAACCCCGACGTGACCGTACGGGTGATCCATGAGTCGTGGGTCTCCACCGATCCGCGCCGGCTGGAGCGCATCCTCGGCAATCTGCTCGGGAACGCCGCCAAGCACGGCTCCACCCCGGTGGAGGTCACGGTCGAGGGCCGGGTGGTACGGGTCCGCGACCACGGCCCGGGGTTCCCGGAGGAGCTGCTGCGGGACGGGCCGAGCCGGTTCCGTACGGGCTCCGTGGACCGGGCCGGGCACGGGCACGGGCTCGGCCTGACGATCGCGGCGGGCCAGGCGCGGGTGCTGGGCGCCCGCCTGACCTTCCGCAACGCGGCGCCCTCGGGTGCGGCGGAGGGCACGGGCGGGGCGATCGCGGTGCTGTGGCTGCCGGAGCACGCGCCGACGGTGACGGGGAGCTTCCCGGTGCTGCGGATGGCGGACCAGCGGCAGCCGTCGGACTGAGCAGCGCCACGTCCTGCGGCGGAACGCCTCCCGCCGGGCCGCCGGACCCGCGGGAACGCCGACGGCGACCCCGAGGAGTGAGCCGTGAGGCTGTCCTCGACGTCGCCGTCGATCGGGTGACCCGGGCGCACGCCCCGGGTACCGGGGTGTAACGGGTCCACTGAACGCTCTTCGGTTGTGCTGCGCGGCCGCCGGGTGCCTGAAGGCGGCAGGTCGGGAGCCGCGCGGTTACGCCGGGCCGGATCAGATGGAGACGTGCACCGAGCGGAGGAACGCGGCCGGGTTCAGCGCCGAGCCGTAGTTCGGGGTGGTGCGGATCTCGAAGTGCAGGTGCGGGCCGCTGGAGTTTCCGGTGTTGCCGGACAGGGCGATCTTCTGGCCCGTCTTCACGTGCTGGCCGATCTTCACGTTGACCTTCGACAGGTGCGCGTACTGCGAGTACTTGCCGTTGGAGTGCTTGATCACGACGGCGTTGCCGTACGCGGGGCCGTCGCCGGCGCCGTTCGGGCCGGCCTTCACGACGGTGCCGGTGTGGGCGGCCGTGACCGTGGTGCCGATCGGCACGGCGAAGTCCTGGCCGGAGTGCTTGGCGGCCCAGCGGGCGCCACCGGTGCCGTAGCTGGCGGTCAGCGTGTACTTCTTGACCGGGGTCTTCCAGGAGGCGGCGTTCTTCTTCGCGGCCTTCTTCTTGTCCTCGGCCTTCTTCTTCGCGTCGGAGGCCTTCTTCGCGGCCGCCTTCTTGGCCGCGTCGGCGGCCTTGCCCTGCGCGGTCGCCTGCGCGGCGACGGAGTCGGCGGTGGTGTTCGCGGCAAGGGGAGCCGCAGCGGCCTCGGTGCCGCTGGAGGCGAACGCCGTTCCGGCACCCAGCACCACGGACGCCCCCAGGCCGGCGGCCAGGACGGCGCCACGGACGCGGAAGGCGGACGGGCGGATGGTGTGCTGGTTCGTTGCGCGCTTCATACGAGGAAGTCCTCCGAAGGTGAGTGGACCCGGCGTGCTGTCCGGGCTTGCTCCACCTTGGTAACCCGCACCCCCACCCATGCTCAAACACCCCATCTACGAAGAAAAGCCGTAGAGGGGGCTGGGGGAATTCGCCGCGCTTGTCCCTTTACGGGGAGGCGGCGCGGGCCACGAAATCCTTCGCGCGAAAGACGTTTAACGCCTGTTCCGTGGGCTCGTTTCCGGACATGGCACCGCGAAACGGTCGTATCGCCCAAAACCTCGAAAGGGCCTGCCGATGCCGGGCCGAAGGTCCCGAGGCCGATCACGGCCTCTGCTCCTAGCCCGGGTAGTAGGCCTGTTTCGGCCTGTGCGCCTTGTCACCGCCGGTGGGACCTTGGTCCTTCCGATTCGGGACCTTCGGCCTGCTACTTCACTACGCTGGCGGGAAAGCGGCACCGCACCCCGGGGGACCCCAATGACGGCCGAGAACACCCATGCACTGGACGGCATCGAGCTCGCGGACGCCGTCGCGTCCATCCGCAACCAGCTCATCGACGCGGCGACCCGGGGCACGGACCACCCCGTCTCCTTCGCGGTCGGCGACATCCAGATGGAGTTCACCCTCGAACTACGCCGGGAGGCGAAGGCGGGCGGCAAGGTGAAGGCCTGGGTCGTCGAGGCGGGCGCGGACGCCGCCCGCGCCACGGGCCGCACGCACAAGGTCGCCTTCACCCTGACGCCGCGCAACGCCGTGACGGGCGAGGCGTGGGAGATCGGGACGGAGGACGACGGGTCGACGGCGGGGTTCGGTGACGGGGCCGTCCGGCCGTGAGCGGTGTGCCTCTGGCCGACCGTACGGTCGTCGTCTC
>MUNB01000145.1 GCA_002154345.1 Streptomyces griseus
TCGGCGGCGGTGAAGCGACGTGTGCCGTTCAGGGAACGGGACAGCTTCGACGGGTCGATGACGATCCGCCGCGCGAACTCGCGGGCGCTCACACCCGCCGCGTCGATCACCTGTCGGACCCGTGCGGCCACCTCGTCCTGCTGCATGGTCGACCACCGTAGCCATGTGTTGAGAAAACCTCAACACCAGCAGAAGCCGTCACGCTATGAAGAAGGGGCGTTGCGGTTCTGACTGATGCATCAGTCAGAACCGCAACGCCCCTTTCTCGGCTCGCGCCGGCCGGGTCACTCCTGGGCGAGCATCCCGTTCCGCAGCTTGCCCAGCATCCGGCTCAGCAGCCGGGACACATGCATCTGCGAGATCCCGAGCTCCGCGCCTATCTGCGCCTGGGTCATCTCCTGCCCGAAGCGCATGTCGATGATCCGGCGCTCCCGCTCGTCGAGTTCGTCCAGCAGGGGCGCGAGGGCGTGGAGGTTCTCCACGGTCTCCATGGCCGGGTCCGGTTCGCCCAGCACATCGGCGAAGGTGCGCCCGGAGTGCTGGCCGGGCCCGGCCTCCGCGGTGTCGGTCGGCATGTCCAGGGAGCCCGCCGTATAGCCGTTGGAGGCGACGATTCCCTCCGTGACCTCGGACTCCTCGATGCCCAGGTCCTGTGCCAGCTCCTGCACCGTGGGATCCCGGTCGAGGTCGCCCGCCAGGGACTCCTTCGCCTTCGCGAGATCGACCCGCAGTTCCTGGAGCCGACGCGGCACATGGACCGCCCAGCTCGTGTCACGGAAGAACCGCTTGATCTCCCCGACGATGTACGGCACGGCGAACGACGTGAACTCGACCTCCCGCGAGAGGTCGAAGCGGTCGATCGCCTTGATCAGCCCGATGGTGCCGACCTGGACGATGTCCTCCATGTCGCCGCTGCCCCGGTTGCGGAAGCGGTTGGCGGCGAAGCGGACGAGGGACAGGTTCATCTCGATGAGGGTGTTGCGCACGTACTGGTACTCGTGCGTGCCCTCCTCCAGGACCTGGAGGCGGTCGAAGAAGAGACGAGAGAGCCGGCGCGCGTCCATCGGGGCGATCTTCCCGGCGTCCTCGATCCACGGAAGCTCCTCGGCGGCGCCCGCCCGCTCCGTACCGGCCGTCCGCGCGGTCTGCGCGCTGTGCACGGTCATGTCGCTTCACGCTCCCTGGTTCCTGGTTTCGTAGGCCCTGAGGCCTGTTCGCCTTCCCAGGGGTACGGCGCTCATGCGCGGCGGAGGGAGTTGATCTGGCCACACGGCGCGAGTTGGCCGAAAACAGGCGGGGTTCGGCTCTGAGGCGCCGTCATGGAAGGGCGCGGGCCGCAGGCGTGCACGGAAACCGCCCCACCGG
>MUNB01000146.1 GCA_002154345.1 Streptomyces griseus
CTACACCCTTACCCCGGGACAACCACCGCCCGGGCTGGACTACCTTCCTGCGTCACCCCATCGCTTACCTACTACAAGTCTGGTTCATCGGCTCCACCACTACCCTCAACTCCGAAGAGATCGGGCCGGCTTCACGGACTTAGCATCGCCTGATTCAGTACTGGGCGTTTCAAAGCGGGTACCGGAATATCAACCGGTTGTCCATCGACTACGCCTGTCGGCCTCGCCTTAGGTCCCGACTTACCCTGGGCAGATCAGCTTGACCCAGGAACCCTTAGTCAATCGGCGCACACGTTTCTCACGTGTGTATCGCTACTCATGCCTGCATTCTCACTCGTGAACCGTCCACAACTCGCTTCCGCGGCTGCTTCACCCGGCACACGACGCTCCCCTACCCATCCACACAGGCGTTGGCCCTTAATGTGTGAATGACACGACTTCGGCGGTACGCTTGAGCCCCGCTACATTGTCGGCGCGGAATCACTTGACCAGTGAGCTATTACGCACTCTTTCAAGGGTGGCTGCTTCTAAGCCAACCTCCTGGTTGTCTCTGCGACTCCACATCCTTTCCCACTTAGCGTACGCTTAGGGGCCTTAGTCGATGCTCTGGGCTGTTTCCCTCTCGACCATGGAGCTTATCCCCCACAGTCTCACTGCCGCGCTCTCACTTACCGGCATTCGGAGTTTGGCTAAGGTCAGTAACCCGGTAGGGCCCATCGCCTATCCAGTGCTCTACCTCCGGCAAGAAACACACGACGCTGCACCTAAATGCATTTCGGGGAGAACCAGCTATCACGGAGTTTGATTGGCCTTTCACCCCTAACCACAGGTCATCCCCCAGGTTTTCAACCCTGGTGGGTTCGGTCCTCCACGAAGTCTTACCTCCGCTTCAACCTGCCCATGGCTAGATCACTCCGCTTCGGGTCTAGAGCGTGCAACTCAAACGCCCTATTCGGACTCGCTTTCGCTACGGCTTCCCCACACGGGTTAACCTCGCTACACACCGCTAACTCGCAGGCTCATTCTTCAAAAGGCACGCAGTCACGACTGACAGCACAAGTGCTGCCAGCGACGCTCCCACGGCTTGTAGGCACACGGTTTCAGGTACTATTTCACTCCGCTCCCGCGGTACTTTTCACCATTCCCTCACGGTACTATCCGCTATCGGTCACCAGGGAATATTTAGGCTTAGCGGGTGGTCCCGCCAGATTCACACGGGATTTCTCGGGCCCCGTGCTACTTGGGTGTCTCTCAAACAAGCCGCTGATGTTTCAGCTACGGGGGTCTTACCCTCTACGCCGGACCTTTCGCATGTCCTTCGCCTACATCAACGGTTTCTGACTCGTCTCACAGCCGGCAGACTGTAAAAGAGAGATCCCACAACCCCGAATGCGCAACCCCTGCCGGGTATCACACGCATACGGTTTGGCCTCATCCAGTTTCGCTCGCCACTACTCCCGGAATCACGGTTGTTTTCTCTTCCTGAGGGTACTGAGATGTTTCACTTCCCCTCGTTCCCTCCACACTGCCTATGTGTTCAGCAGCGGGTGACAGCCCATGACGACTGCCGGGTTTCCCCATTCGGAAACCCCCGGATCAAAGCTTGGTTGACAGCTCCCCGGGGACTATCGTGGCCTCCCACGTCCTTCATCGGTTCCTGGTGCCAAGGCATCCACCGTGCGCCCTTAAAAACTTGGCCACAGATGCTCGCGTCCACTGTGCAGTTCTCAAACAACGACCAGCCACCCATCACCCCGTCCTTAACAGACGAGTTCACTGGGACCGGATCAGAAGGCAGCCTCTCGGCCGTACCCTCAGACACCCAACAACGTGCCCGACACGATCAACCCGTTCCCGTTTTCCACGCCGAAGCAGTACTAACGAAACCGTGCTCATCGTGCCGAATAGTCAACGTTCCACCCATGAGCTGACCACCGTCGAACATTTGCCGACGTAGTGGCTCTGGACCCCTTTAACAGGGTCTAGATGCTCCTTAGAAAGGAGGTGATCCAGCCGCACCTTCCGGTACGGCTACCTTGTTACGACTTCGTCCCAATCGCCAGTCCCACCTTCGACAGCTCCCTCCCACAAGGGGTTGGGCCACCGGCTTCGGGTGTTACCGACTTTCGTGACGTGACGGGCGGTGTGTACAAGGCCCGGGAACGTATTCACCGCAGCAATGCTGATCTGCGATTACTAGCAACTCCGACTTCATGGGGTCGAGTTGCAGACCCCAATCCGAACTGAGACCGGCTTTTTGAGATTCGCTCCGCCTCGCGGCATCGCAGCTCATTGTACCGGCCATTGTAGCACGTGTGCAGCCCAAGACATAAGGGGCATGATGACTTGACGTCGTCCCCACCTTCCTCCGAGTTGACCCCGGCAGTCTCCTGTGAGTCCCCATCACCCCGAAGGGCATGCTGGCAACACAGAACAAGGGTTGCGCTCGTTGCGGGACTTAACCCAACATCTCACGACACGAGCTGACGACAGCCATGCACCACCTGTATACCGACCACAAGGGGGGCACCATCTCTGATGCTTTCCGGTATATGTCAAGCCTTGGTAAGGTTCTTCGCGTTGCGTCGAATTAAGCCACATGCTCCGCTGCTTGTGCGGGCCCCCGTCAATTCCTTTGAGTTTTAGCCTTGCGGCCGTACTCCCCAGGCGGGGAACTTAATGCGTTAGCTGCGGCACCGACGACGTGGAATGTCGCCAACACCTAGTTCCCAACGTTTACGGCGTGGACTACCAGGGTATCTAATCCTGTTCGCTCCCCACGCTTTCGCTCCTCAGCGTCAGTAATGGCCCAGAGATCCGCCTTCGCCACCGGTGTTCCTCCTGATATCTGCGCATTTCACCGCTACACCAGGAATTCCGATCTCCCCTACCACACTCTAGCTAGCCCGTATCGAATGCAGACCCGGGGTTAAGCCCCGGGCTTTCACATCCGACGTGACAAGCCGCCTACGAGCTCTTTACGCCCAATAATTCCGGACAACGCTTGCGCCCTACGTATTACCGCGGCTGCTGGCACGTAGTTAGCCGGCGCTTCTTCTGCAGGTACCGTCACTTTCGCTTCTTCCCTGCTGAAAGAGGTTTACAACCCGAAGGCCGTCATCCCTCACGCGGCGTCGCTGCATCAGGCTTTCGCCCATTGTGCAATATTCCCCACTGCTGCCTCCCGTAGGAGTCTGGGCCGTGTCTCAGTCCCAGTGTGGCCGGTCGCCCTCTCAGGCCGGCTACCCGTCGTCGCCTTGGTAGGCCATTACCCCACCAACAAGCTGATAGGCCGCGGGCTCATCCTTCACCGCCGGAGCTTTTAACCCCGTCCCATGCGGGACAGAGTGTTATCCGGTATTAGACCCCGTTTCCAGGGCTTGTCCCAGAGTGAAGGGCAGATTGCCCACGTGTTACTCACCCGTTCGCCACTAATCCACCACCGAAGCGGCTTCATCGTTCGACTTGCATGTGTTAAGCACGCCGCCAGCGTTCGTCCTGAGCCAGGATCAAACTCTCCGTGAATGTTTACCCGTAATCGGGTGCACACATCACGAGAGCGGAACAACCGGTCGGAATAAGACCCGTTGTTCACAGCGTCCTCGCTGTGTATTGCCTACCGCCACCCACAAGGAGCGGAACGGCAGGACTTTCAAAGGAACCACCAACCTGCCGAAGCAGGCCGGGGTATCAACATATCTGGCGTTGACTTTTGGCACGCTGTTGAGTTCTCAAGGAACGGACGCTTCCTTCGGTCCCGTTTCACCGGGGCCCTCCGGGCGCTTCCCTTCGTTCTTGCGTTTCCGACTCTATCAGACTCTTTCGTGTCCGATTCCCGGTCGAAGCGGGGTGCTTTCGAGGTTCTTCGCTTTCGCGTTTTCCCTTTCCGGCGGTTCCAACTTTACCAGACTCTTTTTCGTTCCGTTTCCGGTCCGAATTCGATTTCCGGTGGCCTGTGGAGTGGCCTTGCCTTTCGGCGGATCCGACTTTATCAGAGATTCTGAGTCGGAATTCCCGCCCCGTTCGGGGGCCTCCGGGCACACGAGTGCGCGCGGTGCTTCCCGTTCAGGCGGAGACGTAAACGTACTGGAGCGGGGCTCCCCGATGCAAATCGAGGGCCCCGCTCCAGGTCAGGCGGTTGCGAGGGGTCAGACCTCGACGACGACCGGAAGGATCATCGGGCGCCGGCGGTAGGTGTCGGAGACCCACTTGCCGACGGTCCGGCGGACCATCTGCTGGAGCTGGTGGGGCTCCATCACGCCGTCCTGCGCCGACTTGTCCAGGGCTTCCTGGATCTTCGGGGTCACGCCGGCGAAGGCGTTGTCGTCGATGCCGGAGCCGCGGGCCTGGATGTGGGGGCCGCCCACGATCTTGCCCGAGGAGCTGTCGACCACGATGAAGACCGAGATGATGCCCTCGTCGCCGAGGATGCGGCGGTCCTTGAGGGAGGTCTCGGTGACATCGCCGACGGAGAGGCCGTCGACGTAGACGTAACCGGCCTGGACCTTGCCGACGATCTTGGCCTTGCCGTCGATGAGGTCGACGACCACACCGTCCTCGGCGATGACGATGTGGTCCTTGGGTACGCCGGTGAGCGCGCCCAGCTCGGCGTTGGCCCGCAGGTGGCGCCATTCGCCGTGGACCGGCATCAGGTTCTTCGGCTTGCAGATGTTGTAGAAGTACAGCAGCTCGCCGGCCGAGGCGTGGCCCGAGACGTGGACCTTGGCGTTGCCCTTGTGGACGACGTTGGCGCCCCAGCGGGTCAGGCCGTTGATCACGCGGTAGACCGCGTTCTCGTTGCCGGGGATGAGCGACGACGCCAGGATCACCGTGTCGCCGGGAACGATCCGGATCTGGTGGTCGCGGTTGGCCATCCGGGAGAGGGCGGCCATCGGCTCGCCCTGCGAGCCCGTGCAGACCAGCACGACCTCGTCGTCCGGGAGGTCGTCGAGGGTCTTGACGTCGACGACCAGGCCTGCGGGGACCTTCAGGTAGCCGAGGTCGCGGGCGATGCCCATGTTGCGGACCATGGAGCGGCCGACGAAGGCGACCCGGCGGCCGTACTCGTGGGCGGCGTCCAGGATCTGCTGGATGCGGTGGACGTGGCTGGCGAAGCTCGCCACGATGATGCGCTTCTGGGCGTTCGCGAAGACCGTGCGCAGGACGTTGGAGATGTCCCGCTCCGGCGGTACGAAGCCGGGAACCTCGGCGTTCGTGGAGTCGGACAGGAGGAGGTCGATGCCCTCCTCGCTGAGGCGCGCGAACGCGTGCAGGTCGGTGAGACGGCCGTCCAGCGGGAGCTGGTCCATCTTGAAGTCACCGGTGGCCACGGCCATGCCCGCGGGGGTGCGGATGGCGACGGCCAGCGCGTCCGGGATCGAGTGGTTGACCGCGATGAACTCGCAGTCGAAGACTCCGATGCGCTCGCGCTGCCCCTCCTGCACCTCAAGGGTGTACGGGCGGATGCGGTGCTCCTGGAGCTTCGCCTCGATGAGCGCGAGGGTCAGCTTCGAGCCGATGAGCGGGATGTCCGGCTTCAGGCGCAGCAGATACGGGACACCACCGATGTGGTCCTCGTGGCCGTGCGTGAGGACGATGCCCTCGATGTCGTCCAGGCGGTCCCGGATCGTGGTGAAGTCCGGGAGGATCAGGTCGATGCCCGGCTGCTCCTCCTCGGGGAAGAGGACACCGCAGTCGACGATGAGCAGGCGGCCGCCGTACTCGAAGACCGTCATGTTGCGGCCGATCTCGCCCAGGCCGCCGAGCGGGGTGACCCGCAGGGCGCCCTTCGGGAGCTTCGGCGGGGTACCGAGTTCAGGATGCGGATGACTCAAAAGACTCTCCTTACCACGCACGCCACGTACCGCTGAGGCACGTGGCGCGCATGTCATTCGTGCACTTGCTGTTGTCTTGGGGTGATGCTCGATGCGAGTCGCCTCGCGTGTTCAGTTGTGAAGTCTGTGATCAGAGCTGTACCCCGCCGGCGGCGAGATCGATCTTGAGCTGTGCCGTCTCCTGGGCGGTGAGCTCCACCAGGGGCAGGCGCAGCGGTCCGGCCGGGAGGCCCTGGAGGGTCAGGGCGGCCTTCGTGGTGATGACGCCCTGGGTGCGGAACATGCCCGTGAAGACCGGGAGCAGCTTCTGGTGGATCTCGGTGGCCTTCTGGACGTCACCGCTCAGGTGCGCCTCGATCAGGGCCCGGAGGTCCGGGGTGACCATGTGGCCGACCACGGAGACGAAGCCGACCGCGCCGACCGAGAGGAGCGGCAGGTTGAGCATGTCGTCGCCGGAGTACCAGGCGAGTCCCGATTCGGCGATGGCCCAGCTGGCGCGGCCCAGGTCGCCCTTGGCGTCCTTGTTCGCGACGATCCGCGGGTGGTCGGCCAGCCGGACGAGGGTCTCGGTGTCGATCGGGACGCCGCTGCGGCCGGGGATGTCGTACAGCATCACGGGCAGGCCGGTGGAGTCGGCGATGGCCGTGAAGTGCCGGAGCAGGCCCTCCTGCGGCGGCTTGTTGTAGTACGGCGTGACGGCGAGCAGGCCGTGGGCGCCGGTGCGCTCGGCCGTCCGGGCGAGCTCGACGCTGTGGCGGGTGTCGTTGGTGCCGATGCCGGCGACGACATGCGCCCGGTCGCCGACCGCTTCGAGCACCGCCCGTACGAGCTGGTCCTTCTCCGTGTCACTGGTGGTCGGGGACTCACCGGTGGTGCCGTTGACGATCAGGCCGTCATTGCCTGCGTCCACCAGGTGGGCGGCGAGCCGCTGGGCGCCGTCGAGGTCGAGAGCGCCGTCCGCCGTGAAGGGCGTGACCATAGCGGTGAGGACCCGCCCGAAGGGGGTCTGCGGAGTGGAGATCGGAGCCATGGGTAACACGCTACTCGCTGCTCAGCGCGCGGGGTCCCCTCGGGGGGACGGGGAAGAGGAGCCCGGCACTGCCTGCTCGGGGGTTCAAGCAGTGCCGGGTCCGTTTGATCAGCCTAGATGAACTTCTCGAAACGCCGCAATACGGACACCGCCTACGGGGCTACGCGTCCATTTTTGTTGAAGGCCGCATGAGTCAGCGGCATAAGCCGCTCCCAGTGGGATTCCATCTGCTCGCCGACCATCTCGATCTCGCGCTGCGGGAAGGACGGGACCTTCGCCAGCTCGTGCTGGGTGCGCAGGCCGAGGAAGTGCATCAGGGAGCGTGCGTTGCAGGTGGCGTACATCGAGGAGAACAGGCCGACCGGCAGGACCGCGCGGGCGACCTCACGGGCCACGCCCTCCGCCAGCATCTCCTGGTACGCCGCGTAGGAGGCCCGGTAGGACTCCTCCATGGCCCGGGTGGTGACGTCGTACTGCTCCTCGGTGCCCTCGACGAAGACGTACTTGCCGGGGCGGCCCTGCTGGACCAGCTTGCGGGAGGTTCCGGGGACGTAGAAGACCGGCTCCAGCTCCCTGTAGCGGCCCGACTCCTCGTTGTACGACCAGCCGACGCGGTGCCGCATGAACTCGCGGAACACGAAGATCGGGGCGCTGATGAAGAAGGTCATCGAGTTGTGCTCGAACGGGCTGCCGTGCCGGTCCCGCATGAGGTAGTTGATGAGCCCCTTGGAGCGCTCGGGGTCCTTGGTGACCTCTTCGAGCGACTGCTCGCCGGCGGTGGAGACCCGGGCGGCGAACAGCACGTCCGCGTCGCGCGCGTCGCTCTTCACCAGCTCGACGGTGACATCGCTGCGGAAGTGGGGCTTTGCGGGTTCGGGGGTGTCGGTCACCGACAGGGGTCCTTCCAGGGGCTTCGCTCGGGCGGCGACCACTTTACGGGCCGGAGGACCGTGCATGTACGTGGCGGTCTCGGGCAGCCGTTCGTGGAGTTCCCCCAACAAGTACGGCGATTCGGGCACCGATTCGGGCTGTCGTACGTCTGACTCAATAGCAGCACCCGTCATGCAGATCAAGGAGAGTTTCCTCATGTTCCGCCGGCGTGAAGCCGTCCCGTTCTCGTTCGTCGCCGAGTCCGACCGGTTCCGCAGTAATGTCACTCCCCCTCCCGCCACCCGCGCCACCGTTCCCGAGCTGCTGGGGCGGTCCCTCGTCGGGCTGACCGTGGTCGCCGGTCTCGTGGGCTCCCTGCTGCTGGGGCTTCCGGCGCTCGACTCCGGGCCGTCCGCGCAGCACGGCAAGCAGTCCACCGCGTCCCAGGGCCGCTGACCACGGACCGCTGTCCCCTGGTCCGCTGACTCGTACGGCCCCCCTGGGGTGGTCGGGTCGGTGGCACCCTCGGTAGCCTCACCGGGCACAGCAATCGAGCGTGCTTGTGAGTGAGGATGAGTCGTGCCCCTGCCCTTTCTGACGGCCGACCGCGCATTCGATGCGAGCGCGGAGGACGTTGCTCTGCCGTTCGACGACCACGACAGCTGGCGGCGGCCCTACCGCCCCGGCCCGTGGCGGGTCGCGGCGGCGGCCACCCTGTTGTTGCTGGCCTCGTTCGTTCTGCTCGCGGCCATGATCATCGGTGTGGCCGGAGCGCCTTCGGGCGCCACCGTGTGTCTGGTTCTGGCCGGTGCGCTGATCGCCGCTGCCCTGCGCCTGCTGCGGGTCGGCGCGTGGGTCAGCCGCCATGGTGTGCGGCGGGTCGGCTTCTTCGTGACCACCACGGTGGCCTGGAGCGGCACGTCGGCGGTTCGTACGGTCCAGCAGCCCGTGAAGTGGATGGGCTTTCCCCGTACGGTCCAGGGCCAGGCGCTCGTCGTGGTCCGGCGGAGCGGTGAGACGCTGCCGCCGCTGGCCACCGATCACAACGCGGATTTCCTCGGGCGTGAGGAAGCGTTTGAGCGGGCGACGGATGCGGTGGAGGCCTGGGCGGACGAGTATCGGCAGGGGTGAGACTCTGTCTGCCGTCGTCTGTACGTGAGTGAGCCCGGGGCCCTTGTGGGTCCCGGGCTCATCTGCGTACGGCGGGAAAGATGTCCTCAATCGCCGGACGGGCTTGATTGGTGTCCTCAAGCGCCGGACGGGCTGGAGGGTGCGGCCGGGCTGGAAGGTGCGGGGGTATCCAGCGCGCTGGAGGGGGTGGAGGTACCCGGTGCGCTGGAGGGGGTGGAGGTATCCCGTGCGCTGGAGGGAGTGGGATGGGTTGAAGGAGAGCGTGGGCCGGAGCGGTGCAGGGCGATGGCTCGCTGCATGGCCTTGCGGGCTCTGGGGGTGTCCCTCGCGTCCTGGTAGGCGACCGCCAGTCTGAACCAGGTGCGCCAGTCGTCCGGGGCATCCTCGGTCTCCTCGCGGCGCTTGGTGAAGACCGCGTCCGCCGCGTCCCGGTCGATGCGTCCGGACGGCGTGCGGGCCAGGTCGTCGACCGGGAGGCCGCCCTCTGCGTCCAGCTCGGCGGCCAGGGCGTTGGCGCGGCGGACGAACTGGGTGTTCTTCCAGAGGAACCAGACGCCGATCACCGGCAGGATCAGCACGGCGATGCCGAACGTGACCGTGACGAGCGTGCCGTGCCGGATGAGCATCAGGCCGCGGCTGCCGACCAGGACGAAGTAGAAGACCAGGACGGCGGCCGTGACGAGGTAGGTGATCTTTGCGCGCATGGTGGGCTCAGTCAGTTCAGGTCGAGGAAGTGTTCCAGGCCGAACGTGAGGCCGGGAGTGGTCGCCACGCGGCGGACACCGAGCAGGATGCCCGGCATGAAGCTGCTGTGGTGCAGGGAGTCGTGGCGGATGGTGAGGGTCTCGCCCTCGCCGCCGAGGAGCACTTCCTGGTGGGCCAGCAGGCCCCGGAGCCGGATCGCGTGGACCGGGACGCCGTCGACGTCCGCGCCGCGCGCGCCGTCCAGGGCGGTGGCGGTGGCGTCCGGCTGGGGCGCGCTGCCCGCTTCGGCGCGGGCCGCCGCGATGAGCTGGGCGGTGCGGGTGGCGGTGCCGGAGGGGGCGTCGACCTTGTTGGGGTGGTGGAGCTCGACGACCTCGACCGATTCGAAGTAGCGGGCCGCCTGCGCCGCGAACTTCATGGTCAGGACGGCGCCGATGGAGAAGTTCGGGGCGATCAGGACGCCCGTCCCCGGGGAGTTGTCCAGCCAGGTGGTCAGCTGCGCGAGCCGTTCGTCGGTCCAGCCCGTGGTGCCGACGACGGCGTGGATGCCGTGCCGGACGCAGAAGTCGAGGTTGCCCATCACCGACGCGGGGGTGGTGAGCTCGACGACGGCCTGGGCGCCCGCATCGGCGAGGGTCTCCAGCTTGTCGCCCCGGCCCAGGGCCGCCACCAGCTCCAGGTCGTCGGCGGCCTCGACCGCCCGTACGGCCTCGGAGCCGATACGGCCCTTCGCACCGAGAACGGCTACGCGCAGCTTACTCATGGTGATTCCTTAAGGGATTAGGAGACCGCTTCGTCGAGGCGGTCCGCCTGCTTGTCCTTGAGCGGGCCGATGACCGAGAGCGAGGGGCGGTGGGTGAGGAGTTCGCCCGCCACCTCCCGCACGTCGTCGGGGGTGACCTCCGCGATGCGCGCGAGCATGTCGTCGACGGACATCTGCTCGCCCCAGCACAGCTCGCTCTTGCCGATACGGTTCATCAGCGCGCCGGTGTCCTCCAGGCCGAGGACGGTGGACCCGGAGAGCTGGCCGATGGCACGGGCGACCTCGTCGTCGTCCAGGCCGTGTGCGGCGACCCGGTCCAGCTCGTCGCGGCAGATCTTCAGGACGTCGTGGACCTGGCTGGGCCGGCAGCCCGCGTACACCCCGAAGAGGCCGCAGTCGGCGAAGCCCGAGGTGTAGGAGTACACGCTGTAGGCCAGGCCGCGCTTCTCCCGGACCTCCTGGAAGAGGCGGGAGCTCATGCCGCCGCCGAGGGCGGTGTTGAGGACGCCGAGCGCCCAGCGGCGGTCGTCGGTGCGGGCGAGGCCGGGCATGCCGAGGACCACGTGGGCCTGTTCGGTCTTGCGGTTCAGCAGCTCGACCTTGCCGGCGGTGCGCAGGGTGCGGGAGCCCTCGCGGGGCGCCATGGGCGCCGCGTCCGTACGGGAGAGGGCGCCGGCCTTCTCGAAGGCCTTGCGGACCTGGCGTACGACCGTGGCGTGGTCGACGTTGCCCGCGGCGGCGACGACGAGGTGCGTGGGGTCGTAGTGCTTCTTGTAGAAGCGGGCGATCTGGCCCCGGTTCAGCGCGTTGATCGTGTCGACGGTGCCGAGGACCGGGCGGCCGAGGGGGGTGTCGCCGAGCATGGTGTGCGCGAACAGGTCGTGCACGCAGTCGCCCGGGTCGTCCTCGGTCATCGCGATCTCCTCGAGGATGACGCCGCGCTCGGCGTCGACGTCCTCGGGGGCGATCAGCGAGCCGGTCAGCATGTCGCAGACGACGTCGATGGCCAGCGGCAGGTCGGTGTCCAGGACCCGCGCGTAGTAGCAGGTGTACTCCTTCGCCGTGAAGGCGTTCATCTCGCCGCCGACCGCGTCGATCGCGGCGGAGATGTCGAGGGCGGTGCGCTTCGCGGTGCCCTTGAAGAGGAGGTGTTCGAGGTAGTGGGTCGCGCCGTTCAGGGTGGGCGTCTCGTCGCGGGAGCCGACGTTCGCCCAGATGCCGAAGGTGGCGGACCGGACGGAGGGCAGGGTCTCGGTGACGATCCGCAGACCGCCGGGGAGGACGGTCCGGCGGACCGTTCCGATGCCGTTGCTGCCCTTGAGAAGCGTTTGGGTACGGGCGACGGCCCGCCCCTCCGAGGAGGTGCGGGCCGTCGTCGCGGAACTACGGGACGTCACTTGTCGGTGTCGTCCTTCTTCTCGTCCTCTTCGCCCTCGATGACGGGGATGAGGGAGAGCTTGCCGCGGGAGTCGATCTCGGCGATCTCGACCTGGACCTTGGCGCCGACGCCGAGCACGTCCTCGACGTTCTCCACGCGCTTGCCACCGGCGAGCTTGCGGATCTGCGAGATGTGCAGCAGACCGTCCTTGCCCGGCATGAGCGAGACGAACGCACCGAAGGTGGTGGTCTTGACGACCGTGCCCAGGTAGCGCTCGCCGACCTCCGGCATGGTCGGGTTGGCGATCGCGTTGATCGTGGCGCGGGCGGCCTCGGCCTGCGAGCCCTGCTGGGCACCGATGTAGATGGTGCCGTCGTCCTCGATCGTGATGTCGGCGCCGGTGTCCTCCTGGATCTGGTTGATCATCTTGCCCTTGGGGCCGATGACCTCACCGATCTTGTCCACCGGGATCTTGACGGTGATGATCCGCGGGGCGTTCGGGGACATCTCGTCCGGGACGTCGATGGCCTCGTTCATGACGTCCAGGATGTGCAGACGCGCGTCACGGGCCTGCTTCAGCGCGGCGGCCAGGACCGAGGCGGGGATGCCGTCGAGCTTGGTGTCGAGCTGGAGCGCGGTCACGAACTGCTTGGTGCCGGCGACCTTGAAGTCCATGTCGCCGAAGGCGTCCTCCGCACCGAGGATGTCGGTGAGGGCGACGTAGTGGGTCTTGCCGTCGATCTCCTGCGAGATCAGGCCCATGGCGATACCGGCGACGGCGGCCTTGAGGGGCACACCGGCGTTCAGCAGCGACATGGTGGAGGCGCAGACCGAGCCCATGGACGTCGAGCCGTTGGAGCCCAGCGCCTCGGAGACCTGGCGGATCGCGTAGGGGAACTCCTCGCGCGTCGGCAGGACCGGCACGATGGCGCGCTCGGCGAGCGCTCCGTGGCCGATCTCGCGGCGCTTGGGCGAGCCCACGCGGCCGGTCTCGCCGACGGAGTACGGCGGGAAGTTGTAGTTGTGCATGTAGCGCTTGCGGGTCACCGGGGAGAGGGTGTCCAGCTGCTGCTCCATCCGGAGCATGTTGAGGGTGGTGACGCCCAGGATCTGGGTCTCGCCACGCTCGAACAGCGCCGAGCCGTGCACGCGCGGGATGGCCTCGACCTCGGCGGCGAGCGTACGGATGTCCGTGACGCCACGGCCGTCGATGCGGACCTTGTCCTTGATGACGCGCTCGCGGACCAGCTTCTTGGTCAGCGCGCGGTACGCGGCGGAGATCTCCTTCTCGCGGCCCTCGAAGGCCGGGAGCAGCTTCTCGGCGGCGATCTCCTTGACGCGGTCCAGCTCGGCCTCGCGGTCCTGCTTGCCGGCGATGGTGAGCGCCTGCTTCAGCTCCGTCGTGACGGCCTTGGCGAGGGCGTCCAGGACGTCGTCCTGGTAGTCCAGGAAGACCGGGAACTCGCCCTCGGGCTTGGCGGCCTTGGCCGCCAGGTCCGCCTGCGCCTTGCAGAGGGTCTTGATGAAGGGCTTCGCCGCTTCCAGACCGGCGGCGACGATCTCCTCGGTGGGAGCCTCGGCGCCGTCCTTGACGAGCTGGATGGTCTTCTCGGTGGCCTCGGCCTCGACCATCATGATCGCGACGTCGCCGTCCTCCAGGACGCGACCGGCGACGACCATGTCGAAGACGGCGTCCTCGAGCTCGGTGTGCGTCGGGAAGGCGACCCACTGGCCCTTGATCAGGGCGACGCGGGTGGCGCCGATCGGGCCGGAGAAGGGCAGGCCCGCGAGCTGGGTGGAGCAGGAGGCGGCGTTGATCGCGACCACGTCGTACAGGTGGTCGGGGTTGAGCGCCATGACCGTCTCGACGATCTGGATCTCGTTGCGCAGGCCCTTCTTGAAGGAGGGGCGCAGCGGGCGGTCGATCAGGCGGCAGGTGAGGATCGCGTCCTCGGAGGGCCGGCCCTCACGGCGGAAGAAGGAGCCGGGGATCTTGCCGGCCGCGTACTGCCGCTCCTCGACGTCCACCGTGAGGGGGAAGAAGTCGAGGTTGTCCTTGGGCCGCTTGGAAGCGGTGGTGGCCGACAGCACCATGGTGTCGTCGTCCAGATACGCGACGGCGGAGCCGGCGGCCTGCTTGGCCAGGCGGCCCGTCTCGAAGCGGATGGTGCGGGTGCCGAAGGTGCCGTTGTCGATGACGGCCTCGGCGTAGTGGGTCTCGTTCTCCACTAGTGATTTCTCCATACTCGTCGTCTTTCGTCCGCACGCCCGTGTGGCGCGGGACGGTGCGGGAGAGGCGCACCGTGGATGCGGGCCGGTCTTCGATCGAAGCTCCCGGGCATGTTCCCGGGGGCCACTACCGAGGACCGGCGGCGGCGTCGTAGCGCCTCTCCCTCGTTCTTGCTCGTTCCTGCGGGTCGCGCGGGTTCGTCGCGCGGGTCTTGCGGGTCGTGCGGGTGTCGCTACGCCCAGGTTACTGAGCTTGACACCGGTCGTGCACGTACGGCAAAGGGAGCGGTCCCCTCAAACGCGGGAACCGCTCCCTTTCCACAGCGTCCTTACTTGGCGCCGCCGGCCGCGCCACGGCGGATGCCGAGGCGGTCGACGAGCGCACGGAAGCGCTGGATGTCCTTCTTGGCCAGGTACTGAAGGAGGCGGCGACGCTGGCCGACCAGGATCAGCAGACCACGACGGGAGTGGTGGTCGTGCTTGTGCGTCCGGAGGTGCTCGGTCAGGTCCGAGATCCGGCGGGAGAGCATGGCGACCTGGACCTCGGGGGATCCGGTGTCACCCTCCTTCTGGGCGAACTCGGACATGATCTGCTTCTTCGTAGCGGCGTCGAGCGGCACGCGTACTCCTCTTGATGTTCGAAGCGCCCACGAGTGCCCCTGGTCTTGATCTCAGGGGAGCTTCCGTGACTCGGAGGCGAAGGTCCGATGAGCGCAGCCCCCAGGATGATCCGAGGACGCGTACACAAACGGCCACGGGACAGACTACCAGCCGTTCGGGTCACGCCCCGCCGCCCCGCCGCCCTGGTCAGGCGGCGGGGCGGCGGTGATCAGCCGGTGAGGGCGCGGGCCCGGACGAAGACGTCGAGGACCGCCAGGCAGAGCGGGACCAGCGAGAGCAGCACCACGCTCTCGGTCAGGTCGAGGAGACGGCCCCAGAACGGGGAGAGCCCCTTGCGCGGGATGACCAGGCCGATCGCGGTGAGCAGGGCGGCTCCGGCGGCGACGGCGGCGGAGAGCCAGATCGTACGGATGTCCAGGGCGCCGCGGTCGCCGTAGCGGACCAGTTCGTACAGGAGGTCGGTCGGCGGGTTCAGGGAGAGGCCGAGGACGAGGAGCCCGATGGCCCCGATGCCGGCCACCAGGACGCAGGCGACCTGGGAGGTGTAGCGGAAGAGGCGGGCGCGCAGCAGCATGGCGAGGCCCGCGGCCAGGGCGAGGACCTGGCCCCAGATGTTGTCGGAGAAGCCGAGGACGGCGGCCGAGCCGACGACCACGGCCGCGCAGCCGCCGACGAGGCCGAGGAGCATCTCGTGGCCGCGGCGGGCCTGGGCGGCGATGCGCTCGGCGTCCACGGGCTCCGGGTCGCCCTCGGGGGTGTTCGGGTCGGTGTCGTCGTAACCGGCCGGAGCGGTGCGCGGCGAGGCGTAGCCGATGGGCAGGCGGGCGAAGCGGGCGGAGAGACCGGGCAGGAAGGCGACGAGCCCGAGGGCGACGGGGGCGCAGACGGCGGCGGTCTCGGTGGCGGAGGCCTCGGTGAGGATCGCGACGAAGGTGGCCAGGGTGCCGACGGTGGCCAGGAAGGTGGTCGCGACGAAGGGCGCGTCGCCGCTGGGGGTCAGGGCGACCAGGACCACCGAGGCGATCAGCACGGCGACGCAGCCGAGCAGGAACTGCAGGCGGCCGGGTCCCTGACCGGCGTCCGGGCCGATGATTCCGGAGCCGGCGATGAGGACGAGCGGGAGGGCGCCGAGGCCGAGGGCGACGGCGGTGGAGCGGTCGCCGTACACCCGGGCGCGTACGCCGGCGAAGGCGGTGAGGAGCAGTCCGGCGGAACCCGCGATGATCCCGGGCAGGCTGTGCATGTCGTGGCGCACCGGGTCGGCGAACCAGATCACGAAGGCCATCAGGACGAGCAGCAGGACGCCGCCGACCAGGCCCGCGCCGCGCAGGAGTTCGTCGCTCCACAGGTGGCGGTCGCGGGTGACGGCGGAGGCGACGGCGTCGGAGACGTCGTCGAAGACCGCGGGCGGCAGCGACTGGGCGAAGGGGCGCAGGCTGAGGATCTCGCCGTCGAGGACCTGCTGGGCGCCGAGGGTGCGGGCGCCGTCCAGGACCGTTCCGTCGCGGCGGACGAGGTGGAATCCGGTGGGTGTTCCGGCGGCCTGGGTCTGGCCCGTGAGACGCAGGATCTCGGGGTAGACGTCGGCGACGGCGATGTCCTCGGGCAGGGCGACGTCGATCCGGCTGTCGGGTGCCACGACGGTGACGCGGCAGAAGCCCGTAGCTGCGGTCGTACTCACGTGTCTGGTCCCCCTGATTCGCGGTTGCGCACGGTGCGCGCGCCACCCTACCGGGAGGGCGCCGGGTGGCCTGCAAGTAGGATCGCCGTCGCGCGGACGGAAGTTGTGCGCGCACGCAGCCACGGGGGCGTCGGTGCGGATCAAGACCGGCCTTCCGCCCGTCCGTATCGAGGGATTGATGTTCCGGTGAGCCAGATCGTCGTGAAGCGACCTCCGCGGTCCCTGCCGCCGGAAGTACCGGCGGAAGAATTGACGTTGGAGACCCCTCCGGAGCTGCCGCGCGGGCAGCAGGAGGGCATGCTGATGCAGATCCTGCCGGTGCTCGGCATGGGCTCGTCGGTGGTCTTCTTCTTCTCTCCGCAGGCCCCTCCGTTCATGCGGATCATGGGTGTCCTGATGCTCGTCTCGACGGTCGGCATGGTGGTCGCCCAGCTTGTCCGGTATCGCCGCGGTACGCAGGGGCAAATGGCAGATGTCCGCCGTGACTACCTCAAGTACCTGGCGCAGACGCGGCGCACGGTCCGGCGGACGGCGCGCAAGCAGCGCGATGTGCAGCTGTATCTGCACCCGTCCCCCGAGCAGTTGTGGTCGGTGGTGGCGGAGGGCTCCCGGCTGTGGGAGCGGCGCGTGGGCGACAAGGACTTCGCGCAGGTGCGGATCGGCCTCGGCGCACAGCAGTTGTCGACGCCGCTGGTCGCTCCGGACACCGCGCCGGTGGACGAGCTGGAGCCGATGTGCGCCGGTGCGATGCAGAGGTTCCTGGCGGTGCACGGGTCGCTGGACGGGCTACCGATGGCGGTCTCGATGCGGGCCTTCTACCACGTGACGGTCTCCGGTCATCCGGAGGCGGCGCAGTCCACGGCGCGTTCGATGGTGGCGCAGCTGGTGACGCTGCACTCCCCCGAGGATCTGATGGTGGCCGTGGTGGCGGCCCCGGGTGCGGTGGAGCGCTGGGACTGGACGAAGTGGCTGCCGCACGCGCAGGTGCCGGGTCAGATCGACGGGGCCGGTACGAAGCGGCTGTTCGGCGACGACCTCGGTGAGCTGGAGCAGCTGCTGGCGGGCCGTCTGGACGGCCGGCCGCGGTTCGGCCGGGACAGTCAGCCGGTGCTGGACCAGCCGCACATCGTGGTGGTCCTGGACGGCGGGATGGTGCCGCCGGACTCGCTGTTCGCGGCGGCCGAGGGGCTGCAGGGCGTGACCATCGTCGAGGTGGTCTCCGGCGATCTGGACGAGCAGCGCGGTGGTCTGTCGGTGGTGGTGCGGCCGGGGCTGCTGCGGCTGGAGTCGGGGGCGGGTCTGGCGTACGAGGGTGTGCCGGACACCTTGTCGCTGCCGGCCGCCGAGGCGCTGGCCAGGCAGCTGGCGCCGCTGCGGACGGGCGGGGGCGACGACGACGAACCGCTGCTGGCGAACCTGGACTTCACGGATCTGCTGAATCTGGGGGACGCGGGTTCGGTCGATGTGGCGCGCACCTGGCGGCCCCGGTCGGTGTCGGAGCGGCTGCGGGTGCCGATCGGTATCGGCGAGGGCGGCGCGCCGGTGATGCTGGACCTCAAGGAGGCCGCGCAGGAGGGCATGGGGCCGCACGGGCTGTGTGTCGGCGCGACGGGTTCCGGCAAGTCGGAGCTGCTGCGGACGCTGGTGCTGGGTCTGGCGGTGACGCATTCGTCGGAGACGCTGAACTTCGTGCTCGCGGACTTCAAGGGTGGCGCGACCTTCGCCGGTATGTCGCAGATGCCGCACGTGGCGGCGGTCATCACGAACCTGGCGGACGACCTGACGCTGGTGGACCGCATGGGCGACGCGATCCGCGGTGAGCTCCAGCGGCGGCAGGAGCTGCTGCGGTCGGCGGGCAACTACGCCAACATCCACGACTACGAGAAGGCGCGGGCGGCGGGCGCGGCGCTGGAGCCGCTGGCCTCGCTGGTGCTGGTGATCGACGAGTTCTCCGAACTCCTCACCGCCAAGCCGGACTTCATCGACATGTTCATCCAGATCGGCCGGATCGGGCGTTCGCTGGGTGTGCATCTGCTGCTGGCCTCGCAGCGTCTGGAGGAGGGCAAGCTGCGCGGTCTGGACACCTATCTGTCGTACCGGATCGGTCTGCGGACCTTCTCGGCGTCGGAGTCGCGTACGGCGCTGGGTGTGCCGGACGCGTACCACCTGCCGTCGGTGCCGGGTTCCGGCTATCTGAAGTTCGGTACGGACGAGATGACCCGCTTCAAGGCGGCGTACGTGTCGGGGACGTACCGCACGGGCGGTGCGGATCTGTCGGTGGGGCAGCTGTCGGTCGACCGGCGGCCCGCGGTGTTCTCGGCCGCGCCGGTCCCGGTGGTGTACCGGGCGCCGGATCCCGAGCTGCTGGCCGCGGAGGCGGCGCGGGCGCAGGCGGAGGACGACGCGCTGGCGGACACGGTGCTCGATGTGATCGTGCGGCGGCTGGAGGGCCAGGGGGTGCCGGCGCATCAGGTGTGGCTGCCGCCGCTGGACCGGGCGCCGACCCTGGACCAGCTGCTGCCGGGGCTCGCGCCGACGGCGGACCGCGGGTTCACCTCGACCGAGTACACGCGTCCGGGCGGGCTGGTCGTGCCGCTGGGTCTGATCGACAAGCCGTTCGAGCAGCGGCGCGAGGTGCTGTACCGGGACTTCTCCGGTTCGGCCGGTCATCTGCTGATCGTGGGTGGTCCGCAGTCCGGCAAGTCGACGCTGGCGCGTGCGCTGATCTCGTCGTTCGCGCTCACGCACACCCCGGCCGAGGTGCAGTTCTACGGGCTGGACTTTGGTGGTGGCGGCATGGTCTCGCTGGAGGGCCTGCCGCATGTCGGCGGGATGGCCTCGCGGCTGGATCCCGAGCGGGTGCGCCGTACGGTCGCCGAGGTCGCGGGGATCCTGAACCGGCGCGAGGAGTTCTTCCGCGCCAACTCCATCGACTCCATGGCCACCTACCGGCGCAGGCGTGCCCGTGGTGAGCTGCCCGGTGAGGCGTGGGGCGATGTGTTCCTGGTCATCGACGGCTGGAGCGCGTTCCGGACCGAGTACGAGATGCTGGAGGAGGTCGTCACCGATCTCGCCTCGCGCGGCCTCGGGTACGGCATCCACCTGATCGCCACGGCGGCCCGGTACATGGAGATGCGCGCCGCGCTGAAGGACCAGATGCTGGGCCGGCTCGAACTGCGTCTCGGTGACACCATGGACTCCGAGTTCGACCGCAAGGTCGCGGCGAACGTCCCCACGGGGGTGCCGGGCCGCGGTCAGGTGCCGGAGAAGCTGCACTTCATGGGTGCGCTGCCGCGTATCGACTCGGTCAGCGACGCGGCGGACCTGTCGGAGGGCACGGAGGCGTTCGTCTCCACGCTGCGGGCCAACTGGTCGGGCCCGTCGGCGCCCGCCGTACGGCTGCTGCCGCGCAAGCTGGACGCGGACCGGTTGCCGAAGGGGTTCGAGTTCCCGGAGCGGGGCATCGCGATCGGCATCGACGAGACGGCGCTGGAGCCGGTGTTCGTCGACTTCGAGACGGATCCGTTCTTCCTGATCTTCGGCGACAGCGAGTCGGGCAAGACGAACCTGCTGCGGCTGATCGCCAAGCAGATCGCGGAGCGCTACTCCCCCGACGAGGCGAAGCTGGTCGTCGGCGACTACCGCCGGGCGCTGCTGGGCGCGCTGCCGGAGCAGTATCTGCTGGAGTACGCGCCGATGGCGAGCTCGATGCAGATGCACATGGAGGCGCTGGCCGGGGTGTTCTCCCGACGGCAGCCGCCGACGGACGTGACGCCGCAGCAGCTGCGCGACCGCAGTTGGTGGACCGGTCCGCAGATCTTCATCATCGTGGACGACTACGACCTGGTGGCGACGAACGCGGGCAACCCGCTGGCGGCGCTCGCGGAGTATCTGCCGTTCGCCCGGGACACCGGGGTGCGGTTCATCATCGCGCGCAGTTCGGCGGGTGCGTCGCGGGCGATGTACGAGGGGTTCATGCAGCGCATCAAGGAGCTGGGCGCGCAGGGTGTGGTGCTCTCGGGCGATCCGGCCGAAGGCGATCTGATCGGCACGGTGCGCGGTCACGCGATGCCGCCGGGGCGCGGGTACTTCGTCTCGCGGCGGCGCGGGGCGCCGATGGTGCAGATCGGGCGGCTTCCGGAACAGCACTGAGACAGAACCGAGACCGGGAGTCGTACACCGAAGCGATGTACTGGAGCCCGAGGAAGATCCATCGGTGCGCACGAAGAACCGCACCGGCCATGACCGGCGGATACGGGGATTGTGATGGGTTTCGACGAGGAGTGGGCGCAGCTGCGGGCCGAGGCCACGCAGCGGCAGGCGACGAGCACGCGGCTCAACGGGGTTCCCGACGAGCCGGGGCCCGGTTTCGGGAACAACGTCCTGGCCTCGACGCCGCAGGAGAAGGCGGCGGCGTCCAAGACGATCCAGGAAGAGCTGCTGGGCAGCACCGCCAAGGCCGTGAACCACGCGGACGAGTCGTCGAAGGCGGCGGCCAGGGAGTTCACCGACTGGGCCACGGGGCCGGCCATCAAGAAACTGGACGAGACCTGGGACAAGCAGGTGAAGACCTTGACGAACCGGCTCCAGACCGAGCGGGACGGTCTGAGCGGGACGGCGAAGAACTTCGCGGGGCAAGAACTGGACATCAGGTACCAGTTCTCTCCGCTCATATCCCGGTACGGCGCGGGGACGTCGGTCGGCGACGGCCAGAAATAGGCGCCGGGGGCGCGATGTCTGCGCCCCTCTCGCGCCCCTCCCCGTACACGCACGTCGAAAGGTCCCTCCCTTCCATGAAACGAACACGGCTGTGCCGCGGCGGCGCGCTGGGTGTGCTGCTCGCGGCGGCACTGCTGACCGGTTGCCAGCAGGACGGTGGCGACGGCGCATCCGGTGCGGCAGCGGACGGGACCGTGAGCGTGTCCGCGCTGCGGGCGGCGGTCGACGAGGTCGGGCCGGACGGAGCGGACGAATGTCCGCTGCCGTACGACGTCGCCGAGGCGGCGAAGAAGGCCGGACTGTCCGGGAAGACGGGTGCGGGGCCCGCGCCGGGCGACGACTCGGACGATCCCGCCGTCACCGGCGAGTCCAAGTGGGCCGTGGACGGGCCCGGCGGCTTCGCGACCCATCCCGGAGCGCTGATCAGTTGTCGGTTCCATGTCGGCGGCGAGAGCGTCGAGGTCCACACGGTCGCCACGGAGTCGCGGACGGCCGAGAACGTGCTGATGCCGGTGATCGTGAACGCCGGCGCGCTCTCGCTCGATGACGGCACGTCGTACCTCGAGCGGACGGCGTCCGCCGCGCCCGGTGAGGCGGTGGCCACCGAGAACGGGGGCTGCGTGACCGTACGGGTGAAGCCGGCCGACGACGGTGACGCCGCGCTGGTGGTGACGGCGGGCGAGGGCGACGGCGACGGGCCCGGCCGCGAGAAGCTCACCGCCCTGGCTTCGGCGCTGCACGCTCAGCTCGGCTGACCGGACGCCGCCACCGGACGGCCCGGTTCCCGCCGCCCGTCCGCTTCGACGAACACCGCATCAAGGGGGAGAGATGCTCACCTACAGCGAGGTCATGACGACCGACCTGGGCAAGCTGACGACGGCCGCGGACAAGTGGGACCACGTGGCCGCGGAGATCAAGAAGGTCGAGACCCGCTACCAGGACACCGTGCAGCGCATCAGGATCGGCCAGTCCTGGTCGGGTGCGAGCGCGATCGGCGCGGGGCTCAACTTCGCCGCCACCCGGTACGAGTACGCCGCGGCGCAGACCCAGGCCAAGGCCATCGCCTCGCTGCTGCGCGACGCGCACAACGACTTCGTACGGCTGAAGCGGAATCTGGAGAACCAGCGTGCCGCGGCGATCAAGGCGGGCATGAACGTCTCCGAAGGCGGAGTCGTCTCGTACGACTACCAACGGCTCACGGACGGCGAGCGGTCCGCTGCCCGCCACGACCCGGACTACATGGAGAGCATCCGCAAGGCCGTGGCGTCCTGGTCGAAGGCGCTCGACGACTGTGTCAAGGCGGTCGACGACGCGGACCAGGGCGTGAAGCTCGCGCTGGAGGCGGTCACCAAGGACGGTCACGGCGACAAGAACGACAACACGCTCGGCATCGGCTTCAACGGGAACGCGAAGGGCGACGTCGAGGCGTACGAGGCGGCGAACACCGCGGACATCGCCACCCGCCTCAACAACGGCGACGACGTCTCCGCGGCCGAGATCGCGGAGTTCCAGCGCTCGGTGCGGGACAACAGCCACGACAAGCGCTTCTCCGAGACGCTGCTCAACAGCCTGGGCCCGGACGGGCTGATCAAGACCACCAACAAGCTCAACGACCGCGCCTACGACTCGGACACCAAGAACAAGAGCCAGTACCTGGAGATCCAGAAGGGGCTGGCCAACACCGTCGCGACCGCCACTCGGGTGCCGGGCAGCGTCAAGGACGCGCCGCCCGGATCGAAGGCGTTCAAGGACTGGGTGGCGTCGGACCAGGGCAAGTTCTACCGGGAGTGGACGGACAAGCTCGACAAGTCCGGTACGGAGAACTTCGGCAAGGACACACATCCGATCTACGGCTATCAGTCGTTCGTCAGCATGATGCGGCACGCGGACACCACGTTCGACGATCAGTTCCTTTACGAACTGGGTCATGACCTCATCGCCCTGGACAAGGACCAACCCCAGTACTTCCGGCAGTGGGGCGCCGCGCACGACGGCATCGAGTCCGACCCCCTGGACGGGCTCCTGGGGGTGATGAGCAAGAACCCGGACGCGGCCACCGCGTTCTTCGACCCGGACGGTGTCGGTTCGGGCGAGAACCATGTCGACAACTCGCACATGGAATATCTGGTCGGGCACGGCGAGGACGCCCGAGAATGGCCAAAGGTCGAGGTACCAGGCCTCACGGCGCCAATGAAATACGACGATCCGACCAGCAGGATGGGACTGGGGCTGGCGCTGGAGGCCGCTGCGACAGGGCGCGAACCCCTGCTGCCCGGGCAGGACCCCTGGCCCGCGGCCAAGCACACCGAGGAGCAGGCCCGGATCATGAACGCGATCATCGAGCAGATGGCCCCCAGCGAGGACGAGGGGACCGAGGCGAGCGTCCACGCCAACGTCCGTCGTCCCGTGGCCAACGCGCTCGCGGAGTACGCCTCCGACACGCACGCGATCATCGGGACCATGGACAAGGAGTACATCCACCCCGATCAGGACGGCTACTTCGTGGACGGCAAGGGTGCCCATCTCGCCGCCTCCCAGGAATCACTGATCCAGGTCATGCGAGGACTCTCCGAGGACCCGAACGCCTACGCCGCGCTCCACAAGGCCGAGGCCCGGCACTTCAACAACCTTCTCGACGAGGTTCCCGCAGGTGCGACGGACTTCGAGAAGGACGGAAAGTGGGGCAAGGCCGGGTCTGTTCTGGGCGCCTACACGGCGATCCGTGAGGACGTCATCAACGACACCCGGATGGACGCCTACGCCGAGGCGGACTGGAAGGCGAAGGTCGCCTATCACGTGGTGGGCGGCGCGGTCACTCCCGCCACACTCACCCTCGGCGGAAAGGTTCTGCCCATCGGAGACATGCTCCAGCGCGGCGTGGACACGTGGGCGTGGGAGTGGGGCAACCAGATGAAGGGCGAGGCGGACACCGTGGCCAACGGCAAGATTGCCGAGGAGTATCTCAAGGCCACGGTGCAGGCGAACGACACCATCGACGGCTGGGCGGAAGCCCGGCCCGACGGCGGGTCGGTCAAGACCGAGGACCTCAAGGACACCGTCTACAACGGCTTGGACCGGGGCAGCAACCTCGCTGGCAAGTACCTGACGGACACGACCAATTGAGCAGCAGCCAATCGGCAGGAAAGGAACGGAGCGGGATGAGCGACCGGCCGAAGGTCCCGGGAGGCAAGAGAAGGCCATGGCCGGTCAGAGCTCTTGTCATCAGCGGCTTGGCGGTCGCAGCGGTGGCAGGTGGCTGGTTCGTTCTCGGCCCGGGGGCCGACCGCGACCGGGCCGGTTGCGAGGAGCTCAGCCGTGACGCACGTGTGCGGACGGCTCTGGGCGAGGCTCACCGGTCGGACATGACGTGCGAGGAGCTGGGCCGGGCCATGAAGCGGGCGGCCGTGCCCGGTTCTTCCGCGGACGGGCACACCCGGGAAGCCGCCGCCGCGATGAAGAACATCCTGCTGGCCGTGGACGACGACATCCGGCGCAGGGAGCAGTTGGGGGTCGACGCGGGCCTGCGGCGGCCTCTGGCGGAGTCGCTCGCCGCCTACGCGGACGTCAACGTCATGCTCACCGACCCGACGGACTCCGTCTACGTCCGGGAGAGCCTCTTCTCCCGTGGGCCGTGGGAGGCGGAGGACGGCTTTCACCTGGCGGTGAACGACGACACGCTCGTACGGGTGATCAGGGCCGTGTCCGCGGACCCGGCGGCGTACGCGGTGGTCCGTCAGGCGCAGACCTCCTGGGAGGCAGGGCGGCTGGCCGCGTTCCCGGCCGGTTCCGAGGCGCTGCGGTGGAGCGTCGGCGCTCGGGCGCTGGGGAAGCTGGACGGTGTGGCCGAGCATGTGCGAGAAGGGCTCTCCCAGGACGAGGCCCGGGAGTGGAACGCCGCCGTGGTACGGAAGTTGAGCGCCGGGACGGCCATAAAGGAGGGCACCGAGGCGGTGCCTGCCGCCGGGCGGATCGAGCGGGCCTGGCAGCGCGCGCTCGCCCGGGCGCCGGAGGCGGAGCGGGACGCGGTCGTGGAGCGTCAGTGCGCGGTGATGCTCGACGCGGCCGGTCTCACCGCGGCCACGGACCAGTGCCTCAGCAACGCGTCCGGGACCGCCTCACGTGCGCTGCGCGTCCTGCGCGCGGTGTGACCTGCCGTGCGGGGCCCGGCCGATGGCCGATCCCCGTCCCCGCGCGCCAGGGACGGAGATAATCTGCGACGGGGCGATGAGCACGTTCCCGCGGCGCGAGAGAGAGGCAACTGATGGGCACCCAGCAGGAGAAGGACGAGCTGTACGCACTCGACATCTCGGGGGTGGAGTGGCTGAGCGCCCCGGGGACGGAGGAGGCGGAGGAGCGGGTGGAGATCGCTCATCTGCCGGGCGGCGCCGTGGCGATGCGGTCCTCGCTGGATCCGGACACCGTGCTGCGCTACACGGAGGCCGAGTGGACCGCCTTCGTCCTGGGGGCGCGGGACGGGGAGTTCGACCTGAAGTAGCCGGTACGGCATGCGAGAGGGGCACGCTCACGGTGGAGCGTGCCCCTCTGTGCCGTCCGCGCGCGTTGGTGCGGAGGGTGGTTCAGAACGCCTCGGTGAACAGGCGCGAGGACTTGACGTCCGTGGAACGGTAGCTGTCCTTGCCGTTCTCGATGATCTGGGCGACCGACTTCAGGCGCAGGTGCATGTCGTCGGCGCGCTTCTTGTACTTGCCCTGGAGGATGACGTACTCGGCGTGCGCCTCACCGTCCCAGGTGCCGGTGACGACCTTGAGGGCGGCGTCCATCTCCTGCAGGTCCTTGGCGATGTTGGCCGAGACCTGGCGGATGCGGTTCGCCATCTCCTGGACGCTGTCGTACCTGACCTTGGTGTTGCTCGGATCCGCGGCCATCAGTGTCTCCCGTGTGTGCGGCGGTAATGGGTGTGGTGGAACGGCTCAGATGCCGTTGAGCGCGGAGCTGTTCTTGGCCTTGGCGAAGGCCGCGTAGACCTCTTCGTCGTTGGCGTTGCTGAGGTTCTTGGTCTGGCCCACGGCGTCCAGGAGCACCCTCAGGAGGCGTCGGATGACGTCGTGGTCCTCGTTGAGCTGGATCTGCGCGGACGCGAATCCCGCGGCTCCGACACCCGTCCAGCCCGCGCCCGCGGTGGCGAGGATGTCGGCGAGTTCCCGGGACTGCCGGGACACGGCGGTGGCCGTCTCGATGATCTTGTTCTTCGCCTGGACGACCGGGTCGTCGGCCAGTCCGAAGTTGGCCGAGGGGTTGGGCGTGCTCATCCGAGGTCCTCTCTCTCGATTTCCGGGCCTGTCCGCGCGATGCGGGCAGGTTCTCTGTCCCCCGTGTGATCCGGATCAGGAGTGGGGTTCAGGCAGGTCCCTGAGGTGCGTGGCGGTGTTCCCACGCCCTGGACATCGGACTCGGCCACTTCTCGTTCCCCCATCACACACGTGAAGTCTGCTACCACCCTAGCCACTTCGTCATCTCACCCCAACTGCGGTTTATCGGGAGAGAGCTACCTCACCCGCCGCCCCTCCCAACGCAAAGTGCTCCGTCGCCGGACATCACGGACGACGGTCGCGGTGCCCGCCACGACGGAGACGAGGACGGCCGCGAGGGCGAGCGCGTAGGTGGCGTAGCGCTCGCTGCGCTCCTGCGAGGTCTCGGACATGGCCAGGTGGGCGGGCTCGGGCGCGGGGGCCTTCGGCATCGGCGGATCGGGCTTCGGCGCGGCCTGCGGGACGTCGTCCTTGTCGCCCGCGAGGGCGCGGACCGGGTCGACGACACCCCATCCGACGAACGGGTCGTGGCCGGTGACGGAGCGTTCGGCGGTCTGCTCGATCCGCGCGATGATCTCGGCGGGCTTCCAGGACGGGTACTTGGCGACGAGGAGGGCGGCCACTCCGGCGACGTACGGGGCGGAGAAGCTGGTGCCGTTGTCGCTGCACTGTCCGAAGCCGGGCACGGTGGAGATGATGTCGACGCCCGGGGCGGCGACTCCGACGAACTCGCCGGCCTGCGAGAAGGCGGCCCGCTCGTTGTTGCGGTCGGAGGAGGCGACGGCGAGGACTCCGTCGAAGGCCGCCGGATAGGTGTTCTTCTGCTTGCCGTCCACACCGTCGTTGCCCGCGGACGCGACGACCACGATCTCCGCCCGGATCGCCCGTGCCACGGCCCGACCGAGCGCCGAGTCGGCGGTCAGCGGCTTGGTGGTGTCCTGCGAGATGTTGATGACGTCGGCCTTCTTGGCGATCGCGTGGTCGATCGCGGTGGCCATGGTGGTGTCCTTGCCGCTGTTCTTCTCGTCGTTCTGCCGGATCGGGATGATGGTGGCCTCGGGGGCCAGGCCCACGAATCCGGTGCCCTTGGCGGGGCGTGCGGCGATGATGCCGGCGACCTTCGTGCCGTGGCCGATCGTGTCGCCGGTGCCGTCCGCCTTGCCGCCCTTGAGGAGGTTGCGTCCGGCGCTCGTGTCGACGGCCGGTTTGAGCTGCGGATTGGCGTTGTCCACGCCGGTGTCGATGACCGCGACCCGGACGCCCTTGCCCTTGGTGTCCTGCCACAGCTCGTCGAGCAGGACCCGCTGGAGCGACCAGGGCCGCCCCTCGAACTGCTTCTTCATCGGGAAGGAGCACTCGCCGCTGCCGTCGATCCCGAGGCTCACGGCACCGGGTCCTTCGACGGCGTACGCGGCGTGCGGCACGGCCAGGACCGCCAGTGCGGCGGCCGTCACCATCGGCAGCCGTACGGTCTTCCGGTCCACCATCTGTTCCTCTCCCCCGAGTTGTACGGTATCGCGCGTCCGGCCTGGCGGCCGGTCAGGAGCCCTGCGGCTGGCGGGCGCTGTTGGTGTCGAGCCGCGGCCCCTTGGAGAGCCAGTCCGACCACTCGATCGGGACCAGCGACGGGGTCACCTTCTCGTAGCCGAGGCGGATCTGGGCCTGGCTGGGCTCGGGGCGGCCGTCCTGGGTCTTCTGGCCTCCGGTGCCGATGTCGGAGCGCTCGGCGTCACTGTCGCCGTTGGCCTGCACGGCGTACCGCAGTCCGGTGTCGGTGACCAGGAACAGCGAGCCGTCCGGCCGCGTCTGGCCGGTCCGCATCTGTGTGTAGAGGAGACCGCTGCCCGGGGTGACGTAGGTGCTGGTGCCGCCGGCGTTGATGTCGGCGGGATAGGCGGTGCCGGCCCAGGTGGTCAGTGTGGTGCGCCCGCGCTCGTCGACCTTGGTGAGCACATTGCAGACGGTGTCCCGACTGCCCTCGCCACCGGTCGAGTTGACCTGTGCCGCCTTGCGCTCCGGCCAGCGCCGGCCCTGTCCGGCGAACGTCTCGCCGTCGGGGACGAAGTCCTGGAGGCCGACCGCGCGGGCCTCGCTGTTGAGGTTCAGCTCGGCGGTCTGCGGCGAGTTGATGAGCAGCCAGGCGGTGAACTCGGAGATCGGCTGGACCTTGCCGGCCAGCACCACGTAGTGCTGAGTGCCTTCTCCGGTGCGGGTCTTGAGCACCATGCCGATCTTGTTCTCGTCGGCGGAGAGCTGCCCCTGCACTCCGGCCTGCGCACCGATGTCACCGGGAATCTCCGGGAAGGCGATCGGGCTGCCCTGGTGGAGGGTCGCGAGCCAGTCGTCGGTGACGGGCTGCGGTGTGCGGCTGCCGACCAGCGCGTTGGTGAGGATGCCGTTGTCGGCGGCGGTCTCGTTGACCAGGTACTTGGTGCCGGTCGCGTCGACGAGATAGCGGGCCTTGCCCTTCTGGCCCTGGACGTACAGCACCTGACCGCCGCTGAGCTGCTTGGTGCCTTCGGTGAGCTTGTTGTCACGGCCCGCGAAGACGAAGGCCGCCTTCTGCACGGTGTTGCCCTTGCCGCCCGGCTGTACGCAGACGGCCCAGCGCTTGGCGGTGCCGGCGTCGGTCGCCTCCGGCAGCCGGTCCGGCGCGTACGGGATGCCGAGGATCGGGCCGCGCGGCGGTTTGCCCGCGTCCAGGATCTTGTCGGCGACCTGGATGACGCCGAACTCCTGCGGGGTGAGCAGCAGCCGGGCCGAGGCGAGGTTGAGCACGGGGTGGAGGAGGTTCTTGCGGTCCTTGCCCTTGCCGGTGGGGAGCACCACGTAACGGGTGGTGGACTCCTTGCCGACGATCACCTTGGATCCGGCCTTGTCCCAGCCCTTGGGCGCGGTCGGCTTGAACATGCCCCAGGCGCCGAAGCCGGCCAGCACCAGCGCGCCGACGATCAGACTGGGAACGATGGCGCGCAGCGGCCTGGGGGCGCCCTCCTCGGTACCGGTGGCCGACGGTTGGAGGAATGCGGCGACCGTGCGCTTCTTCGCAAAGGTGTACGCGTTGAGCTCATCCCGCCGTGATGCCATGAGTCTGTCTGTCTCCCGTGTCTCCCCGCGCGGCCCCGGGAGCGGGCGATGCCCTCGCTCCCGTGCCGGACCCCCGATGCCGGACGCTGCTGCCGGACCGGCCCCCTACTATGCCTGCTGACGCCGGGTCCCGGTGGGCCGGGTAGGGTGATCCAGCCCCCAAGCCCCCGGCGGGGCAGGGGCGATCGGGTTGACTTGAGGCCTTACGAACGGGGGAATGCCGGAATGATGGCATCCGCAACGCGGACACGTCAGGCCGGGCGCGGGGCCTCCTCGGGGGTCCGCGGAGCAGGGGGGCCACCGGTGCGAGGCCGGGGTTCGCGCTCCGCCGCCCGGGGCGCCTCGGACCCCGCGGCCCGGACCGGCGGAGCGGCCGCCCCGCGGCTGAACGGACGTGCCGGACAGTTCGGTTCGTTCCGTTTGCAACAGCTCGTACTCATCGAAATCGCCGCCGGTCTGCTGCTCACCGCCTGGGTGATCGATCCGCTGATGCTCGCCCCGGCCGGGATGATCGCGGCGGTGCTGGTGCTGCTGGCCGTGGTCCGCAGGCACCGCAGGTCGCTGCCGGAGTGGCTGAGCACGGTCATCGCGCTGCGGGCCCGTACGCGCCGGGCGGCCGCGTCGACGCTGCCGCCGGACGTCGAGCCGGGGCTGGCCCCGGCCGTCGAGTGCGATCCGGCGCTGCACACGCTCTCCTTCAGCGACGGCGACCGGCGGCCGGTCGGAATCATCGGCGACGGTACGTTCGTGACGGCGGTGGTCCAGGTCGAGTCGGACGCCACCGCGCTGCGGCCCGACCGCTCGGCCCGCCCGCTGCCGTTGACGCTGGTCCGGGACGTGCTGGAGGTCGACGGCATCCGGCTGGAGTCCGCGCAGGTCGTCCAGCACACCCAGCCCGCACCCGCACCGCACCTCCCGCAGCAGTCCGTCGCCGCGCGCAACTACGCGCCGCTGCAGGCCCAGACCGGTTCCCCGGCGCTGCGGATCACCTGGATCGCCCTGAAGGTCGACCCGGAGCTGTGCCCGGAGGCCGTGGCGGCGCGCGGCGGCGGCATCGTCGGAGCCCAGAAGTGCGCGGTACGGGTGGCGGACCAGCTGGCGAGCCGGCTCACCGGCGCGGGATTCCGGGCGACGGTGCTCACCGAGCAGGAGCTGACGTCCGCGATCGCCACGTCGGCCTGCGTCAGCCCGATGGCGATGACCCACGCCAGTCGCGCCGAGACGCCGGGCCGGCGGACCCAGGAGACGGCGCGCACCTGGCGCTGCGACGACCGGCGGCACACCACCTACTGGGTGGCGCGCTGGCCGCAGCTGGGAGGCGGCGGTGCGTCGATGCCGCAGCTCGTGGCGCTGCTCACCTCTCTCCCGGCGCTGGCCACCACGTTCAGCCTGACGCTCGCGCAGGGCAACCGCTCCGAGGTCTCGGTCACCGGCCATGTCCGGATCACCGGCCGCAGCGACGAGGAACTCGTCGCCGCGCGCCATGAGTTGGAGCGCACCGCACGCGGTGTGAAGACGGCGCTGGTGCGGCTGGACCGCGAACAGCTGCCCGGCGTCCTGGCCACACTGCCGCTGGGCGGAACCCGCTGATGCCGGCGGCGGAGAAGACGGCAGCGGAGCCGACGAGCGCGAGGAAGCCCGCGGCGGAGAAGACGGGGAAGCACGTGGTCATGGTCACCGGGACGTACGGGAGCAGGTACTGATGTCCACTCCGACGAGGCCCGCCCAGGCGGCCGGCCGTGCCCGGCGCGGTTTCGGGCTGATCGGCCCCCGCCGCGGCCGTCACACGGTCTCCCTCGACGAACTGGCCACGCTGGGACTGCCGGTCGGCGACGACGGCACGGTGATCGGGGTCGACGCCGAGGGCCGCCCGGCGGTGATCGGCATCAACCGGCCCACCCCGTACGAGGTGACGCTGATCGGCGGCATCTGGACCGCCCAGGTCCTGGCGCTGCGCGCCGCCGCGACCGGGGCCCGGATCGCGGTGGAGACGGGCCGGGCCCAGGCCTGGACCTCGCTGGCGCAGGCGGCGGGCGGCGGGCAGCCGTGCATGTCACTGCACGACGTCGGCCGGGTGCCGCCGCAGGGCGCTTCCGCCGGTTCGCCGGTGGTCGTCGTCCGCGACTGCGGGATGCGGCCGCCGCGCGGCCGGGTGGTGTCGGGACCGTGGCAGTCCGTGGTGACGCTGCTCCCCTATCTGAGCCCGGTGGCGCCGCGGCTGATGAAGAAGTCGGCGCTGGTCGGCGTCCAGCGGGTCTCTCCGGACGAGGGAGCGCAGATCGGCCGCATCCTGAACCTCTCGCCCGCCGAGACCCAGGCGCTGTCCACCCTGGCCGACGGCGTCACCCTGTGGTGCACGGACCGGGACCGCCAGTTCGTGATGACCCAGGCCACGGACGCCGAATCCGGGCTGCTGGGCGCCGCGCGCCGGATGGACTGAGCGGGCGGCGGCCTCGCGCTCCGGCCCGGCGACGCTCGTCACCGTCCCGGCCGGCCGGTGGGCCGGCGTGTGCGGGTCCTGTGGGGACTTTGCACACCCGTGCCGCTCTTGGACCGTTCTCGTAGCGCTCCCTGTCCGCTCCTGGTCGGCCGGTGACGTAACGGACAGGTTGAGCGATGCCGAACGGCCTGCCTGAGTTCACCGGATGGCGATTAGGGTGGGTGGGGCGCGGCAGAGGAAACCTGCGAGCAGGTGATGCGCGTCGCAAGGGGGAGAGCCGGGCGGACCGGTACGTCGGGAACGGTCGCCCCCACCCACCACGGCACAAGGGTGCTCGACCACATCAGGAGGCAAAGTGAACGGCGATCGGAACGAGATCCGCGACGGATGGGACCTGCCCGTCGACGAGTCGTCCGACGCGGATCCCGCCGAGATGACGGGTGAGTTCACCATCGACTACACCCCTCCCGCCTGGTACACGCAGAACGCGGCGGGGGACTCGTCGGGCGGCGCGGGCTCGCATCTGGCGCCCCCTCCGCCGCCGGTCGGGGCGCCCGTGGCCGCGCCCGACCTGTCGGCGGCGCCCGGCGGCTTCGACCCCAACTGGGCGCCCGCACCGCCGGCGCCGGCCGAGCCGGTGGCTCCCCCGGCTCCGGAGACCCCGGTCTCCCCCGCCGTACCGGAGACACCTCGGGCACAGACACCGCAGGCACCGAGCCCGGCCGCGCAGACGCCGACCCCTCCGGCCACCGACGCGACCGGGGACACCGGTCCGTTCGGCGGCGGGGATGTGGAGAGCGGCGCGACGATGCGGTTCTCGCCCGCCGCGCTCAAGCGGGAGATCGCGGAGCGCGAGGCGGAGGCCGCCGCCCAGGCCGGGTCCGATGCCGCGTCCGATGCCGGGGCGAAGAACGAGGAGGACAAGGAGGACAGGGAGGACGGCAAGGACAGGAACGACGAGAAGGCCGACGCCTCCGACTCCGCCCCCGTCCCTGCCTCCACC
>MUNB01000147.1 GCA_002154345.1 Streptomyces griseus
GGGGAGCCCCGGCGGGGCCGCGGGGGTGGGGATGACAAACTGGACGGCATGGCTTACGACGATCTTCGCTCCCTGCTCCGGGCTCTTGAGCGCGATGGTGATCTCAAGCGCGTCAAGGTCGAGGTCGACCCCCACCTGGAGGTCGGCGAGATCGTCGACCGGGTCAACAAGGCCGGCGGCCCCGCCCTGCTGTTCGAGAACGTCAAGGGGTCCTCGATGCCCCTGGCCATGAACGTCTTCGGTACCGACCGGCGCCTGCTCAAGGCCCTCGGGCTGAAGGCGTACAGCGACATCAGCGACAAGATCGGCGGGCTCCTCAAGCCGGAGCTGCCGCAGGGCTTCGTCGGCGTACGGGAGGCCTTCGGGAAGCTCGGCTCGATGGTGCACGTGCCGCCGAAGAAGGTGAAGTCCGGCGACGCGCCCGTCCAGGAAGTGGTGCTGACCGGCGACGACGTCGACCTGGACAAGCTGCCCGCGCTGTTCACCTGGCCCGAGGACGGCGGCTCGTTCTTCAACCTCGGCCTCACCCACACCAAGCATCCCGAGAACGGCGTCCGGAACCTGGGCCTCTACCGGCTCCAGCGCCACGACAAGCGCACCATCGGGATGCACTGGCAGATCCACAAGGACAGCGCCAACCACTACCAGGTCGCCGCCCGGCGCGGTGAGCGGCTGCCCGTCGCCATCGCCTTCGGCTGCCCGCCCGCCGTGACGTACGCCTCCACCGCGCCGCTGCCCGGGGACATCGACGAGTACCTGTTCGCCGGGTTCGTCCAGGGCAAGCGGATCGAGATGGTCGACTGCAAGACCGTGCCGCTCCAGGTGCCCGCGCAGGCGGAGGTCGTCATCGAGGGCTGGCTGGAGCCGGGCGAGATGCTGCCCGAGGGGCCGTTCGGGGACCACACCGGCTTCTACACCCCGCAGGAACCGTTCCCCGCACTGACCATCGACTGCGTCACCATGCGGAAGCGGCCGCTGCTCCAGTCCATCGTGGTGGGCCGCCCGCCGACCGAGGACGGGCCGCTGGGCCGGGCCACGGAGCGGTTCTTCCTGCCGCTGCTGAAGATCATCGTGCCGGACATCGTGGACTACCACCTCCCCGAGGCGGGCGGCTTCCACAACTGCGCGATCGTCTCGATCGACAAGAAGTACCCGAAGCACGCCCAGAAGGTGATGAGCGCGATCTGGGGCGCGCACATGATGTCGCTGACCAAGCTGATCGTGGTCGTCGACTCCGACTGCGATGTCCACGATCTGCACGAGGTCGCCTGGCGGGCGCTCGGCAACACCGACTACGCCCGCGACCTCGTGGTCGCCGAAGGGCCCGTCGACCATCTGGACCACGCCTCGTACCAGCAGTTCTGGGGCGGCAAGGCCGGCATCGACGCCACGAAGAAGCTGCCCACGGAGGGCTACACACGGGACGGGGGCTGGCCGGAGATGGTCGTCTCCGACCCGGAGACGGCGGCGAAGGTCGACCGCCGCTGGAAGGAATACGGGCTGTGAGCAGTGCGGCAGAAGCGGCGTCCGTCCAGGGCCCCGCACCCTCCAGCAGCAAGGTCAGGGCCTTCCTGCGGCTCGTGATGATCGAGCACTCGGTCTTCGCGCTGCCCTTCGCGTACATCGCCGCGCTGACCGCGATGTTCCTGCTGGACGGCACCATCCACTGGGGCGTCCTGCTCCTCGTCACGCTGGCCATGGTCGGGCTGCGGACCTTCGCGATGGCCGCCAACCGGATCATCGACCGGGAGATCGACGCCCGGAACCCGCGCACCGCCGGCCGTGAGCTGGTGACCGGCGCGGTGTCGGTGCGGTCCGCGTGGACCGGCGCGATCGTCGCGCTGGCGGTCTTCCTGGGCGCGGCGGCCCTGCTCAACCCGCTGTGCCTGGTGCTCGCGCCGCTGGCCGTCGTGCCGATGGTGGTCTACCCGTACGGCAAGCGGTTCACGAACTTCCCGCACGCGATCCTGGGCCTCGCGCAGGCCATCGGCCCGGTCGGCGCCTGGCTCGCGGTGACCGGCAGCTGGTCGTGGGACGCGGTGATCCTCGGGCTCGCGGTGGGCATCTGGATCGGCGGCTTCGACCTGATCTTCGCCTGCCAGGACGTCCAGGCGGACCGGGCCCACGGGGTGCTCTCCTTCCCGGCGCGCTTCGGGATCCCGGCCGCGCTGTGGGGCGCGCGGGTGTGCCACGCGGTCACGACCGGGCTGCTGGTGTGGTTCGGGCTGGCGACGGACGCCGAGGTCTTCTACTGGATCGGCATGGCGATCGTCGCCGTGGCGTTCGTCTACGAGCACCGGGTGGTGCGGCCGCACGACCTGTCCCGGCTGAACCGGGCGTTCTTCTCGGTGAACGGCTTCATCGGCATCGCGCTGTTCGCCTGCGCGCTGCTGGATCTGCTGTCGCGCGGCCTGACGCCGTAATCCCCGCGCGGGTCAGGGGTCAGACCGTGACCAGGTTGTCCGGGCCTCGACGCGTGGACGGCCGGCGGAAGAGGAACGCCGCCGCCACCCCGCCGATCAGCCCGAACAGGTGCCCCTGCCAGCTGACGCCCGACTGGGTGGGCAGGACGCCCCAGAGCAGCGAGCCGTAGACCACGGCGACACCGACGCCTATGAGGACGTCCCAGGGCCGGCGGTCCACGAAGCCGCGGACCAGCAGATAACCGAGCAGTCCGAAGACCACGCCGGACGCGCCGAGGGTGATCGTGTTCGCCGGGGCGGTCAGCCAGACGCCGAGGCCGCTGGCCAGGATGATCGTCACGACGACGGCGGCGAACCGGCGCAGTCCGGCGAGCGCGGTGATGAAGCCGAGGACCAGCAGCGGGACGCTGTTGGACGCCACGTGCTCCCAGCCGCTGTGCAGGAACGCGGCGGGCACCACGTCCCGCAGCTCGGAGAGCTCGCGCGGGCTGATGCCGTACGTGTCCAGGGCGTGGCCCGAGGCCGTGTCGATGCCTTCGAGGATCCACAGAAGGGCCACCCAGCCCGCCATCAGGAGCCCGGCGGTCAGGGCCCGCGCGCTGCCGGTGGTGCCGTTGTCCGCGGTGCGGTCGGTGGTCCAGTAATCGCCCATGGTCTGCCCCTGCCCCCGGGTTGCCCGTCACCCGGAGAACGTCCGGGGCGCCTGCCCGGTTCCGGGTGCCGGGCGCGGGGGCGTGCCGGATAGGCTCGCTGGTGTGGAATCCAGGACTTCAGTGACTCATCAGCAGCGGCGGCCTTGGATTGTCGGGGTATCCGGTGCTTCGGGTACCCCGTTCGCGGCCGCCGTTCTGCGCGGGCTGCTGGCGGCCGGCGAGAGCGTGGACCTGGTGGTGAGCCGGGCCTCGCGGCTCACCCTGCTGGACGAGACCGGCATCGCGTTCCGGGACGCGCACTGGCGCGAGGATCTGCGCGGTTGGCTGGATCGTGGCGCCGACGGGAAGCCGGACGCGTTCGCGGTGGGCGAGGCGGAGCTGGAGCGCGTACGCCACTGGCCGGCCGGTGATCTGGCCGCCGGGCCGTCCTCCGGGTCGTACCCGGCGAAGGGGATGCTGATCGTGCCGGCCTCGACGGCCTGTGTGGCCGGAGTGGCGCTCGGTCTGTCGAAGGATCTGCTCCAGCGGGCCGCGAGCGTGACGCTCAAGGAGCGCCGCCCGCTCGTCGTCGCGGTGCGCGAGACCCCGCTGAGCGGCCAGACGCTGAAGCAGATGGTGGCCCTGGACGAGGCGGGCGCGATCGTGCTGCCCGCCTCTCCGGCGTTCTACGCGGGTGCGACGCACATCCAGGACCTGGTGGATTTCGTCGCGGGGCGGGTGCTGGACGCGGCAGGGGTGCCGCACCGCTTGTACCGCCGGTGGGAAGGAGAGCTCGGTGGCTCCCGGGGTCCGCAGGGCCGCTAGGCCGCTGGTCAGCGCTTCTTGTGCGCGCGCGGGGTGCGGGTCTTGTCGACGCGGTGGGCGGCGGCGGGCTGGTGGGCACGCGAGCGGTTGGCCAGGTCCTGCAGCTCGCGCATCCGGGCGTAGGCCATCTCGATCGTGTACACGGTGAAGTTCACTCCTGAAGATTCGAAAGCGTTTCTTGGATGTTCTAGAAGATTTGCAGGGTGTCGACCCTGCATGCCTTAGATTCTACACGTAAACTCGCGGTACTGCTGAACAATGGAAGGTTTCAGTCATATGGACGCGGTGGACAGGCAGCTCATCCAGGCCCTCAGAGAGAACGGCAGGGCCTCGTACGCCGAGCTCGGGCGGCTCGTCGGGCTCTCCGGACCCAGCGTCACCGACCGCATCAACCGGCTGGAGACCGCCGGGGTCATCACCGGCTACCGCGCCACCGTCGACTCCGCGTCGCTCGGCCTCGGCGTCACCGCGCTGATCGGGATCTCGCTCTCGGACGCGGCGGACCACGAGGACGTGGCGCGCCGGCTGAAGGACCTCGCGGAGATCGAGGACGCCTGGTTCATCGCGGGCGACGACTCGTACATGCTCAAGGTGCGCGTCGGCGACGTGGACGGCCTGGAGAAGACGATCCGCCGACTCAGCGGTACGAAGGGCGTCTCGCGGACCCGTACCACCATCGTGCTCTCCACCAAGTGGGAGAACCGGGTCGGGGAGCTGCCCGAGGAGGCGTAGGCGCGAAGCGCCGTAAAGGGGGCCCCTCCCGCCCGAAAGGTGGGGGAGTACGGTTGGGCGGAGTCTGATACACGGAGAAATGGGAGGCGGCCTAGTGGACGCGGGACTCAAGCGCGAGCTGGAGGAGAAGGTCCGGGCCGGCGAGCGGCTGACCCGCGAGGACGGGGTCGCGCTCTACGCGTCCGACGACCTGGCGTGGCTGGGCGGTCTCGCGCACGAGGTGCGGACGCGCAAGAACGGCGACGTGGTGCACTTCAACGTCAACCGTCACCTCAACATGACGAACGTGTGCACCGCCTCGTGCGCGTACTGCTCGTTCCAGCGCAAGCCGGGCGAGAAGGACGCGTACACGATGCGCATCGAGGAGGCCGTCCGCCTCGCCAAGGCGATGGAGAACGAGAACCTCACCGAGCTCCACATCGTCAACGGCCTCCACCCGACCCTCCCGTGGCGCTACTACCCGCGCTCGCTCAGCGCGCTGAAGGAAGCCCTGCCGGACGTGGCGCTGAAGGCGTTCACGGCGACGGAGATCCACCACTTCGAGACGATCTCCGGCCTCTCGGCCTCCGAGATCCTCGACGAGCTGATCGAGGCCGGTCTCGAATCGCTGACCGGCGGCGGCGCGGAGATCTTCGACTGGGAGGTCCGCCAGCACATCGTCGACCACCGCACCCACTGGGAGGACTGGTCGCGCATCCACCGTCTCGCGCACGAGAAGGGGCTCAAGACCCCGGCGACGATGCTGTACGGGCACATCGAGGAGCCCCGTCACCGCGTCGACCACGTGCTGCGGCTGCGGGAGATGCAGGACGAGACCGGCGGCTTCCAGGTCTTCATCCCGCTGCGCTACCAGCACGACTTCGTGGACATGAAGGACGGCAAGGTCCGCAACAAGCTCCAGGCGCGCACCACGATGGCGACCGGCGCGGAGGCGCTCAAGACCTTCGCGGTCTCCCGTCTCCTCTTCGACAACGTGCCGCACGTCAAGGTGTTCTGGGTGATGCACGGCGTGCAGACCGCCCAGCTCGCGCTGCAGCACGGTGCGGACGACATGGACGGCTCGGTCGTCGAGTACAAGATCACGCACGACGCGGACGACTTCGGCACGCCGAACAAGCTCGGCCGTGAGGATCTGCTGGACCTGATCCGCGACGCCGGTTTCCGGCCGGTCGAGCGGAACACCCGGTACGAGATCCTGCGCGAGTACCCGGGGCCGGAGGCGGACCGGCGCGAGTCGCCGCAGCCGATGCGCGTCTGACCGCGTCCGACGCGCCTCTTCCTGTCCCGTGTGAGCCCCGGCCGCCGTCCCCGGCCGGGGCTTTCTGATGTTCCGGACAGGCTTGAGCCGGCCGGTAAGTAATAGTTACTCTTGCTCTATGACACTTACATTCGAGCTGGATCCCTCGTTCACCCCCGCCCTCCGCGACGGCATCACCGCCCTGTGGGCGGACGTCACCAACGCGGGCGGGGCCGTCGGCTTCGTCCCGCCCGTCACGCCCGAGGAGATCCGGCCCGACCTGCTCAAGCACCTCGCCGCCATGGAGCAGGGCCGGGTCCGGCTGCTGGTCGGCCGGGACGAGGACGGCTCCGTCGCCGCCACCGCCTTCCTCAGCCTCAACGAACACCGGCTGCTCCGGCACTGGCTGATGCTCTACACCGTGATGGTCCACCCCCGCCTCCAGGGCCAGGGGTGCGGCCGCGACCTCATGGCGGCCGCCGCCGACGCCGCGCGCTCCATCGAGGGCATCGAGGCCATCCGGCTCACCTGCCGGGGCGGCACCGGCGCGGACCGCTTCTACGCCGCTTGCGGCTACAAGGAAGTCGGCCGCGTGCCGGACGCCATCCGGGTCGCCCCCGGCGACGACCGCGACGACATCATCATGCTGCTGCCGCTCGGAGGCCCGGCAACCCCCTGAACCGAGAGAATTCGGGCCATGCTTCACTGGACGGGCAGAAGCGTGTCGAGAGTCCATGGGAAGAGAGGCCAGCCGTGTCCGCTGCCAAGCCGAGCGCGATGATCCGGTACACCGCGTTGCGCCTGTTGATCTTCGTCGGCTGCTTCTTCGTCGCCGGTGTCGCCGTCCACTTCGGGCTGATCCCCTCCGGCCTCGGCGGCTCCAACATCGTCTGGGTGATCCTCCTCGGCCTCGTCCTCTCCGCCCCGCTCAGCTATGTGCTGCTGCGCAGGCAGCGCGACGAGCTGTCCGAGCAGATCGTCTCCACGGTCGACCGGACCAAGGCGCGCCTCGACGCCAACCGCACCCGCGAGGACGCCGTTCAGTAAGGTTCCTCACACGCGCGCCGCGCGTCCCCTGCTCTTCCGCCGGACCCCGTACCGGAGCGAACCGCTCCGGTACGGGGTTCTCGGCGTTTTCCGGCCAGGTGCACCGGCAGCAGGGCCGTCCGTGAGCCAAAGAAAAGCTTTGAGGTTCCCAAAGTTCAAGTGTTAACGTATTCGACATGAAGACAGCTGTGCGCATCCGCCATGCCGCGAGCATCCCGCTCGTGGCGCGCCTGCATGTCGATCTCTGCCGCTGTATGTCCGCGGTCTGTTGCCGCGAGGTCTGATACGGCATCATGCAGCGGCGCCGCCCCCGACGCGGGCGCCGCGACCCCGTCCCCGTTCCACCGCACGACCGCACGGACTGCCCCCGTGCGCCCCGATGCGTCCTTAACTGGAGTGTGTCCGTGTCCGCGAATCCCGCGTCCGCCGCCCCCGAGGCCGAGCAGCCGTCCACCGGCTCCGGCCCCGGTTTCCGCATACCCAAGGTTCCGTTCTGGGCCCAGATCGTCGCCGGTCTGGTGCTCGGTGTACTGCTCGGCTGGCTGGCCCGCAGCCAGGAGCTCGGCTGGCTCGTCACCACCCTCGACGAGATCGGCTCGCTCTTCGTCCAGCTGCTGAAGCTGGCCGTCGCCCCGCTGGTCTTCTTCGCGATCCTCGTGTCGATCACCAACCTGCGCCAGGTCAACAACGCCGCCCGGCTGGCCACCCGCACCCTGCTCTGGTTCATGATCACCTCGCTGATCGCGGTCGCCATCGGCCTCACGATCGGCCTGGTCACCAACCCGGGCTCCGGCACCGGCCTCACGCCGAAGGACGGCAAGCTCTCCGAGACCAAGGGCAGCTGGATCGACTTCCTGACCGGCATCGTCCCGGACAGCGTGATCACGCCGTTCACCGAGCTGAACGTGCTCCAGATCGTCTTCATGGCCGCCGTCGCCGGTGTCGCCGCGCTCAAGCTCGGCGAGAAGGCCAAGCCGATCCTCACCCTCAGCCAGTCGGTCCTGGAGCTGCTCCAGAAGGCCCTGTGGTGGGTCATCCGCCTGGCCCCGATCGGCACCGTCGGCCTCATCGGCTACGCCATCGCCGACTACGGCTGGGACCTCATCGGCAAGTACGCGACGTTCACCGCCGACGTCTACATCGGCTGCGCCATCGTGCTGTTCGGCGTCTACCCGCTGCTCCTGGCCACCGTCGCCAAGGTCAGCCCGCTCCAGTTCTTCAAGGGCGCCTGGCCCGCGATCCAGCTCGCCTTCGTCTCCCGCTCCTCGGTCGGCACCATGCCGGTCACCCAGAAGGTCACCGAGCGCCTCGGCGTTCCGAAGGAGTACACCTCCTTCGCCGTCCCGTTCGGCGCGACCACCAAGATGGACGGCTGCGCCGCGATCTACCCGGCGCTGGCGGCGATCTTCATCGCGCAGATCTTCGACGTGCAGCTGGGCATCGGCGACTACCTCCTGATCGCCTTCGTCTCGGTGATCGGTTCGGCGGCCACCGCCGGTCTCACCGGCGCGACGGTCATGCTGACCCTCACCCTGTCCACGCTGGGCCTCCCGCTGGAGGGCGTCGGTCTGCTGATGGCCATCGACCCGATCCTGGACATGATCCGCACCGCCACCAACGTGGCCGGTCAGGCGGTCGTCCCGGTCATCGTCGCGGCCCGCGAGAAGATCCTCGACCACGACCAGTACAACTCGGCCTCGGCCTCCCCGATCGACGCCTTCGGCGACACCGACGAGGACGAGGTGCGCGACGCCGAGCCCAAGAGCGCGGTGCCGGTCACCGCGTAACTCCGCAGCGCAGCGCCCCCGGACCCCGCGTACGTCTCCGTACGCGGCCCGGGGGCGCTGTCGTGTGTCGTGCCGCCCTGCCCGTGTCAGGGGTTCTGGAAGAGGACTTCGGGGTTGGCCGGGGTCGGGCCGTTCAGCAGCCGGGCGGGCCGGCCGCGCAGGCTCCGGTCGAAGAAGGCGGTCACATAGCTCCTGGTGATCGTGGTCGAACGGGCCGCGGAGAGCGTCGCCTCCGGGTCCGGGTCCTCGATGCCGAGCTGCTCACCGATCTCCGGGGTGTCGGTGAAGGTGAAGTGCCCGGAGTCGCGCACCGTCAGCCACCGCTTCCACCCGCTCAGCCGGTCCCAGCCGTCGTCCCAGGACGTGTCACCCGCGCCGGGCCCGTGCCCGGGGTCGGTGCCCAGCATCAGGAACGGCCGTCCGTCCAGCCCCTCGGCGGGCATCGGGGCGAAGAACGTGCCGTCCATGTTGACGCCCGCGTCCACCCGGCGGTCGGCGGCCATGGTGGAGGCGGCCGCGTTGCCCCCGATGGAGTGGCCCGCCATGCCGACCCGGTGCGGGTCGATCGTCCGGGCGTGCCGCCACGCCGGGTGCGGGCCGGTCAGCCGGTCCAGCAGGAACGAGAAGTCGGCGGCCCGCCCGGTGGCGACGGAGGCCAGCACCTCGCGCCGCGCGGCGTCGTCGGGCTGCGCGGCCACCCGGTCGCAGGCGGCACAGGTCAGGACCCGCCCGTCGGGCAGCTCCGTACCGGTCGACTCGTACGGATGGTCCGCGGTCGCCACGACATACCCCCGGCTCGCCAGCTCCTCCGCGAGCCCGGTCAGCGTGGCCCGGGGCGTGCCGAAGCCGGGCGAGAGCAGGACCAGCGGGAAGCGCCCGGGGGCGGGTCGGGCGGCGTTACGCGCATGGGCGCGGGTCGCGCCGAGGACATCGGCCGGCACGACGTCCTCCAGACCGCGCTGCGCGAGCATCAGCCGCGCCTCTTCCGTCGTCATGTACGGGACCGGGTCACCGCCGCTGCCGGGACGGGCCGGGTAGTGCAGCGACACCAGCAACCGGCGCGGCCCGGCGGCCGGGACCCACGGGTCGGGGCGCGCGTGGTCGGTCAGGAACAGGGTGTCGCGGCCGGTGGCGTACGGGCCGGTGGGGCGGGGCAGCGTCGCCGAAGCAGGTGCGGCCGCCTGATCGCCGGGTGCGGAGGCGGTGGTTAAGGCGGCGGGCGGGCCGGATGCCGCGGCGGGTGCGGCCGTCCCGGCCAGGGCGGCCAGCGCGGTCAGGGCGAGGGTTGCGGCGGTCGCGGCGGCCATGGCCGGCCGGTTGCTGCGAGCGAAGATCGTCATGCCCGCAACGCTAGGCGGCGGCTCGGGCCGCCCACATCGGACGGCGGGTGGAGCCCGTGTCGGACCAGGGGATGACGGCGACGGCCCACAGCGGGAGGGCGGCGACGGCCCGGCGGGGGCGGACGCGGTTCCGGTGGCCGATGCGCCGGTCTCATGCGCCGGGCCGATGCCGGTATCGGTGCCGACACCGACACCGACACCGACACCGATGCCGATTACCCGACACCGATACCGAGGGGGCGTACGTGCCGTACGGGCCGGGCGATTTCGGCCAGTGAAGCAGGTATTGCCGCACCCTTTCTGGTGGTTCGCCGCCATCCGCTCGACCGGTACCGGCCACCTCTGCGTGGTCCAGACCATTGACTTGGGCTGCCCCCTCCTCCTACCGTGACCGTTGCCCGGGGCCGAGGTCGCGGGGGAGGCCGGAACGCTTCACTGCCGCCCCCTGCGCTGCTTTCTGACGACCCGTCGGCAACTGCGTCCGGTGCTGCCCGCCGTCCTCGGCGGTGCCGTCACCAACGGTCGGCACACAGGGGAGCACCGCACATGATCGGTACGGCCGGCGAAACCGGGGCGGACACTTACGGCAGTGCCGACGCGGGCCACGGGGGCGCTGAGGGCCTGCCGTTGAGCCCGGCGCAGGAACGCCTCTGGTTCCTCCACCAGTTGGAGCCCGACGACGCCTCGTACAACATCCCGCTCGTGCTCCGGCTGACCGGTGCGCTCTCCGAACCGGCGCTGCGCGCCGCGTTCGACGGGACCGCCGCCCGGCACGAGGCCCTGCGCACCCGGTTCCCGGACCTGGACGGCCGACCCGCCGCGCTGGTCGAGCCGCCCGCGCCTGTGCGCGTCGAGAGCATCGACCTGCGCGACCGCCCCACGGACGCGGCCCGGCTGCTGGCGGAGCGGACCAACGCCGCCTTCGACCTCGCGCGGGGCCCGCTGCTGCGGGTGAGCCTGCTGCGTACGGACGAGGACGAGCACCTGCTGTGCCTGGTCCTCCACCACATCGTCGCCGACGGCTGGTCGCTGAACCTGCTGCGCGCCGAGCTGGCCACCCGCTACGCCGCGCACCTCGAAGGCCGCGCCGTCGCTCTGCCCGAGCTGCTTCCGTACACCGCGTACGCCCGCGGGGAACGCGAGTTCGCCGAGGGCGGCGAGGGTTCCGACGCGGAGGCCGCGCTCGCCCACTGGCGCGAGCGGCTCGCGGGCGCGCCGGTGCTCGATCTGCGGCCGACGGTGGCGGAGGGGGCCGGGGCCTCCGGCGGGGCGTTCCACACCCGGCGGATCGCCGGGGCGGGCGCGGCGGTCGACGCACTGGCCCGGCAGAAGCGGTGCACGCCGTTCATGGTGCTGCTCGCCGCCTACCAGGTGCTGCTGCAC
>MUNB01000148.1 GCA_002154345.1 Streptomyces griseus
GTGTGGGCGTGCTCATGGGGGAGAGGGTTCCTTCCCGGGGGTCCCTGCCACGGGTCCGAACGGGGACGGGGCAGGGGAGGTGGAAGCGTCCGGCTTCGACTACAGTGAAGCGGAGCGTTGTTCCATTTACTATACGGAGCGCTGTTCCGCTTTGTCAACGGCCCACTGTGCGGTGACGGCGGAACGGGCGAGGAGAGGGGTGTGCGGTGGCTGCCGCCGATGAAGCCGCAGGGGCGTCGGCCCGACCCAGGAGGGCCGACGCGGTACGCAACCAGCAGACGCTGCTCGCCGCCGCCTCCGAGGTCTTCGTGGCCTCCGGGGTCGACGCGCCGATCCGCGAGATCGCCAAGAAGGCCGGCGTCGGCATGGGCACGATCTACCGGCACTTCCCGACCCGGGCGGACCTGGTGGTGGCCGTCTACCGCCACCAGGTCGAGGCCTGCGCCGAGGCCGGCCCGGTGCTGCTGGCCGAGGAGGAGTCGCCGTTCGTCGCGCTGGGGAAGTGGGTGGACCTCTTCGTCGACTTCCTGGTCACGAAGCACGGGCTCGCCGACGCGCTGCGCTCGGACAGCGGCGGCTTCGAGGCGCTGCACGCCTACTTCCTCGACCGGCTGGTGCCCGTCTGCGGGCAGTTGCTCGACGCGACGGTCGCGGCGGGAGAGGCCCGGCCCGGCATCGAGCCGTACGAGCTGATGCGGGGCGTCGGGAACCTCTGCGTGGGGCGGGACGACGATCCGCGGTACGACCCGCGCCGGCTGGTGGAGCTGCTGCTGCGCGGGCTGCGGCCCTGAAGGCTGTCGTCGTGGTCGTCCGGCGGTAGCGGTCGTCCAGGCCGCTCGGTCGTCGTGGTCGTTCGGCGGCGGTGGGGTCAGTTCAGGCAGAACTCGTTGTCCTCGGGGTCCGCCATGACGATCCAGCTCCCGCCCTGCTCGTCGACCGTACGCAGCACCCGCGCGCCCAGCCCCACCAGCCGCTCCGCCTCCGCGTCGCGCTGCCCCGGCGCGGAGTGCACATCGATGTGGAGGCGGTTCTTGACCGTCTTCGGCTCCGGCACCCGCTGGAACAGCAGCCGCCGCCCCTGACCCGTACCGCTGACCTCGTCGTACGGGTCGTCGGGGTGCCGGGCCGCCGCGAGGTCGAGCCAGGCGCGGCGGCCGTGGGCGTGGGTGGTGATGGCCTCGGGCACGGCTCCGGCCGCGAGCAGCTGCTCGACGAGCGGGCTGTTGTCCTCGATCAGGTAGCCCAGGGCCTGCGCCCAGAATCCGGCCTGCGCGTGCGGGTCGGCACTGTCGATCACGAGCTTCCAGGACAGCGGCTGGGGTTGTGTCTGTGGCGGTGTCTGCGGCGGTGTCTGCGTCATGGAAACCGTTTATAGTGGTTACATGAGCGAAAAGGCAACGGACACACCGGGGTTGGTGCTGCGGCATCCGGACGGCAGTTCGTTCCGGTTCGATCCGGGCGCGCTGTGTCTGGAGCTGTTGCCGACCGGCGGCCCCGGTCCGCTGGCGTACTTCGAGGTGCTGAACGAGCCGGCCGACCTGGTGCTCTGGGCGGAGGAGAGCCGGCTGCCCGACGGGCTCGCCGCCGGAGCCGGAGCCGGGCTCGTGGTGAGCGCGGCCGAGGTGGCGGAGGCGCGGGCTCTGCGCGATGCGCTGTGGCGGCTGACGGAGGGGCATGTGCGCGGTGCGCCGCCCGGCCCGGACGACCTCGCCACCCTCAACGACGCGGCGGCGCGCCCGCCCCTGACGGCCCGGCTGACCGCGGACGGCGGCCGGGCCTGGGCTGCGGGGGGCACCGGGACCGGGCTGCTGTCCACCGTCGCCCGTGACGCGGTCGACCTGTTCACCGGGGCGCACGCCCACCGGATCCGTGCCTGCGGCGCGCACGACTGCCGTCTGCTGTTCGTCGACACCTCGCGCCCCGGCAAGCGCCGCTGGTGCTCGATGGAGCGGTGCGGCAACCGCGCCAAGGTCCGGGCCCACCGCGCCCGGCTCACCGCCGGCGACGAGTGAGGCTCCTTACGCCTCGCGCGGGGGAGGGGCGGGGCAGACCGGGCAGGCGTGCCGTTCGATCGCGGTGAGCAGGCGTGCGGCGGCGGCTGTGCGTACGGCTGCCGCGCGTACGGCTTGCGCGCCCGGTGCGCCCGGAACATGCGGCGCGCCCGGTACTCGCGGTGCGTCCTGGGCTTCGGGCGTGGCGGCCAGGCGGGCGGCCGTGGCGCGGCCCGCCGTCACCGCGTCGTGCGCGGCGCGGGTCCACGCCGGGTGCTCCGGGTTTCCGGCGGCCAGGATCGTGGCGAGCAGGTCCAGGACGCCCGCCCGGTCCCGGACCGTGTCCGTCGCCGCCAGCTCCCAGAGGAACGGCACCGTCGCCGCCGTCGAGTCGAAGACGGGCGGGGTGCCGATCCACCGTTCCAGATCGCTCAGGGCCTCGTCAGAGGTCGGCGCGTCGCCCCAGGCGATCCGCGACAGCACGCCGGGAACCTGGGACGCGGAGCCGTACGCGTGCTGCAGCTCGTGCCACCGCACGTTCCTCATGGCGCCCAGGACAGTCCCCATCCGGGCACTCAATCAGCCTTTACCGCACGGCGTCCACCATGCCGGGTGACCCGTCCGCGGACTGGTCCGGCGACCGGTCCGGTGACCGGTCCGGTGACCGGTCCGTGGGTGTGCCTTCGGGCCGGCTCGCGGACGCGCCCGTTCCGTGGAGCCGGCGCAGGAACTCCCGTACGGCATCGGCGTCGTCCGCCGGTGCGCACACGCCCACATGGTGGTCGGGCCGGACGACCACGACGGTGCTCGCGCCCGTCTCGCCGGAGGTTCCCGTTCCGTACGCGGCGGCAGCGTGGCCCGCGTCGTCGACCACCGCGCCCGGTTCCGCTTTGGCCCGGTCCTCGTGCGCCGCGTACACCCGGCAGGTCCGCACCCCGGCCTCGCCGTACGCCGTCGCCACCTCGCGCAGCACCGCCGCGCTGCCGGGGCCGAAGCCGAGCACGGTCGTGCCGGGCCCCGCGAGAATGCGGTGCAGCCGGGTGCGGGCTCCGGTCGCGGCATCGGTGCAGGGGGCGTCCGGCGCGCGGTCCCCGGGGTGCGGGGAGCCGTCCTCGGGTTCCGGGCCGCCGCCATCGGCCTGCGGCGTGTCGGTGCGGGGGGCGGCCAGGGGGCTCCAGCGGTAGCCGACGCCCAGGCCCGTGGTGTCCGAGGTGATCGCCGCGTCCAGGCCGCCGCCGGGCCGGCGGATCGCCTCCAGCGTGGCCCGCAGCCGCTCCGATGTCAGGTCCAGGGTCCGGGCGGCCACCGGAAGCCGCTCCTCCTCATAGCTGCCCAGCAGCGCCGCGTCCGCGTGACCGGCGAGCACCAGGCCCAGCTTCCAGCCCAGGTTGAACGCGTCCTGGATGCCCGTGTTCATCCCGAGGCCGCCCGCGATGGCGTGCACATGCGCCGCGTCGCCCGCGAGGAAGACCCGCCCCGCCCGGAACCGGTCCGCCATCCGCACATTGACCCGGTACGTCGACAGCAGCTCGGCCCGCGTCAGGTCCTCGCCGGACAGCGCGGTGTGGCGGGCGAGCAGCCGGCGGAACCCGTCGGCGGTGGGCGCGAGCGGCCGCCCCCGCCCGTCCCGCTCCGGCCCGGCCTGGAACCACCAGCCCGTCCGCGTACCGGGGATCGGGCAGAGCATCACCGCGCCGTCCTCGTCGAACCACTGGTGCCAGCGGGTGCGGTCCAGGGCGGCCTCGGCGAGGTCGACATCGCCGCAGACCATCACCTGGTCCTCGTCGGTGGTGCCGTCGAACCCGATCCCGAGCAGTTTCCGTACGGAGCTGTGGGCGCCGTCGCAGCCGACGACGTACCGTGCGCGTTCCGTCCGGCCCTCTCCGAACGTCGCCTCCACGTGCCGCCCGCCGGTGTCCTCCGCCAGCCCCACGACCTCGCGGCCCAGCTCGACGTGGACGCCGTGAGCGGCCAGCCGGTCGCGGAGGATGCCCTCCAGCCGCCACTGGGCGATCAGCCATCCCCGGTCGTAGTGCGCCTCCGTGGTCGGCGCGGAGTCCGCCCATGGATCGGCCTCCGCGACCGGGAGGCGGTCGCGGTACTTGAGCATCGGCAGCGGCGCCGAACCGGCGGCGAGCACCTCATCGGCCACCCCGAGATCGTCCAGGATCTCCAGCGACCGGGGGTTCGGGCCCTTGGCGCGAGAGGTGCGCGGCGGCGCGGGGGACCGGTCCACGATCCGTACGGCGACGCCGCGCCGGGCCAGGTCGCAGGCCAGTACCAGCCCGGTGGGTCCTGCTCCCACGACGAGTACGTCGGTCATGCCCATGCCCGTGCCCGTGTCCATGCCTGTGTCCACGGCTCTCCTTCGGTCGCGCTCTCCGGCCATCCGTCCAGGACCAGAGAAACGTAACCGAGTTAGAAAAGCAACTAGGTAATCTTTTGTTGTGCGGGGTCCGGGAGCGGGGCAGCGGGTGTCGCGGCGGTCGGTGTCGCTGCCGTCGGTGTCGCGGACGCCGGGGCGGCGGCCGCCGTCGCCAGCAGCTCCGCCGCCAGCGCCCGGTTGCGCCGAGCGGTCCGCAGTGCGTCCCAGGTCAGCAGCGACAGTGCCAGCCAGACCAGGGCGAACCCGGCCCACCGCTCGGGCGGCATCGACTCGTGGAAGTAGAGGACGCCCAGGCCGAACTGGAACACCGGGGCCAGATACTGGAGCAGTCCCAGCGTGGAGAGCGGCACCCGGATCGCCGCCGCGCCGAAGCAGATCAGCGGGACCGCGGTGACGATCCCCGTCGCCGCGAGCAGGAATCCGTGCCCCGCGCCCCCGTACGTGAACGTCGATTCGCCGGTCGCGGTCAGCCAGAGCAGGAAGCCGAGCGCGGGCACGAAGAGCACGGCGGTCTCGGCGGCCAGGGACTCCAGGCCGCCCATGTTCACCTTCTTCTTCACCAGGCCGTACGTGGCGAAGGAGAAGGCCAGCGTCAGCGAGATCCACGGCGGCCTGCCGTAGCCGATCGCCAGCACGAGCACGGCGGCCAGACCGGTGGCGACCGCGACCCACTGGACCGGCCGCAGCCGCTCGCCCAGCAGCAGGACGCCCATGGCGATGGTGACCAGCGGATTGATGAAGTAGCCGAGCGAGGCCTCGACGACCTGGCCGTTGTTGACGGCCCAGATGTAGAGGCCCCAGTTGACGGTGATGGTCGCCGCCGCGACCGCTATCAGGCCCAGCTTGCGCGGATCGCGGGCCAGCTCGGCGATCCAGGCCCAGCGGCGTACGACCAGCAGGGCGACGGCGACGACGCCGAGCGACCAGACCATGCGGTGGGCGAGGATCTCGATCGCTCCGGACGGCCTCAGCAGCGGCCAGAAGAGGGGGACCAGGCCCCACATCCCGTAGGCGCCGACTCCGTACAGCAAGCCTGCCCGCTGTTCGCTCTTCCCCTTCACGTGCCCTCCCGGCCCACCCGCGCCGGCGCGACCGCCGACGGCA
>MUNB01000149.1 GCA_002154345.1 Streptomyces griseus
CGCCGATCCCCGGGTCCGCAGCGCCGAGGGCGCCACCGGGGCGACCGAGGCACTGCGCCGCATCGGCGGCGCGGTGGACGCGGGACCCGACGACCCGTCCGCCATCGACGTGGTCTTCCTCGACATCCACATGGCCGGACTCACCGGACTCGACGTCGCCCAGCTCCTCGCCGGATTCGCCGCGCCCCCGCTCATCGTCTTCGTCACCGCGCACGAGGGCTTCGCCGTCCACGCCTTCGACCTCAAGGCCGTCGACTACGTCCTCAAACCGGTCCGCCGCGAACGCCTCGCCGAGGCCGTCCGCCGGGTCGCCGAACAGGTGGGGGACCGGTCCGCACCGGTCCACGACAGCGCGGGCGACCAGATCCCGGTCGAGCTCGGCGGCGTCATCCGCTTCATCCCCATCGACGAGATCGCGTACGCCGAGGCGCAAGGAGACTACGCCCGCCTGCACACCGCGGGCGGCAGCCATCTCGTCCGCATCCCGCTCACCACCCTGGAGGAGCGCTGGCGCTCGCGCGGCTTCGTCCGGATCCACCGCCGCCACCTCGTGGCACTGAACCGGATCGACGAACTGCGCCTGGACGCGGGCAGCATGAGCGTGCGCATCGGCGAGGCCGAGCTCGCCGTCAGCCGCCGCCACACCCGCGCCCTGCGCGACCTCCTGATGCGCCAGGGCGGCCGCTGAGCGACGGCACGGAACCGCCGCCGCAGGACCGGTGGGCCGCCGCTGACCTGGGGCGACCTTCCTCGATCCCTTCCCAGCACCACCCGCCGACGCCTACACTCCGAGCCCATGTCCGCAGAGCCAACGCCCCGGCGCGAAGTGGTCACGGGGGAGCCGCGGCGGGTGCGCCCGCTGCCCCGTTACCGCACCCAGTCGGAGATCGACGAGCAGACCGCCCTCGGCGGCGCCTATGTGCGCTCGCTGATGCGAGGCCAGCTGCGCGCCGGGCTCACCGTCTTCGGCGTGCTCGCCCTCGTCGCGGGCACCCTTCCGCTCCTCTTCGCCGCGCTGAACAGCTCGGCCCTGGTCTGGGCGGTCCTCGGCTTCGCCACCTACCCGCCGCTCACCCTGGCCGCCTGGTGGTACGTCCGCCGGGCCGAGCGCAACGAACGCGACTTCGCCCGGCTGGTGGAGGGCCGCCCCGCCCCGTGAGCGCCCCCGACCACATGGCGTCCTGGGTGGCGGTCGCCCTCGTCGTCCTCGCCACCGTCCTCGTCGGCGGCTTCGGCCTGCGCATCTCCCGTACGACCTCCGACTTCTACGTCGCCTCCCGCACCGTCCGCCCCCGCCTCAACGCCGCCGCGATCAGCGGCGAATACCTCTCCGCCGCCTCCTTCCTCGGCGTCGCCGGGCTCGTCCTCGTCCACGGCCCCGACATGCTCTGGTACCCGGTGGGCTACACCGCCGGATATCTGGTGCTGCTGGTCTTCGTCGCCGCGCCGCTGCGCCGCTCGGGGGCGTACACCCTGCCGGACTTCGCCGAGGGCCGGCTCGAATCACGGCAGGTCCGCCGCCTGGTCAGCGCGCTCGTCGTCGGCGCGGGCTGGCTCTACCTCGTACCGCAACTCCAGGGCGCGGGGCTGACCTTGAAGATCCTCACCGGCGCACCCGGCTGGCTCGGCGACGTCCTGGTCGCCACCGTCGTGACGGCCGCCGTCGCGGCCGGCGGCATGCGCTCCATCACCTTCGTCCAGGTCTTCCAGTACTGGCTGAAGCTCACCGCCCTGCTGGTCCCGGCGCTCTTCCTGGTCCTCGCCTGGCAGGGCGAGGGCCGGCCCCGGGTCAGCCTCGACGACCAGCTCGCCGTCTTCCGGGCCGACCATCCGCTCTACGCGACGTACGGGCTGATCGTGGCCACCTTCCTCGGCACCATGGGGCTGCCGCATGTCGTCGTCCGCTTCTACACCAGCCCCAACGGCCGCGACGCCCGCCGCACCACCGTCGCCGTCCTCGCCCTGGTCGGCCTCTTCTATCTGCTGCCGCCGATCTACGGCGCGCTCGGCCGGCTCTACACACCCGAACTGCGGTACGGGGGAGACGCGGACGCCGCCGTCCTGCTGCTGCCCGCCCGGGTCATCGGCGGACTCGGCGGCGATCTTCTCGGCGCGCTGATCGCGGGAGGGGCCTTCGCCGCGTTCCTGTCCACCGCCTCCGGGCTCACCATGGCGGTCGCCGGGGTCATCACCCAGGACGTGCTGCCCTCGCGCGGGGTACGCCACTTCCGGCTCGCCACCGTCCTCGCCATCGCCGTGCCGCTCGCCGGTTCCCTGCTGGTGAGCCGGGTGCCGGTGGCCGACGCGGTGGGCATGGCCTTCGCCGTCTCCGCCTCCTCCTTCTGCCCGCTGCTCGTCCTCGGCATCTGGTGGCGTCGGCTCACCCCGCCCGGGGCCGTCGCGGGGCTCCTGCTCGGCGGCGGGTCCGCGCTCCTCGCGGTGGCCATCACCGTCAGCGGAGCCGTACGCCCACCGGGCTGGCCGCACGCCCTGCTCGCCTGGCCCGCCGTCTGGTCCGTCCCCGTGGGGTTCCTCGCGATGATCCTCGTCTCGCTCGCCACCCCGGGGCGGATCCCCCCGGGCACCAACGCCGCCATGACCCGCTTCCACCTGCCCGAGGCCCTGACCTCGGCGCGCGGCACGGTGAGGGAACGGTGACCGGCGCCGCGATCGCCGTCCTCGTCGTGCTGGTCGCGCTGCTGCTCGGCACCGGGTTCTGGCTGGGCCGCCGCACCGCCCGCCCGCTGCGCCCCAGTGACGTCGGCACGCCCGTCGAGCACGCCACGTTCGAGACCCTGCACACCGCGTCGCTGGCCGCCCCGCCGCTGCGGGCCGGGCTCACCGAGGAGAGCGCCCGGCGCTCCGCCCGCAGGCTGCGCTCACTCCTCGGCACCGACGCCCTCTGCCTCACCGACCGGGACCGGGTGCTGGTCTGGGACGGCGCCGGGCAGCACCACGGCAAGGAGGTGATGGAGCATCTGAAGGTGCTGCTGGACAACGGCCGGGGCACCGCCTTCGACAGCGGCTGCGGCGACCTGGACTGTCCGCTGCGCTGGGCCGTCGCCGTGCCGCTCACCGTGGAGAACCGGGTCCTGGGCGCGCTCGTCGCCTACGCCCCGCGCGAGTCGGCGGTGCTGGCCCGGGCGGCGGGGGAGGTGGCGCGCTGGGTCTGCGTCCAGCTGGAACTGGCCGAGCTGGACCGCTCGCGCACTCAGCTGATCGAGGCCGAGATCAAGGCCCTGCGGGCGCAGATCTCCCCGCACTTCATCTTCAACTCGCTCGCCGCCATCGCCTCGTTCGTCCGGACCGACCCGGAGGAGGCCCGCGAACTGCTGCTGGAGTTCGCCGACTTCACCCGCTACTCGTTCCGCCGGCACGGGGAGTTCACCACGCTCGCGGACGAACTGCACTCCATCGACCAGTACTTGGCCCTCGTCCGGGCCCGCTTCGGCGAGCGCCTCGCCGTGACCCTCCAGGTCGCCCCCGAGGTGCTGCCGGTCGCGCTGCCGTTCCTGTGCCTCCAGCCGCTGGTGGAGAACGCCGTGAAGCACGGCCTCGAAGGGGCGGTCACCCGCAGCCGGATCACCATCAGCGCCCTGGACGCCGGTTCGGAGGCCGAGGTGGTCATCGAGGACGACGGAACGGGCATGGACCCCGAGCGGCTGCGGCAGATCCTGCGCGGCGAGGGCGGTACGTCCACCGGCATCGGGCTGCTCAACGTGGACGAGCGGCTGCGCCAGGTCTACGGCGACGACTACGGCCTCGTCATCGAGACCGGGGTCGGGGCGGGCATGAAGATCACGCTGCGGCTGCCCAAGTACCGTGCGGGCGTGCACGGTTCCTGAGGAGCGGGGCTCAGGCTCCGGAAGGAGGGGCCGTCAGCACAGATGGACGGCCAGATGTCCCAGCGGCAGCCCCAGCTGCCAGGCCGGTGTCCAGACCCGGACCTCGCCCTCTTCCGCCGCGTCGGCCGACGGGCCCCAGGAGGCGGGGCCGATCGCGTCCAGGTCCGCCGCGAGCAGTTCGGTCTCCTCCAGCCAGCGCCAGGTCGCCCGTGCCAGCGCCAGATCGGGGTCGCCGGGCGTGGCGTGGCGCCCCGCGTCCGCCAGCCGCTCGCAGACCCAGCTGCGCCAGGTGCACTCGTACGCCGTGAGCATCCGCAGTTCGTCGACCCGGCGTTCGGGCAGGGCCCGGGCGGCGGAGGTGTCCCCGGGGAAGGCGCACAGGAACATCGTCAGCGCGAGCGCGTCGCGTCCGGCCCGGAACTCCAGCGTCGACGGTTCCATCAGATCGCCGGTCCGTAACAGATCGTCGGCGATGTACTCGGTGGACAGCCAGGTCATCGGTACCTGGAGCCCGTTCCCGCCGGTCCCATCCGTATCCTCGGGACGCATCCCGTCTCGCCTCTTTCCGTGCTCGGTACCGGGCTTCACGCAGCATTGAACCGGGGGCGGACGCCCCGCGTGGGCAGAAGGGGAGGATCGCCCAGGAGATACGAGGCTGTGAATGAGTGCCGACCCCGGCGACGACCCGCATGTGCGCCTGCTGCTGGGCGCGTACGTCCTGGACGCCCTGGACGCCGATGAGGCCTGCCGGGTCGCCCGCCACCTCCAGGGCTGCGACGCCTGTGCCCGGGTCTATGTGGAGGTGGCCGAGGCCTCCGCCCTGCTGGCGCTGCTCCGGGCCGAGGACCTGCGGGAGTAGCCGGGCAGGGTACGGGAGAGGACCCGCAGGGCGTAGTACGAACGGGACTTGACGGTCCCGGCGGGGATGCCGAGCACCGTGGCCGTCTCGCCGACGCTCAGCCCGCGGAAGTAGATCTGCACCAGCACCGCGCGGTGCTCGGGGCTGAGGGTGCGGACCGCCTCGCGGACGTCCAGGGCGCGCACGGCACGGTCGGCGGTGTCCAGGGCGTCCGGGGTGCTCTCCAGCACCGTGTCGCTGACCTCGACCGGGCGGGCCTGGCGGGAGCGCCGCGCGTCGATGGCGAGACGGCGGCCGACGGTGAACAGCCACGGCCGCATCGAGTCGTAGGGCGCGTCGAAGGCCTCGGGATGCTGCCAGGCGCGGACGAGGGTCTCCTGCACCAGGTCCTCGGCGCGCTGCCGGTCCCCGAAGGTCAGGCCGAGGAGGAAGCGGAACAGGGCGGGGCCGTGTTCCCGCTGCAATTCCGCGAGGGTCCGCTCGTCGGTCGTCGTGGTGTTCATGAACGTCCTCTCCCGCCGAGGCCCCTGACGGCCTCGTTGCCGACGGGCGTATCCGAACGCATTCGGCGGCGCGGGAACAGGCGGTGCGCCGAGGCGTGCGACGAGCGGTCGCTCAGTGCGGCGAATGGTGCGGTGAACGGTCGAAGGGCCGTCGGGGTCGGCCGGTACGACCAGTTCAGCTAGGTATGCGGCAATGCTTCTTGCTTATCCGGTATGAAGATCTGTGTAGTCGGATGGTCGTAATCATCCGAACATGGAGTCGAGCAGATGACGCAGCGCATCCGACCGGGCGCCGTGGCCGCCCTCGCCCTTCTGCTCGCCGCGGCCACCGGCTGCACCGGGCAGCAGCCCCCGGCCCCCGCGCCGAGCGGACCGCCCGCCGCCGCCCGGGGCGCGGGCGGCCAGGACGCCGACGGGCCGCGCCCGTTCACGCTGCTGGCCGCGGGAGACGTCCTGCCGCACTCCTCCGTCATCGACCAAGCCGCCGCCGACGCGGACGGAGCCGGTTACGACTTCGCCCCGATGCTGGCGGGCGTCGCCCCGGTCGTCTCCGGCGCGGACCTGGCGTTCTGCCATATGGAGACGGTGTACGGGAAGGAGGGCGGCCCCTACACCGGCTACCCGAGCTTCAAGTCGCCGCCCGAGGTCGCCGCCGCCCTGCGCACCACCGGGTTCGACTCCTGCTCCACCGCCTCCAACCACACGCTCGACGACGGGGCCGAGGGCGTCTCGCGCACCCTCGGAGCGCTGGACCGGGCGGGCATCCGGCACGCGGGCTCCGTCCGTACGGCCGCCGAGGCCGCCCGGCCCACGATCCTGCCCGCCGGGCCGGGCAAGGGCGCGGCCAAGGTCGCCCACCTCGCGTACACCTACGGCACCAACGACATCCCGCTGCCCGCCGGCCGGCCCTGGACGGTCAACGTCACCGACGAGCACAGAATCATCGAGGAGGCACGGGCGGCCCGGCGCGCCGGCGCCGATGTCGTCGTCCTCTCCGCCCACTGGGGCACCGAATGGCAGGACGAGCCCGACGCGCAGCAACTGGAGCTGGCCCGGCGGCTCACCGCCTCCACCGACCGGGGCCGCCCCGACATCGACCTGATCATCGGCACCCACGCCCATGTGCCGCAGGCGTACGAGAAGGTCAACGGCACCTGGGTCGTCTACGGCATGGGCGACCAGATCGCCGGAGCGATGATCAACTACGAGGGGGCCCAGGACCCGCGCGGCAACCAGAGCTCGATGGGCCGCTTCACCTTCGCGCCGCCCGCGAAACCCGGCGAGCGCTGGACCGTGAAGAAGGCGGAGTTCGTGCCGCAGTGGTACGACACCGCCACCGGACGCGCCGTCAACCTCAACGCCTCCCTCGACTCCGTCGGCGAAGGGGCCGAGCACCTCCGCGAGATCCGCGACCGCATCCGCACCGTGGTGCTCGGCCGGGGAGCGGAGGGCGACGGGCTCGTCATGGGAAAGTAGCGGTCGTCGGCGGGGCCTACGGCACCACGGTGACCGGCCAGCGCCCCGCCTTCACCAGGCGTACGGCCACCGAACCGATGAAGCGGTGCCCGGCCGACTCCGAGGCCCCGACCACCACCGCGTCCGCCTTCAACTCGTCGGCCGCCGTCACCAGGCCGTTGTAGGGGTCGCCCCGGAAGGTGTGGAACTCCCAGCGCATGTCCCACGCGTCACTGAAGCGCTCCGTCGCCGCGCGGATCTCGGCGGCCAGATCCTCCGCGACCTCGCCCGTGGTGTCGCCCACCGGCGCGCCGAGCGCGGCGCCCGCCGTCAGGACCGGCTGGACGTACACCAGCGCCAGCATGGCGTTCTGCCGTCGGGCGAGTCCGGCGGCGTAGGCCGCCGCGCGCATCGACGAATCGGAGCCGTCGAGCCCCGCGACGATCACCTTGGGGCCGTCCGTACCGCGTTCGAACTGATGAGGCTGCTGCTCTGTCACGGCACCGAGGCTATCGGCTCGCCCGGAAGGCGCCGATCCGGGACGGCGACGGGCTCCGGGGAAGATGAACATACTGCGTCGATCGGGTACAAAACGGTCGGCGTCCGTGTCGGGCTCCGTGTCGACGGCCGGAGCGGACGTCCGGCCGTGCGAGCAGTTGGCCATGAGAAGTGATCACACCGGACCCGAGCGCCGCACCCTGCTGAGGGTCGCCCTCGGCCTCGGCGCCGCCACCGCCGTGCATCTGATCGCCGCCGATCCGGCGTCGACGCCCAGCCGCCCCGCACGGACCGCGGGCACTCCGCCCGCCGCGGCCGCGGGACCTCCGGGACAGGTGCGCGGCCGGCCCTCCCCGTACCGGCTCGACCCCATGACCGCGAACACCCCGCCCCGGTACAGACCGGCCCGGCCGCCCGTGCGCACCCGGCCCTTCGAGCACCTTCCCGAACTCGGGCACTCGATGGTCCTCACCTTCGACGACGGCCCCGACCCGCGCTACACCCCGGGCATCCTGGCGACCCTGCGCGAGCACGCGGTCCGCGCGATGTTCTTCGTCTGCGGCGAGATGGCCGAAGGCAACGCGGACCTGCTGCGCGAGATGGCCGACGACGGTCATGTGGTGGGCAACCACTCCTGGTCCCACCCGCTGATCCCGAAGCTCTCGCGCTCCGCGATCCGCGACGAGCTGGGACGGACCAGCGAGGTGGTGGAACGGGCGCTCGGGACCGCGCCGCTGTGGTACCGCGCCCCGTACGGTGCGTGGAACCGCAACTCCTTCGAGATCGGGGCCGAGTTGGGCATGGAGCCGATGGCCTGGACCGTGGACACGCTCGACTGGAAGACACCGGGGACCGGCACGATCGTCCGCCGGGTGCTGGACGGTGCGGCGCCCGGCGTCGTCGTCCTCTCGCACGACGCGGGCGGCGACCGTTCGCAGAGCGTCGCGGCCCTGCGCCGCTATCTGCCCCGGCTGCTGGACTCCGGCTACCGCATCACGGTGCCGCACCGCGTCTGAGCCCGGGAGCACCCGCGCGCACACGGCTGTGCCCCCGGCGGACCGCCGGGGGCACAGCCACTGGGGCGCTCCGGGTCAGCGGGTGTCGACCAGCCGGGCGAACACCACCACGTTGCCGTCGTATCCGCCGGCCTTGGAGTAGCCGCCGCCGCAGGTGATGACCCGCAGCTCGGCGTGGCCGGTGTCGCCGTAGACCCGGGCGCCGGGGAAGTCGTTCTTGGCGAAGACCTCCACCCCGTACACCTCGAAGATCCCGACCCGGCCGTCGTAGCGGGAGACCTCGACGCGGTGGCCCTTCTGGAGCGAGCCGAGGCCGTAGAAGACCGCGGGCCCGGACATGTTGTCGACATGGCCGACGACCACGGCGGTGCCCTTCTGGCCGGGGGCGATGCCGTTCTGGTACCAGCCGGCGAGGTTGGGGTCCTCGGCGGGCGGGGCGTCGATCCACCCGTTGGCGTCCAGATTGACGTCGATGACCGGAGCGTCCACGTCGATGGAGCCGATCTTCACGCGCGAGGCCGGGGCGTACGGCAGCGGCTGCACCGGCTCGCCCTCCACCGGCGGTCCCGCCGTGTCCTTGCCCAGGTCCAGCGAGGCGGCCGCGGCGGGCTGCGGCGGGCCCGCCTCCCCGAACTCCGTGCCGTTGCGCATGAGGGCGAGGCCGCTGAGCAGCACCAGGGCGATCGCACCCCATGGCACACGTCTGGTCCGCTCGGCGCCAGCGTAGTCCCGGCCCATGGTTCTCCCTTCGTCGCGACGCTGTGAACGCTAAGGGCGCCGGGTCCGGGCGGCGATCAGAGAGGGGCGAACGGGTGGCGGCGGTACCGGGGGTCCACCGGATGACTGCCCATCGGAGTAATGAGCAGATAAAAGTTCTGACGGTCTGTGACCTGCGGATCCGTCAGGTTCGAGGGTTTTCGTACGGCGTGTCGCGTCACCGGGGTGGAGCAGTGCCGAAGTGCGAGCCGACGATCGTCTGGTGAGTGTTCGTCATGGGAGACGTTCTCGTCGATCCAGCCCGGGGGACAAGCCCCCGGGGGCGTTTCCCGCTGGAGGTTCACACGATGCGTGCTTCACGCGCTCTCGCGGTCACCGCGACCGCTTTCGCGGCCGTCGGGCTCGCGGCCCCCATGGCCGTAGCCACCAATGGTCCGGTCAACGTCGCCGTCAACCCTCAGGCCGTCCACCAGGGCGGCACGGTGAAGATCACCGCGCAGGGCTGCGGTCACGGCGGCAAGGTCTGGTCGAACGCGTTCCCGACGACCACCCTCTCCGCGGGTGACGGCACCAACTACGCCCACGCCCGGGTCCGTGACAACACCACGCCGGGGCAGTACCACCTCTCGGTGAAGTGCAACGACAACGACCGGATCGCCACGCACAAGTTCACCGTGCTCGCCGGCAACGGCGCGCAGGGCGGGCTCGGCGGCACGATGGGCCCGAGCTCCGTGGAGATGCAGGTCGGCGGCGGTCTGGTGGCCGCGGCGGCCGTCGGCGGCGCGGTCTTCCTCGTCCGGCGCCGGCGGACGAGCCATGCGGCGTTCTAAGGCGTCGAACCTCCCGCCCGGCCCGATACGCCCGTCGCCCCGAGTCCTGGATCAGGACCCGGGGCGACTGTCGTGCGCCGCATGCTCGCGGTCAGTGGCGGCGGTCGGCGGAGCGGCGGCGTGCGAAGTAGAGGGCGCCCGAGGCCGCCGCGACCACCAGGGCCGCACCGG
>MUNB01000015.1 GCA_002154345.1 Streptomyces griseus
CCACGGGGGAGATCGCCCGTGCGGCCGGGGTTTCGGCGTCCGCCGCCAGTCGGCATGCCACCGTGCTGCGTGACGCGGGGCTCATCACGACCACCCGCAACGGGCCCGCTGTTCTGCATACGCTCACTCCCACCGGTGCGTCCGTCCTGCGTGCCGCCCAGGCCCGGGCGGGCGAGGAGTCCGCCGACGCGCCGGGCTGAGCCGGGGCGGCCACCGTTCTTCGGGTGGTGCCCCCGGTCCGTTGTGGTGGGGGCGAAGAACGGTGGCGGCCGGAATCGTCGGGGAGCGCGGGGTGTGCTGCCCGGGCTCCGCCGTTCTCACTGTCGCTCGGACGGTCGGGGCCCGGCCACACTGTTGAGGCTGAGCGAAAAAGCGCACGTCATCGCAGGCGGTGCAGCAGTGTGCGGGGGTCGGGGCGGTCGGCGGGGGTGTACGCCAGGCAGTCGCGGATGATCTCCCGCCAGGGGTGCGGCAGTGCGGCCGGCAGCCGGAGCGGCCGGGTGGTGCGCGCGTAGCGTGCGGCCGCGTCGCAGCGGGCGGCGGTCGTGCTGCCGGGGAAGGGGAAGGCGCCGGTCAGGATGGTGTGGGCCAGGACGCCGAAGGCCCAGACGTCGACCGACGGCCGCACGCGTGTGCCCCGTTCGTCCATCTCCGGCCACAGCTGTTCCGGCGGGGTGTAGTCGCGGCTGGTGTAGGGCGGTGCGTAGGCGTGGGTTCCCTCCAGTTCGGCGGCCGTGTTGAAGTCGGCCAGCCGGACGGATCCGTCCGGCATCAGGAGGATGTTGGCCGGTTTGAGGTCTCCGTGCACCCAGCCCGCTTCGTGGAGCTGGGCCAGGCCTTCGCAGATCTGGAGCAGCACCGGGCCGGGGTCGGCCGGTGCCGGGGCGGTGGCCAGGCAGGACGCGGCCCGTTCGAGGACGAGGACGGTGGCGCCGTGGAGTTCCGGGTGCTGTGGGTCGTCGACGACGAGGGTGTCGTACATGCGGATCAGCCGGGGTGACCGCAGGCGGCCGAGCAGGGTGATCTCCCGCTCGACCAGGCCGCGGAGACGGTCCGGCCGGTGAGGGGTGCGGGCGCCGGTGGGCCAGACCTTGAGGGCGGCGGTACGGGGCGGGCCCTGGTCGCGGTGTGCCCCGTACACCGTGGTGAACGCGCCGGACGCGAGGGGCTCGTGGACCTCCCACGCCCCGATGCGATAGCCCTTCGGGACGGTGACGGTGTGCCGGACGGTGGTCATCCGCATCCCTCGTGCGCGGGTGCGGCCAGGACGACGAGGTCGTCCTCGCGCACCAGGTCGAACCGCAGGGCGAGGGAGGCCAGCGTGTCCTTCTTGCCGTGGGCGCGCCGGCCGGGTTCGGCGGCTTCCGGGCCCGGCCGGACCCGCAGTTTCAGGGCCAGGTAGTCGATGTTCCAGTAGACGGAGGAGCGGTTGACCGTCGGCCATGCCGGGCGTAGTCGCTGTACGAGCTGGTCGACGGCGGGGGTCGGGGCGTGCGGTTCGCCGCGCAGGCGGGGCTCGCACAGGGCGGCCAGGACCGCGAAGTAGCGCTTGGTCCGGTCGAGGGTGAAGGCGGGGGCGGTCACGGGTCCCGGGAGTTCCCGGGTCTCCGTGCCGGCGAACACCTGGCGCGGCGCCCACACGTCGAAGGTCAGCAGATCGCCCGCCGCGGGCAGGACGACGCGGGAGAACTCGAACGCCACGGGTGCGTCGACCCGGCCGGGGGTGACCTTGATGTGCTCGCCCGCGCCTTCCGGGTTCTCCACCACGTAGGTCTGCTCGGCGCTGCGGTTGGTCAGGAGCCAGAAGTCGCGCTGTGCGGAGATCTCCCCGGCGATCCGGTGGACGCCTTCGTGGGCGATGGTGAGGCCGCCGGGTGTCTCGCGTCGGCCGAAGGTCAGGCTTTCCCCGGAGGCGATCCTGATCTGGCTGTCCGGGTGCGCGCATGCCGGAGGCACGACGATGACGCTGTACATGGACTTGTCCCCTCATCAAGCCATGAGGGCCACCCTCCCCCGGTCCAACACGGGGGAGCGTAGGCGAGGTTGTCGTACGGAGCAAAGGCTCCGGTGCGGGTGTGGCGGGCGTGTCGCTCGGGTGACGTGTGGTGCTGCCTGGCGCTGCGCGGCGCTGTGCGGTGTGGCGGGGAGGCAGTCGTGCGGGGGTGCGCCATGAGCGGTGCCAGGGGGGTGTGCCATGCGTGGTGTGTCAGGTTGTGCCGTGCGGTGCCATGTGGTGCCATCGTGGCGCTATCGGTGGGGGTGGTTCTCGGGTGGGTGGTTCTCCCGGCGCCGTCTTCTCTGGGAAAGTGCAGGTCAGAGGCGTGTTGGCGTGTGGTGTGTCGAAGTGGCTCGACGTGGTGCCAGATGTGTGCCACTATGGCGTCATGGATCTCACCCCCTACGTCGACCACCTCCGGCGGGAACTCGCCGTCTCCGCGGAGGCCGGCGGCGACGAAGCCCGGGCACTGGCCGAACGGCTCAGCGCCCCTCTGGAGTCCGCCGCCCGGCTGACCCTGCTCAATGTGCTCTCCGCGGCCATGGGCGAGGTCACCCGGGAGCTGGCTCCCGGTTCGGTCGATGTGCGGTTGCGCGGGCTCGATCCCGAGTTCGTGGTGACGCCGCCGCCCGCGCCCGAGCCGGTGCGGGAGGCGCAGGAAGCGGTCGCGGCTCCTGCCGCGGCCGTGCCGTCGGCGGCGGAGGCCGACGACGGGGCCATGGTGCGGATCAACCTCCGCCTGCCGGCCCATCTCAAGGGGCGCGCCGAGAGTGCCGCGGCGGCGGAGGGCCTGTCGGTCAACGCCTGGCTCGTGCGGGCCGTGTCCGTCTCCCTGGACGGCGGCGGGCGTGCGAGCGCACCGGGGCGCGGCAAGGATGCGGGCGGTCGCGGCGGCTTCACCGGTTGGGTCCGCTAGGGCGGGCCCCAGGGCCTGCCCCGTACCGCTTCACCGGCCGGTCGCCGATCCGGCCGACGCCACCGATCACTCATCACTCATCACCGATCACCAAGCGCTGATCGTTCATCACTTACCGGGCCACTGGGCCAAGAGGACGGGACCGTCATGCCTTCTTTCGATACTCCTGAGCCGATCTCCGCCGTCATCGAGCTGGACGCCGGCACCGCCCGTATCACCGCCGGCAAGCGCACCGACACGGTCGTCGAGGTGCTGCCGGGCAACGGGTCCGACGAGGACGACGTCCGCGCCGTGCAGCAGACCCGGGTCTCCTGCTCGGGCGGTCGTCTCACCGTCAGAACCCCGAAGAAGCGGTCCCTGTTCGGGAAGCCGGGCACCGTCGTGGTCAGCATCGAACTGCCCGCCGGGTCCGATGTGCGCGGCACCTCCGCCCTGGGCGGCTTCTTCTGCGAAGGCCCGCTCGGGGAGGTGAAGCTCACGACCTCGCTCGGCGACCTCCAGGTGGACCGGGCGGCCCGCGCCGAGCTCAGGACCGATCACGGGGACATCCGGCTGGAGCGTTCCGCCGGGGACGCCGAGGTCGTCGGGTCCGGGCGGATCGAGGTCGGCGCGGTCGCCGGGGCGGCGGTCGTGAAGAACAGCAACGGTACGACCGGGATCGACGAGGCCGGCGGTGAGCTGAAGGTCAACGCGGCCAACGGCGACATCTCCGTGGGCGTCGCGCACGGGGACGTCGTCGCCAAGTCCGCCAACGGGCGGATCGAGATCGGCGTCGCCCGTGCCGGGGTCGACGCGACCTCCTCCAACGGCCGCATCCGGGTCGGCGATGTGACCCGTGGCCGGATCGCCCTGCGCACCTCCGTGGGCGACCTCGAAGTGGGCATCCACGAGGGCACCGCCGCCTGGCTCGATCTGAACCCCAAGTTCGGCACCGTACGCAACGAACTCGGCGCCGCCGCCGGTCCCGAGGACTCCGACGAGACCGTCGAGGTGCATGCCCGGAGCGGGGCCGGCGACATCATCGTCCGCCGCGCCTGAGCCCGGCCGCACCCGCGCCCCTGCCGCGCACCTGAGCCCGGCCGAGCCTCGCCCGGCCCCGCCTGCGCCCGACTCCGTCCACGCCCGATCCACCGCTCGTGAAAGGGAATCAGCATGACTGTCATCCGGACCTCCGTGCCGCCGGCCGGCCCCGCCGCGGCGCAGGCGATCACCGCCACCGGGCTGCGCAAGTCCTACGGCGACAAGCTCGTGCTCGACGGCATCGACCTGTCGGTGCCCGAGGGCACCGTCTTCTCCCTGCTGGGCCCGAACGGCGCGGGCAAGACCACCGCCGTCAAGATCCTGTCCACGCTCGTCACCGCCGACGCCGGCGAACTGCGGGTCGGTGGACACGATGTGGCCGCCGACCCGCAGGCCGTACGGGCCGCGATCGGCGTCACCGGGCAGTTCTCCGCCGTCGACGGGCTGATCACCGGTGAGGAGAACATGCTGCTGATGGCGGACCTGCACCATCTGTCCCGGCGCGAGGGGCGGCGGGTCGCCGCCGAACTGCTGGAGCGCTTCGACCTGGTGGAGGCGGCGAAGAAGCCGGCCGCGGGCTACTCCGGCGGGATGAAGCGCCGGCTCGACATCGCCATGACGCTGGTCGGCTCGCCGCGGATCATCTTCCTCGACGAGCCGACCACGGGTCTGGACCCGCGGTCCCGCCACACCATGTGGGGGATCATCCGCGAACTGGTCGCCGGTGGTGTCACCGTCTTCCTCACCACCCAGTACCTGGAAGAGGCCGACGAGTTGGCCGACCGTATCGCCGTGCTGAACGACGGGCGGATCGCCGCCGAGGGCACGGCCGAGGAGCTGAAGCGGATCGTCCCCGGCGGGCACGTCCGGCTCCGCTTCACCGATCCGGACGTCTACCGGTCCGCCGCCTCGGCCCTGCGCGAGGCCGCGCGTGACGACCAGGCGTTGGCGCTGCGGCTTCCCAGTGACGGCAGTCCGCGTGAACTGCGGTCCGTCCTGGACTGGTTGGACTCGGCCGGGGTCGAGGCCGACGAGCTGACCGTCCACACCCCCGACCTCGACGACGTGTTCTTCGCGCTGACCGGCTCCGGCTCCGGCGCGTCCGCCCGTACCGACCAGCCGAAGGAGGCTGTCCGATGAGTTCGCTCGCCCTCGCCGCCCGTGACTCCACCACCATGCTGCGCCGTAACCTCCTGCACGCCCGGCGCTACCCGTCCCTCACCCTGAACCTGCTGCTCACACCTGTCATGCTCCTGCTGCTTTTCGTCTATGTCTTCGGCGATGTGATGAGCGCGGGCATCGGCGGCGGGGGCGCCGATCGCGCGGCCTACATCGCCTACATCGTGCCGGGTCTGCTGCTGATGACCGTCGGTTCCACGGTGGTCGGGACCGCCGTCTCCGTCTCCAACGACATGACCGAGGGCATCATCGCCCGCTTCCGCACCATGGCGATCCACCGCGGCTCCGTGCTCGTCGGGCACGTGGTCGGCAGTGTGCTGCAGAGCGTGCTGAGCGTGGTCCTGGTGGGCGCCGTCGCCGTGGCCATCGGCTTCCGGTCCGCCGACGCCTCGGCCGTGGAGTGGCTGGCCGCCTTCGGGCTGCTGGTGCTCTTCGCCACCGCCCTCACCTGGGTCGCCGTCGGCATGGGGCTGATCAGCCCGAACGCGGAGGCCGCCGGCAACAACGCCCTGCCGATGATCCTGCTGCCGCTGTTGTCCAGCGCCTTCATCCCGGTGGAGACGATGCCGGGCTGGTTCCGGCCGATCGCGGAGTACCAGCCGTTCACGCCGGCCATCGAGACCCTGCGCGGCCTGCTGCTCGGCAGCGAGATCGGCCACAACGGCTGGCTCGCCGTGGCGTGGAGCCTGGGGCTCGTGGTGCTCGGCTATGTCTGGGCCACCTCGAAGTTCGGCCAGGACCCGCGGTAGCCGACGGGAGGGTGCGGGGGCTGCGGCAGCCGACGGGAGGTGTGGGGGTGCGGTGAGGACCCGGGCCGATTTCTACCGAGGGGTAGGCGGCCCGGGATCCTTGTTATACCTTGCGTCTAACAAGCGGGTGGAGTGCTCGGGTGGCGGTGCGGGCCGTCGCCACCGCCTCCGTACGGCCCGTAACAGCACGGCTGTCGACGTACGCACATCACCACGACCAAGGATCACCGCACTCGACCCAAGGAGCCGCAGCATGGCCGGCAGCACCGTTCCGTCGAAGGTCCAGGACAGTCCCGAGGGCGACGACGTCGCGCGTCGGCTGCTCGACTCGGCCGCGCAGCTGGCGTACGACCCGGCCACCGAGGTGGACTGGGACACGCCGCTGGACAAGGAGTTCCACGGCGCGAGCCCGGAGTGGTGCAGCCTCTACGGCACCGCGTACTGGGGCGAGTTGACCGAGGCTCAGCGCAAGGAGCTCACCCGGCAGGAGGCGGCCTCGGTCGCCAGCACCGGGATCTGGTTCGAGATGATCCTCCAGCAGATGGTGCTGCGCGACATCTACATGAAGAACCCCGCGGGCGCGGAGTTCCAGTGGGCACTCACCGAGATAGCCGAGGAGTGCCGCCACTCGATCATGTTCGCGCGCGGCGCGCAGAAGCTCGGCGCCCCGCACTACCGGCCGCGGCGCGCGGTGATGGAACTGGGCCGCGCCTTCAAGACGCTGGCGTTCGGCGAGGCGGCGTACGCGGCGATCCTGGTCGCCGAGGAGGTCCTCGACGTGATGCAGCGGGACTGGATGCGCGACGAGCGGGTCGTGCCGTTCGTCCGCACCATCAACAACATCCATGTGGTGGAGGAGTCCCGGCACATGAAGTTCGCCCGGGACGAGACCCTCAAGCGGCTGGAGGGCGCGGGGTGGGCGCGGCGGCAGATCAACGCGTTCGTCGTCGCCGTCGCCTCGTACTTCATCGTGACCAGCATGGTGAACCCGGAGGTCTACCGGAAGGCCGGTCTCGACAAGCGCCGGGCGCTGGCCGCCGCGAAGAGCAACGCGCACCACAAGTCGATGATGCGGTCGAGCTGTTCGGGGCTGATGGACTTCCTGGCCTCCGCCCGGCTGCTCACCAAGCCCGCCCTCGCGTTCTACAAGCGCGCGAACCTGATCTGAGCCGGGGCCATGACCTACGCGATCACCCAGACCTGCTGCAACGACGCCACCTGTGTGGCCGTGTGCCCGGTCAACTGCATCCACCCGACGCCGGAGGAACGTGCCTTCGGCTCCACGGAGATGCTGCACATCGACCCCCGGGCGTGCATCGACTGCGGGGCCTGCGCGGACGCCTGCCCGGTGGACGCGATCTTCCCGGTGGACGCGCTGTCCGCCGGGCAGCGGGAGTACGCGGACATCAACGCCGCCTACTACGAGGGCGAGGAGCCGCCTTCGGCCGGCGACGAGGTCGACGGGCCCAACTTCCATGTGTGGGGCGAGCCGGTCTTCGAGCGCAGTCTGCCGTCCGACTTCGGGCCGCTGCGGGTGGCCGTCGTCGGTACCGGTCCCGCCGGGATGTACGCGGCACAGGATCTGCTGCTGCACACCGCCGCCGAGGTCACCCTGATCGACCGGCTGCCGGTGGCCGGCGGACTGGTCCGGTACGGGGTGGCCCCCGACCACCCCGCGACCAAGAAGGTCGGCGACACCTTCTCGCGCTTCCACTCCCACCCCCGGGTCCGGATGCACCTGGGCATCGAGGTGGGCCGGGACGTCACCGCCGAGGAGCTGTCCGCCCACCACGACGCGGTGATCTACGCGGTCGGCGCGTCCACGGACAAGCGGCTCGGGGTGCCGGGTGAGGACGGTCCGGGGTGTGTCTCCGCGACCTCGTTCGTGGCCTGGTACAACGCCCATCCGGAGGCCGTCGCGCAGGGCGTCGATCTGTCGGCCGAGCGGGTCGTGGTGGTGGGCAACGGCAATGTCGCACTCGACGTGGCCCGGATCCTGGTCGCCGACCCGGACGCGCTCGCGGGCACCGACATCGCCGCCCACGCGCTGGAGGCCCTGCGGGCGAGCCGGGTCCGGGAGGTGGTGGTGCTGGGGCGGCGGGGTCCCGAGGACGCCGCGTACACCCGTTCCGAACTCCTCGCGCTGAAGCATCTGCCGGGCGTGGAGCTGGCCGTGGACGACCACGATCCGCGTACGGGCGCGTCGATCGACGCGGCGGCCGGGGCGGACGACCGGGCCGGGGTGCTGCGGGGGCTGCCCCGGGTCCGGACGGACGCCGCGTCCCCCGCGCGGGGTGAGCGCCGTATCGTGCTCCGCTTCCACTCCGAGGTCGTGGAGATGCGGGGTGAGGGCGGCGGGGTGCGCTCCGTACGGGTCACGGACGGCAGCGGCGGCGGGGGCGGTACGGCGGACCTGGGCGCCGGGCTGTTGCTGCGGGCCATCGGCTACCGGGGGCTGCCGGTCCCCGGGCTGCCGTTCGACGAGGCCTCCGGCACCGTCCCGCACGAGGGCGGCCGGGTCGCCGGGCTGCCCGGCAGCTATGTGGTCGGCTGGATCAAGCGGGGGCCGTCCGGCGGGATCGGCGCCAACCGCACCTGTGCGGCCGAGACGGTCGGCACGCTCCTGGCCGACGCGGTCGCCGGGACGCTGCCCGCCCCGACGGGCGACGGCAAGGCCTTCCGGCGGCTCGCCCGCCGGCGCAACCGCCGGGTCGTGGACGCCCGCGGACTGGCCGCGATCGACCGTGCCGAACGGGACCGGGGGCGGCTCGACGGGCGGCCCCGGGTGAAGCTCGCCACCGTCGAGGAGCTGGTCGCCACGGCGAGGTCGGGGCGGCTGCTGCGGCTGGGCCGCTGACGTACGCCCGTAGCGCCACCGTACGAAATGCGGCCCGGGGCCCGGCGGTTCACCCCGCCGGACTCCAGACCCTTGGGCTTTGGGCCTTGGGCCGCAGCCCGTCCCGGTACCCGTCCTCGTACGCGTACCGCTCAGGCCTTGGTCCGCGAAACCTCCGAGGCGTCCCGCGTCCCCGTCGGTCCGGTCGCGGCGGCGGGCGGAAGGAGCGCGGTCGCCGGGCGTACGGGGATGAGGGCGGCGACGACCGCGGCCGCGAGGCCCACCCCGCAGCCGATCAGCATCGCGATGCGGAAGCCGTCCTGCGAGGCCAGTGCGAAGCCGCCGAAGTCCGTGGTCATCCGGGCCAGGACCACGCCGATCACCGCCGCCGCGAAGGACGTGCCGATCGAGCGCATCAGGGAGTTGAAGCTGTTCGCCGACGCGGTCTCGGACTGCGGCACCGCGCCCATGATGAGCGCGGGCATCGCCCCGTACGCGAAGCCGACGCCGGAGTTGCAGACGAGGGTGACGAGCAGCAGGCTCCACGGGGAGTCCGCGCCGATCAGCGGTACGGACAGGCCGTAGCCGGCCGCGATGAGCAGGCTGCCGACGGCCAGGGTGACCTTCGGGCCCTTCGCGGCGGACAGCTTCGCGCCGACCGGGGACATCGCCATCATCATCAGGCCCGCCGGGGCCATCCACAGGCCCATCGCGAGCATCGACTGCCCCAGGCCGTAGCCGGTGGCCTCGGGCAGCTGGAGCAGCTGGGGCACGACCAGGGACTGGGCGTACATCGCGAAGCCGACCAGGATCGAGGCGGTGTTGGTCATCAGGACCTGGGGGCGGGCGGTGACGCGCAGGTCGACCAGCGGGTCGCTCAGCCGCAGCTCCCACCAGCCCCAGGCGGGCAGCAGCACCACCACGGCGGCGAACAGACCGAGCGTGGTCGCGCTGGCCCAGCCCCAGTCGGCGCCCTTGGAGACGGCGAGCAGCAGGCAGATGAGGGCGGCGCCGAGGCCGACGGCCCCGAGCAGGTCGAAGCCGCCGGACCTGGCGGCCGGGCGGTCCCCGGGGACCAGGGCCACGATCAGCGCGCCGACCGCCACGGCCAGCACGGCGACCACCCAGAACAGCACCCGCCAGCTGGTGTTCTCCGCGATGGCGGCGGCGAACGGCAGGCCCAGCGCGCCGCCGACGCCCATCGAGGCGCTCATGATCGCGATGGACGGGCCGAGCTTCTCGGCCGGTACGACATCACGCAGCAGGCTGATGCCGAGCGGGACGACGCCCATGCCCAGGCCCTGGAGTCCGCGCCCGGCGATCATCGGGACCACCGACGAGGACAGGGCGCAGACCACCGAGCCGAGGACCAGCGGGACGAGCGAGAGCAGCAGCATGCGCCGCTTGCCGTACATGTCGCCGAGCCGGCCGGCGACGGGCGTGGCCACGGCGGCGGCCAGCAGGGTGGCGGTGATCACCCAGGAGGCGTTCGACGCGGAGGTGTCGAACAGCTTCGGCAGCTCCGCGATCAGCGGCACCACCAGGGTCTGGGTGAGCGCCGCCACGATGCCGGCGAAGGCCAGGATGCCGACCACGCCTCCCGGGCGGGCTGCGGGGGGTGAACTCTCCACGGGTACTGCTCCCTCTCGCCCTTCCGGGCGGGTCGGCGGATGTGCCTTCGGTGGTGTGCCTCGGTGTTGTGCCTTCGGCGTTCGACTATGCAAGATACATGGAATGTGCATCATGCATAGTGAATGCATCATGCACATCTATCGTGATAGTCCTGGTCAACGAAGGAAGAGCGCGTGGACAAGCCCATCGACCGGATCGAGCGCGAGACCATGCTGCTCGGCCGGTACATGCACATGGTCACCCCGCGCGTGGACTGGCAGCTCGACCGCTCCGCCTACATCCTGCTCAGCCGGATCCAGGCCGAGGGGCCCATGTCCATCGGCCAGCTCGGCGACGCTTTCCGGCTGGACGCCTCCACGCTCAACCGGCAGACCGCCGCGATGCTGCGGGCCGGGGTCGTCGAGCGCATCCCGGACCCCGAGGGTGGGATCGCCCGGAAGTTCGCCATCACCGAGGACGGTGAACGCCGCCTCGACAGCGACCGGAGCAGGAACGTGGCGGGCCTCGCCAAGGTTCTCGCCGACTGGACCCCGGAGGAGGCCGAGCAGCTCGCCGCCTCCCTCAGCCGGCTGAATCTCTCCATCGAACGGCTCGACGGACGGCCCTGGCCCCGCGACTGACCGCCGGGCCCCGGCCGACCTCCTTCAGGTCAGTGGCGGCCCGCGATACGGTCCGCGATCTGTGCGATGCGGTCGGTGCCGGGGCGCGGCGAGGTGGTCTCGCGGCGGTCGGCGGCGCGGTAGGCCGTGTACATGCCGTGGACGCCGAGCCAGCGGAAGGGCTCCGGCTCCCAGCGGCGGACCTTGTGGTCGACCCAGGGCAGGGCGGTGAGATCCGTCGGGCCCGCCTGGCCGGAGTCCTGCTGGATCAGGTCGCGCAGGGTGCGGGCGGCGAGGTTGGCGGTGGCGACGCCCGAGCCGACGTAACCGCCCGCGTATCCCAGGCCGGTGGAGCGGTCCAGGGTGACCGTGGCGCACCAGTCGCGCGGGACGCCGAGGACGCCGGACCAGGCGTGGTCGATGTGCGCGCCCGCCGCGGTGGGGAAGAGCCGGACCAGCAGATCGCGCAGCGCGGCCACCGTCGCGGGCCGGGTGCGGCCGTCGTTGTCGGTGGCCGAGCCGAAGCGGTACGGGTAGCCGCGGCCGCCGAGCGCGATGCGGTCGTCGGCGGTGCGCTGGGCGTAGAAGTAGGCGTGGGCCATGTCGCCGAGGGTCTCGCGGCCCTCCCAGCCGATGGTGTCCCAGATCCGGGCGGGCAGCGGCTCGGTGACGATCATGGAGGAGTTCATCGGGAGCCAGGTGCGCTTCTGGCCCTTGAGGCTCGCGGTGAAGCCCTCGGTGCAGCGCAGGACGTACGGGGCGCGGACCGTGCCGTACGGGGTGACGGCGTGCTTGGGCTTGATCTCGGTGACCGGCGTCGACTCGTGGATGGTGACGCCGAGCGCCTCCACCGCGTCCGCCAGGCCCTTGACCAGCTTGGCCGGGTGCAGCCGGGCCCCGTGCGGGGTCCAGGAGGAGCCGACGGCCCCGGTGACATGGACGCGCTCGGCGGTCTCGCGCGCTCCGCGCAGGACCCGGTCGGTCTCCCCGAAGGCGATCTCCACGCTGTGGAAGTCCTTGAGCCGGGCGAGCTGGGCGGGGGTGTGGGCCACCTCCAGGACGCCGCCCTGGTGGATGTCCGCGTCGATCTTCTCCTCGGCGGCGGCCCGGACGACCTCCCCGACCGTCTCGTTCATCGCCTTCTGGAGCCGTACGGCGGCCTCGTGGCCGTGCAGCTTGGCGTACCGGTCGCGGCCCGCGATGCCGTTGTACAGCCAGCCGCCGTTGCGGCCGGAGGCCCCGTAACCGCAGAACTTGGCTTCCAGGACGGTGATGTTGAGGAAGGGGACGGCCTTCTTCAGGTAGTACGCCGTCCAGAGGCCGGTGTAGCCGCCGCCGACGATGCAGACGTCGACGCTCGTGTCGCCGGGGAGGGGTTCGCGCGGGGCGGGGGTGCCCTCCTGCGCGTACCAGAACGATATGCCGCCGACGACGGTACTGACGGTGCTCATGATGCCCCTGGTGTCCCTGCCCGGTCCGGTGCGATGCCGAGCGTATGTGTGGCGGGACGTTACTGCGCGCGGGGCCGTTCCGTCTTCCGGAGCCGGTGGGCTCCCCGAAATGCGCGTGCCCCGGTGAGGCGCGCCTCCCTAGGATCGGCTGCGTGATCGACATTCCCGAGGAACTCGCCGAGACCCAGTCCCGCTTCAACGGAGTAGCCGGGCGCGCGTTCGTCGCCGGTCTGCCGGACCTCGCCGCGCGGCTGCTGGAGCGGTGGGGGCTGCGGCTGGATGGCCCGTCGATGTACGGGATGTGCGCGCTGGTCCTGCCGGTGGTGCGGGAGGCGGACGGGCGGCCCGCCGCGTTGAAGCTCCAGGCGGTGGACGAGGAGACGGCGGGCGAACCGGTCGCCCTGCGGGCCTGGTCGGCGGCGGGCGCGGGGGCGGTGGAACTGCTCGACCACGACCCGGAGAGCGGTGCGCTGCTGCTGGAACGGCTCGACGAACGGCGGCCGTTGTCGGGCGAGACCGACGTACGGGAGGCGGTGAAGGTCCTCGGTTCGGTGCTGGCCCGGCTGGTGGCGGTGCCCGCGCCCGAGGGGCTGCGCACGCTGGGCGGGGTGGCGGAGCGGATGCTCGCGGAGGCGCCGGAGCGGGTGGGCCTGCTGCCCGACGCGGCGGACCGGCGGCTGCTCGCCGACTGCGCGGCGGCGGTACGGGAGGTCGCGGGCGAGCCGGGGGACCGGCTGCTGCACTGGGACCTGCACTACGACAACGTCCTGGCCGGGCGTGCGGACGCGGGGCGGGCGGGGGAGTGGATCGCGCTCGACCCGAAGCCGCTGGCGGGCGACCCGGGCTTCGAGCTGTTCCCGGCGCTGGACAACCTCTTCGACGCGGACGAGGTGGTGTGGCGGTTCGACGCGTTGACGGAGGCGCTGGGCCTGGAGCGGGACCGGGAGCGGGCGCGGGCCTGGACGCTGGGCCGGGTGCTCCAGAACGGGCTGTGGGGGGCCGAGGAGGGAAAGGTCCGGCTCGCCCCGGACCACGCGGAGATCGCGCGGCGGCTGCTGGGGCGGTGAGGCTGCCCGCCGCCGCCGGCGGACGCCCGGGGAAACGCGGTGTGGCGGGGGCCGTGAGCTGTTTACGCTGCGCCCATGATCCGTACCGCCACACCCGAAGACATCCCCGCCCTGCACGCCCTCGTGCGTGAACTCGCCGCGTACGAGAAGGCCCTCGACGAGGTCGTCGCCTCCGAGGCGCAGTTGGCCGAGGCCCTGTTCGGCGACCGGCCCGCCGCGTACGCGCATGTGGCGACGGCCGACGACAACGGCGGGGACAGCGCCGAGGTCATCGGCTTCGCCCTGTGGTTCCTCAACTTCTCCACCTGGCGCGGTGTGCACGGCATCTATCTGGAGGACCTGTACGTCCGACCCGAGCGGCGCGGCGGCGGCCACGGCAAGGCGCTGCTGGCGGAGCTGGCCCGGATCTGCGTGGAGCGCGGGTACGAGCGGCTGGAGTGGTCGGTGCTCGACTGGAACGCCCCGTCCATCGCGTTCTACGAGTCGCTGGGCGCGCGCCCGCAGGACGAGTGGACGGTGTACCGGCTGACGGACGGGGCGTTGGCGAGCCTCGGGGGCGGCGGCACCCACTAGCCGAGGCCCCGGGGCCGTCACGGCTCCAGGACGACCTTGCCCATCGTGCCCCGGGTCTCCAGCGCCCGATGGGCGGCGGCGGCCTCGGCCAGCGGGAAGCGCTGCACGGCGGGCCGCAGCCGGCCGGCCGCCGCCTCGGCGAGGGCGCGGGTCTCCAGGGCGCGCAGGCCGCCGCCCCGCTCGATCATCCGCGGCCCGAGGACGGACCCGGAGGTGATGGAGCGTTCGGCGAGTTCCTCGGCGGTGAAGGAGAGCGGGCCGCCGTCGGGCCCCTGACCGGACCAGCCGTAGACGACGTGCTGTCCGCCGGGCCCGAGGAGGTCGACGGCGGCGCGGGCGGTGGTTCCGCCGACGGAGTCGTAGACGACGGTGGCGCGCAGGCCCGCCGCGTCGAGGAAGTCACGGGCGTGGCGCGGCCAGTCGGGGCGGGTGTAGTCGAGCGCGAGGTCGGCGCCCTCGCCCTCGGCCCGTGCCACCTTCGCCGGGCCGCCGGCCAGGGCGATCACGGTGGCGCCGGCGTTCTTCGCGTACTGGACGACGAGCGTGCCGATGCCGCCCGCCGCCGCGGTCACGACGACCACGGACCGAGGGGTGAGCGGGGTGGACGCGAGGATGCCGAGCGTGGTGCGGCCAGTACCGATCATGGCGACGGCCTCGGCGGCGCCGAGCCCTTCGGGAATCTCGTGGAGCCGGTCGGCCTCGGTGACGGTGAGTTCGGCGTAGCCGCCCGGCGCCATGCCGATGTGGGCGACGACGCGCTTGCCGAGCCAGCCGGCGTCCACGCCCTCGCCCACCGACTCGACGGTGCCGGCGACCTCACGGCCGGGAACGGTCGGGAGGTCGAGGGGCGCCGGGTAGGGGCCGGTACCCCCTTCCCGCAGGATCGTGTCCAGGAGGTGCACGCCGGCCGCGGCCACGGCGACACGGACCTGGCCGGGGCCGGGGACGGGGTCCTCGGTCCTCTCGTGCACGAGGTTCTCGGCGGGGCCGAAGGCGTGAAGGCGTACGGCGTGCATGAAGGCTCCCTCGGGGCGGTGGGGCGGGCTGCGGCCCCGGCCCCCGGACGGCGGGGCGGGGCTGCTGCTCCCAGCCTCGTACCTCAGGTCCGGTTGAGGTCAACCCCGGATCCGGAGCGCCGTCCGGCCGCCTTCACGGCGAGCATCGCGGCTTCGAGGCCGCTGGTGAAGGAGACCTCGCTGAGGAGCCCGGGGGCGGCGACCTGGTCGCCCGCCAGGAAGACGCCGTCGCCCCGGACCACGGAGGGCCGGTCCCGCCAGGTGGCGCCGGGGCGGTCGACGGCCCCGGTGCGGCCGTCGGCGAGCGCCTCGACGCGCCAGGTGGTGCGCTCCCGCCAGCCGGGGAAGCCGAGGTCGAGGAGGTCCTCGGCGCGGGCGGCCCCCTCCGCCCGGCGCGCGTCGGGGCCGATCGGGAACTGCCCCTGGAGGAGCTGCTCGCCGGCCGGGGCGAGGCCCGGGTCCTGGGCGGTGAACCGTTCCAGCCAGCCGGGCGCGTCCAGGTCCGACACGACGAACGCGTCACCGCGCCGGGTGCGCAGGGCCAGGTCCACCAGGACGGTGCGGCCGCTCTCCCAGGTGAGGGAGGCGTCGGCGAGGAGGGTGCGGGCGGAGTCGAGGGAGGTGGCGACGACCACCGGCCCGGTACGGGCCAGCTCGCCGAGCCTCCGGGTGTCGACCCGGGCGCCCGCCTCGACGGCCACTCCCAGGCCGCGGGCGTGCGCGGCCATCCGCTCGATGAGCCGCGCCCAGCCGCCGACCGGGTAGCGGGCCTCGGGCGGGAGCGAGGCGAGGCGGCGGAAGCGCTCCTGGACGAACCGGGCGGAGAGCGCGCCGGGGTCGTGGTGGAAGAGGGCGGTGGCGGCGAAGTTCGCGGCGGCCCGGGCGCCCTCCTCGCCGATCTGTCCGGTGGCCCAGCTGCGGAAGTCGGCGTCCACGGGCGCGGTGCGGGCGCTGCGCCGGGCGAGCCGCAGCAGGGCGACGGGCGGGACCCGGCGGGCGGCCCCGTCGCGGCGGAACCGGAACCGGAGGCCGTCGAGGGGCGGTGCGGAGACGACCGGCCCGAGCAGATCGCGCCGGGCCAGCCAGGTCCAGTGCGGGCCGCGCCGGTACAGAGCGTGCGGGCCCTCGTTGGCGCGGTGGGGGCCGTCCGTGGTCCTGGCCCGGCCGCCGAGGGTCCGGTGGCCCTCGTGCAGGGTGACCCGGGCGCCGGATTCGGCCGCGGTGATCGCGGCGGTGAGGCCGGCGAGGCCGCCGCCGATGACGTGGATCTGCTCCATGGCTGGAACTCCTTCGCTTCTTTGATGATGCGACGGATCGGGGGCGGCGGCGCGTGACATGGGGCGCGGGGGCGTTGTCAGTGGGGTACGTCACGATGGGCGCATGGCAACGAGTGCGGGCAGGACGGCAGGGGCGGCCAGGTCGGCCAGGGGCAGGAAGGAGACCGTCGCGGCGGCGCGGCGTCCGGAGGTGCGGCTGCCGCCGCTCGTTCCGTACGACGGCGAGGGCCTGGAGCCGGACGGCGACTACGACGGGCTGCGGTTCGACGGGGTGGACCTGGCGGACGCGTCGGGGCGCGGTGCGCGGTTCATGGACTGCGCCCTGGACCACTGCGCCCTGGACCGTACGGAGCTGGCACGGGCCCGCTTCATCGACGCGGTGCTGACGGGCGTACGGGGCGTGGGCACGGACCTCGCCGAGGCGTCGCTGCGGGACGTGGAGGTGGTGGACGCGCGGCTGGGCGGGGTGCAGCTGCACGGTGCGGTGCTGGAGCGGGTGGTGGTGCGCGGCGGCAAGATCGACTACCTGAATCTGCGCAAGGCCCGGCTGAAGGACGTCGTCTTCGAGGGCTGCGTGCTCTCCGAGCCGGACTTCGGGGACGCGCATCTGGTCCGGGTCGAGTTCCGGGACTGCGTGCTGAAGCGGGCGGACTTCAGCAGCGCCCGGATGGATGCGGTGGACCTGCGCGCGGTGGCCGAGCTGGACATCGCCCGGGGCGTGGACCGGCTGGCGGGCGCGGTGATCAGCCCGGCCCAGCTGATGGAGCTGGCCCCGGCGTTCGCGGCGCAGATCGGGGTGCGCGTGGAGGCGTGAGGGAGGGTGCGGGGCCTCAGATACGGGGGAAGCGGGCCTGGAGGTCCCAGATCACGGGGTTGTCGGCCAGGCCGTCGTGCAGGTCGGCCAGGTCGGCGATCAGATCGTGCAGGAAGTCGCGGGCCTCGCGGCGCAGCAGGGAGTGACCGAAGGTGAGCGGCGGCTCGTCACCGGGCATCCAGTCCGCCTCGACGTCGACCCAGCCGAAGCGCCGCTCGAAGATCATGACGTCCGAGGACTCGGTGAAGTCCAGCTCCGCGTACTGCCGCCGGTGCGAGCGGTTGCCGCGCGGGTCCTGGTCGATCTGCTCGACGATGTCGCACAACGCCCACGCGAAGTCGAGCACCGGCACCCATCCCCAGGCTGTGGACACCTCGCGGTCCGCCTTGGTGTCCGCGAGGTAGACGTCACCGGAGAACAGATCGTGCCGCAGCGCCCGGACGTCCGCGCGGCGGTAGTCGGTCTGCGGGGGATCGGGGAAGCGGCGGGAGAGGGAGTAGCCGATGTCGAGCACGGGTCGATGGTGTCATGCCGGTTCGGGGCGGGCCGCCACGAACGGGTGAAGCGCTGCGGGTTTGCCGGACGCATATGCGCGTCGGCCCCTAGCGTCCGGCTCATGGTCAGTTCGCCGCACGAGGCTCATCACCGGATCTTCCAGAAGAATCCGGGACTCTTCACGAGCGCATTCCGCACCCTGGGCATCCCCTTCCCGGACCCTGTCGCCGTTTCGCTGATGGACACGGACCTCACGGAGATCAGACCGCTGGAACGGCATGTGGACACGCTGATGCGTATCGATGTGGCGGGTGGGGACTCCCTGTTGCTGGCGATCGAGGCGCAGAGCAAGAAGGACCCGGACAAGCGCAGCAGTTGGGCGTACTACCTCGCCCACCTCTATGCGAAGTTCCGCTACCCGTGCGTGCTCCTGGTGGTCTGCCGGGACAAGGGGACGGCGGAGTGGGCGGCCGAGCCGATCCGTATCGGTCTGGACAAGCACCCGAGCCTGGTCGTCTTCCCCCTGGTGCTCGGGCCGCACAACGTACCCATGGTCAGGGAGGCCGCCAGGGCGGCCGAGGACATCCCGATGGCCGTCTTCTCGGCGATCACCCATAGTAACGATCACGACATCGCTGCCATACTGGAGGCTCTCGCCGAGGCGCTCCGGGCCACGGACGCCGATGCCGCAGCGGTTTTCGCCGAATTCACCGAGGCGGGACTGGGAGCCACCCCGGCCCGTGAGATCTGGAGGAACCTGATGGGCACTGGTCTCAGCCACTTCCGCGGCTTCGTCGCCGAGAGCTTCCGTGACGAAGGACGTGTCGAGGGGCGGGTCGAAGGGCGCGCCGAGGACATTCTGCGGATTCTCGAGGTGCGCGGTGTGTCGGTGCCGGACGAGGCGCGCCGGCGCATCAGCTCCTGCACGGACCTCGCCGTGCTCGATGTGTGGTTCGAGCGGGCTGTCACCGCACCGACCGCCGACGCGGTGTTCGACGGCGGCTGACACGTCGGACACGGCGGCTACGGCAGCAGCCGCTGTTCCTTCGCCACCGACACCGCGCCCGCGCGGGTGTCGACGCCGAGCTTGTCGTAGATGCGGCCCAGGTGGGTCTTGACCGTGGCCTCGCTGATGAACAGGGCGCGGGCGATGTCGCGGTTGCCGAGGCCCTGGGAGAGCTGGGCCAGGATGTCGCGTTCGCGGTCGGTGAGGGTGGGGCGGGGGCTGCGCATGCGGGCCATGACCCGGCTGGCGACCGGGGCCGAGAGGGTGGTGCGGCCCTGGGCGGCGGAGCGGATGGCGGCGAAGAGCTCCTCCGGGCGTTCCGCCTTCAGCAGGTAGCCGGTGGCGCCCGCCTCGATGGCGCGGGTGATGTCGGCGTCGGTGTCGTACGTGGTCAGCACCAGGACGTGGACCGTGCCGTCGGCCGCAATGCGGCGGGTCGCCTCGACGCCGTCGATGCCCTCGCCGAGCTGCAGGTCCATGAGGACGACGTCCGGGGTGAGGCGGGCGGCGAGCACCACGGCCTCCTCGCCGCTGCCCGCCTCGCCGACGACCTCGATGTCCGGTTCGCTGCCGAGGAGCGCGAGCAGTCCGGCGCGGACGACCACGTGGTCGTCGCAGAGCAGGATCCGTACGGGGGGCGTCTGCGGGGCCTGGCCGGTCATGCGGGTTCCTCCGGGGTGGTGGGGAGCGGGACCTCGGCCGAGAGCACCGTGCCCTCGCCCGGCGCCGACTCGATCGTGAGCGTTCCGCCGAGCTGGTGCACGCGGGCCCGGATCGCGGGGAGGCCGTGGCCCCGGACGCCGGCCGTCGGGCGGGGGCCGCCGGGCTCCACGGTGAAGCCGCGGCCGTTGTCGCCGACGTCCAGGACCACCCGGTCGCCGAGGTGGGTCAGGGTCAGCCCGGCGGCGCTCGCCCCGGAGTGCTCCCGCACATTGGCCAGGGCCCCCTGGGCGATACGCAGCAGGGCGGACTGCACCCGGTCCGGCAACGGGGCGTGCGGGGTGCCCTCCACATGGCAGTGGACGGTGAGCGCGCCCGCCGCCTGGGCGCTCTCGCGGGCCGCCAGCGCGTGCAGGGCCGCCTCCAGGCCGCCGCCCTCCGCCAGGTCGGCCGGGGCCAGGTCGTGGACGAAGCGGCGGGCCTCGGCGAGGTTGCGTTCCGCGATGCCGGTGGCCGTACGGACGTGGCGGCGGGCGGCGTCCGGGTCGGCGGTCCAGGTGCGGTCGGCCGCCTGGAGCAGCATCTGCTGGCTGGACAGGCCCTGCGCCAGGGTGTCGTGGATCTCCATGGAGAGCCGCTGGCGCTCGGCGAGCGTGCCTTCGCGCCGCTCGGTGGCGGCCAGTTCGCGCCGGGTGCGGAGCAGGTCGTCGATCAGCTCGCGCTGGCGGGCGGCCAGTTCCCGCTGGCGTACCGCCTGGCGTTGCATATGGACGAAGACGGCGGTCGCCACGGCCGCCACGGCGGGCGGGGCCAGCACCAGGTTCGGGTCGAAGCCGGTGGCCAGGCGCAGTTGCGCGGCCACCACGAACGCGGTGAGCAGGGCCACCAGCGCGAGGGCCGCGCGCGGCGGCAGGATCCGCAGCCCGGTGTAGAAGAGCGGCACCGCGCACCACGCGAAGCTCGGCGCGAGCACGACCAGCACCATCCAGACGAGGACGAGCACGCCGAGCCAGGTGAGCCGGCGCGGGGTGGGGCGCGAGCCGAGGACGGGGCCCAGGAGGTACAGCACGGCCAGGGTGATCGACAGGGCGATGATCCACGGGGTGCGGGCCTCGCCGGGGTGCCGCATCAGGAACCGGGTCAGCGAGGCGCCCAGCAGCAGGAAGAACGCGGCGTGCATGAGGAGCGCGAGCCAGCGGGCGTCGGGGTCGGACCCGGAGATCCCGAAGATCCCGGAGCCCTCGGCCACCTCCGGCGAACCGCTGCGGTGCTCCACCACGTCCCTCACGTTCCGTCGCTGACCTGCGTAAACCTCTCCATGGTGACCCGATCCGGTCACCCCCGCATCAACCGATCGGCTGATGGGGGCGTCGACCGTCCCGCCCGCCGCTTCCAGCCGGTACGTCGACCGTACGGGGCCGGATCCGCCGGGAGGATCGATACCAGAGCGAAACGCCCGGACACCTCCGGACCGCCTCGCACCCCGAACCCCCGGGCCGCCCCCGGATCACCAAGGAGCCACCATGAAGAAGCTGTCGCTGCGCACCCGTGTCGTCACCGGCGCCGTCGTCGTCGCCGCCCTCGGGGCCGGCACCTTCGGCGCGATGTCCGCGAGTGCCTCCTCCCCGGCGGCCGCCCCGGCCGCCGCGGTCAAGGCCGACACGAGCAACCGCAACCTGCAGCAGACCACCCACCTGACCGTCGCCGCCGCCACCAAGGCCGCGCAGGCCACGCTGGACGCGGCGAAGAAGGAGAACCAGCGGGTCTCCGTCGCGGTCGTCGACCGCAACGGCAACACCATCGTCACCCTGCGCGGCGACGGCGCGGGCCCGCAGTCCCCCGAGTCCGCGGTGAAGAAGGCGTACACCGCCGTCTCCTGGAACGCCCCCACCTCCGAGCTGGTCAAGCGCCTGGAGCAGGCCCCGAACCTGAAGGACATCCCCGGCACCCTCTTCCTCGGCGGCGGTGCCCCGGTCCAGGTCAAGGGCGCCCCGGTGGCGGGCATCGGTGTGGCCGGCGCGCCCAGCGGCGACCTCGACGAGAAGTTCGCCCAGGCGGGCGTCGCCGCCCTCGCCCGGTAGCCATCTCCGCACGACCGACGGGAACGGAGTACCCATGAACGCCCTCGATCACGACCTCCTCACCGCCGCACGCACCGGCGACACCGACCGCGTGCGCACCGCGATCGAGGGCGGCGCCCGGGTCGACGTCCGCGACGAGGAGTTGCGTACGCCGCTGCTCCTCGCGGTCCACGGCGACCACGTCGAGGCGGCCCGGCTGCTCGTGGCCGCCGGGGCCGACCCGAACGCCCAGGATCTGCGCGAGGACAGCCCGTGGCTGGCCACCGGGGTCACCGGCAGCGTCGCGATGCTGCATGTGCTGCTGCCGGCCGGCCCGGACCTGACCCTGCGCAACCGGTTCGGCGGCACCTCCCTCATCCCGGCGAGCGAACGCGGCCATGTCGCGTACGTACGGGAGGTGCTGCGGGTCACCGACATCGACGTCGACCACGTCAACCGGCTCGGCTGGACCGCCCTGCTGGAGGCGGTGATCCTCGGCGAGGGCGGGCTCGCGCACCAGCAGGTCGTGGAACTGCTGCTCGCGGCCGGGGCGACCCGGGACCTGCCGGACGGCGACGGGGTCACCCCGCTCGCCCACGCCGAACGACGCGGCTTCGCCGAACTCGTCGCCCTGCTGCGGACCGCCGCATGACCGCGCACCGCGGCCCCCGCGCCGCCACTGACGAGCCCGGCCCCCGCACCGCCTCCCGTACGGCCCCGGCCCCCCGCGCCCGCCGCCTCGCCC
>MUNB01000150.1 GCA_002154345.1 Streptomyces griseus
GAAGTGGTACATCGCGATCCGGCGTATGCCGCCGGGCAACGACTCCACGGCCGATCGCAGATGGGGGTCGACGACGGCACGGGTGCGCTCCAGGAGCGCCGCGGCCTCGTGCCCTTCCGTCGCTGCGTCCGTACTGGTCATGGTCACGGTCACTCCCTGGGGCGAGGCGATGGGTGCGGGACCCGGGGGTCCGGGCGGCCGCTGCCGCCCGGACCCCCGGGGTGACTCGGGATCAGCGCCAGCGGCTGACCTCGACGTTCTCCAGCACTCCGAGGGCGTCCGGTACCAGGATGGCCGCGGAGTAGTACGCCGTCACCAGGTAGGAGATGATCGCCTGCTCGTCGATCCCCATGAAGCGGACCGAGAGGCTCGGCTCGATCTCGTCGGGGATGCCGGTCTGCTGGAGGCCGATGACGCCCTGCTCGGCCTCTCCGGTCCTCATGCAGATGATGGAGGTGGTGCGGGCGTCGGTGACCGGGATCTTGTTGGACGGGAAGATCGGCACCCCGCGCCAGGCGGGCACATGGTGGCCGCCGATGTCGACGCTCTCCGGGACGAGTCCGCGCCGGTTGCACTCGCGGCCGAAGGCGGCGATGGCCTTCGGGTGGGCGAGGAAGAGCTTCGATCCGCGGCGGCGCGAGAGCAGTTCGTCCATGTCGTCCGGGCCGGGCACCCCGTCGTGCGGCTGGAGCCGCTGCCCGTAGTCGCAGTTGTTGAGCAGTCCGAACTCCCTGTTGTTGATCAGCTCGTGCTCCTGGCGCTCGCGCAGCGCCTCGACCGTGAGCCGCAACTGCTGCTCGGTCTGGTTCATCGGCTGGTTGTAGAGGTCGGCGACCCGGCTGTGCACCTTCAGCACCGTCTGGGCGACGCTCAGTTCGTACTCGCGGGGCGCCGCGTCGTAGTCGACGAAGGTGTGCGGGACGACCGCCTCGCCGACATGGCCGGCGGAGAGGTCGATCGCCGCCTCGCCGTAGTGGTTGGTCCGCTGCTCGGGGATCGAGAGCAGTCCGGCGAGGTGGCCGCGGAGCGAATCGGCGCGCTCCGCGAGGTTGTACACGTCCGCCCGGCTCAGGGTGAGGAGCGTGCACGGGGTGAGCGTGCGGGCGGTGTACTCCCAGACGGCGTCGCCGTCGACCAGGCTCTGGTCACCGAAGTACGCGCCGTCGGCGAGGACCCCGAGCTCCGTCTCGTCCCCGTAGAGGCCGGATCCGACCTTCTCGATCTTGCCGTGCGCCAGCAGATAGACGCGGTCCGCCGCGTCCCCCGAGGCGGCGAGCACCTCCCCCGCGGCCACGTCCCGCTGCTCGCACCTGCGGGCGAGCTCGGCGAGGACCTCCTCGTCCCCGAAATTACGCAGAGCGGGCAGTTCTCCCAGCTCGGCGGGGATCACGGCCACCCGGTCCCCGGTCTGGACGAACGTCACCCGGCCGTCACCGACCGAATAGCTGAGCCGACGGTTCACCCGGTACGTACCGCCCTGTACCTGCACCCACGGCAGCATCTTCAGCAGCCACCGCGAGGTGATCTCCTGCATCTGCGGCGCGGATTTGGTGGTCGTCGCGAGGTTCCGCGCAGCTGCCGTCCCCAGACTCTGCTGCGGCGGCGCCTGCGTGTCGCGAACCTCTTCACCAACGGACATCTGACGTCCTTTCGATCATGGGCTGACCTGCGTACAGAAGCCTTTCAGCAGGAGAGGCGGCCCGCCATTACACAAAAGAGTGCGACTAATCCGCCTTCGGGCGGGGCACGTTGATCCCCGTCGCCGGGCGGGCCGCTTAATTTGCATCTCAGATGCCACTTACCTAATCTGGATCCATGCGGTTGACGAGATTCACCGACGTGGCCCTCCGCGTCCTCATGCGACTGGCGGTCGCCGAGGGCCAGGAGCCGCCGACCACCCGCGAGGTGGCGGCGACCATGCGGGTCCCGTACACGCACACCGCGAAGGTCGTCGCCCGCCTCCAGCACCTCGGCCTCCTCGACGCCCGGCGCGGCCGCGGCGGCGGGCTCACCCTGACCCCCGCCGGCCGCTCCGCGTCGATCGGCCCGCTGGTGCGGGAGCTGGAGGGGCCGGAGGAGGTCGTCGAGTGCGAGGGCGACACCCCGTGCCCGCTCCGCTCCGCCTGCCGGCTGCGCGGGGCCCTGCGGGAAGCCCAGGAAGCGTTCTACGCGGCGCTGGACCCGATCACCGTCACCGACCTCGTCGCCTCGCCCACCGGCCCGCTCCTGCTGGGCATCGGCAGCGGACCCCCGCCCGACTGACACCGGCCCCGACGCCGACCCGACGCCGGCCCCTCAAGCGCTCCCACCCGCCGGGGCGGTTTTCCCTGCCCTTAAATATGCATCCACCATTCCAATAATAAGGAGCCCCATGCTCTCCGACCGGTCCACCGCCACCGTCCGCGCCACGCTTCCCGTCGTCGGCGCGGCCATCGGGGACATCGCCGACCTCTTCTACAAGAAGCTGTTCGCCGCCCACCCCGAGCTGCTGCGGGACCTGTTCAACCGGGGCAACCAGGCCTCCGGCGATCAGCGCAGGGCTCTGGCCGGGTCCATCGCCGCGTTCGCGACCGCGCTGGTCGAGCGGCCCGGCACCCGGCCGGACGTGATGCTGGACCGGATCGCCCACAAGCACGCCTCGCTCGGGGTGACCCCGGAGCAGTACGAGGTGGTGCACACCCATCTGTTCGCGGCCATCGCCGACGTCCTGGGCGACGCGGTCACCCCGGAGGTCGCCGCCGCCTGGGACGAGGTCTACTGGCTGATGGCCAACGCCCTCGTCGCCGTCGAGAAGCGCCTCTACGCCCAGCAGGGCGTCGTGGCGGGAGACGTGTGGCGGGAATGGGAGGTCGCCGCCCGGGTCGAGGAGACCGAGGACGTCGCCACCTTCCTGCTGCGCCCCGCCCAGGACACGCCCCCGCCCGCCTTCCGGCCCGGCCAGTACGTCTCCGTCCAGGTCGAACTCCCGGACGGGGCCCGCCAGATACGCCAGTACAGCCTCTCCTGCGCCCCCGGCTCCCGGCTGCGGTCGATCACCGTGAAACACGTACGCGGCCAGGCCACGCCCGACGGCGAGGTCTCCCGGCATCTGCACGAGCACACCCGCGCGGGCGACCTGCTGCGCGTCTCCGTCCCCTACGGGGACCTGGTGCTCGACCACCTGGACGCGCCTCTGCTGCTGGCCTCCGCCGGCATCGGCTGCACCCCGATGCTGTCGATGCTGGAGCACCTGGCGCAGGAGGGCCACCAGGGGCCGGTCACCGTCGTGCACGGCGACCGCTCACCGGCCGACCACGCCCTGCGCAACGACCACGTCCGGCTGACGGAGAAGCTCCCGGACGCCGAGGCGCACTTCTGGTACGAGACCCCGGAGGCCGGGCACCCCGTGAACCGCACCGGCCTCGTCGACCTGGGCGGCATCACCGTACGGCCGGGCACGCACGCCTACCTCTGCGGCCCGCTCCCGTTCATGCGGGCCGTCCGCGCCCGGCTGCTGGAGGCGGGGGTCCGGCCGGCCGACGTGCACTACGAGGTGTTCGGCCCGGACCTCTGGCTGGCCGCGCCCTGAAACGCCGCCGGCGCGACGGGCGGACGACAATGGGCGGGTGAACAGCCCGCCCGACCGCCCGTCCCGCCTCGAAGCCCTCCTGCGGCCCCGGGTGCCCTCACCGCTGCCGGCCGTTCAGGACGAGCGTTTCGCGCGCCACGGGGTGACCCTGCTCCTCAAGCGGGACGACCTGATCCACCCTGACCTGCCGGGCAACAAGTGGCGCAAACTCGTCCTCAACCTGGAAGCCGCCGCCGGGCGGCCCGTGCTCACGTTCGGCGGCGCGTACTCCAACCATCTCCGGGCCACCGCGGCGGCCGGCCGGCTGCTCGGGTTCCCCACCATCGGCGTCGTCCGCGGCGACGAGCTGGCCCACCGCCCGCTCAACCCGTCGCTCGCCCGATGCGCGGCCGACGGTATGCGGCTGCACTTCGTGGACCGTACGACGTACCGCGCGAAGGCCTCCCCCGAGGTCCTGGCGGGGCTGCTGAGCCGGTACGGGGACGTGGAGGTCATCCCGGAGGGCGGCAGCAACGCCCTGGCCGCACAGGGCTGTACGGCGCTGGGGCGCGAGCTGGCCGGAGAGGCCGACGTGGCGGCCGTGGCCTGCGGTACGGGCGGCACCCTGGCCGGGCTCGCCGCCGGCCTGGCCCCCGGGCAGCGGGCCCTGGGCGTGCCGGTGGTCGGCGGCGGCTTCCTGGCCGGGGAGGTGGAACGGCTCCAGCGCGAGGCGTTCGGCGGCCCGGCCGGCAGCTGGACGCTGGACGAGCGCTTCGCCTTCGGCGGCTACGCCCGCTCCACCCCGGAGCTGGCGGCCTTCGCCGCGGACTTCGAGGACCGGCACGGGCTGCCCGTGGAACGCGTCTACGTCGCCAAGCTGCTGTTCGCGCTGACCGTGCTGGCCGAGGAGGGTGCGTTCGCGCCGGGCTCCCGGGTGGCCGCGGTGATCACCGGCGCCCCCGCGCCGCTTCAGGAGTCGTCCGTCTCCCGGTAGGCGGCCGCCTCCTCCAGATCCAGCCGGCGCAGCAGCGTACGCATCATCTCGTCGTCGATCCGCCGCTCGTCGCGGAGCCGCACGAAGACCTCGCGTTCGGCCTCGATCATCTCCCGCGACAGCCGCCGGTAGGTGTCGTCCGCCGACTCCCCGGTGACCGGGTCGGCCGCGCCCAGGCGCTCCCACACGGCGTTGCGGCGGCGCTCCAGCACACTGCGCAACCGGTCGGCCAGCGGTGGCGGCAGGCTGCTGCGCGGGGCGGCGAGCAGTGCGTCCAGGCGGGCCTCGGCGGCCGCGGACGCCTCGCTCTGGGCCTGCGCCTCGACCAGCGTGACGGTCTGCGGATCGGGGCCGGGCAGCTTCAGTACGCGGACGAGGACGGGCAGCGTCAGCCCCTGGATCACCAGCGTTCCGATGACGGTGGTGAAGGTCAGGAACAGCACCAGGTTGCGGGCCGGGAACGGTTCGCCGTCCTGCATGACCAGCGGGATCGAGAACGCGACGGCGAGCGAGACGACCCCGCGCATCCCGGCCCAGCCCACGATCAGCGGCGCGGTCCAGTCGGTGCCCGGCTCGCGTTCCCGGACGCGGCGCGAGAGCCACCGGGGCAGATAGGTGGCCGGGTAGACCCAGACGAAGCGGACCACGACGACGACCAGGAAGACGATGACCGCGTAACCGAGCGCCTGCCACACCCCGAACGAGCCGAGCCCCTTCAGGACGAACGGCAGCTGGAGCCCGATCAGGGCGAACACCGTCGACTCCAGGATGAACGCCACCATCTTCCAGACGGCCGCCTCCTGAAGACGGGTGGCGAAGTCGACCTGCCAGGAGCGGTGGCCCAGATAGAGGGCGACGACGACCACGGCGAGGACGCCGGAGGCGTGCACCCGTTCGGCCGCCGCGTACGCCACGAAGGGGATCAGGAGGGAGAGCGTGTTCTGGAGGAGCGCTTCCTTGAGATGCGTACGGAGCCAGTGCAGCGGCACCATCAGCAGCAGCCCGACGCCGACCCCGCCGACCGCCGCCAGCAGGAACTCGCCGATCCCGGCGGCCCAGCTCATCCCCTCCCCCACCGCGGCGGCCAGCGCGACCCGGAACGCGGTGATCGCCGTGGCGTCGTTCACCAACGACTCGCCCTGGAGGATCGTGGTCACCCGGGCGGGCAGCCCGACCCGGCGGGCGATGGCGGCGGCCGTCACGGCGTCCGGCGGGGCGACGACGGCCCCCAGGACCAGGGCGGCGGTCAGCGGCAGGTCCGGGATGATCCGGTAGGCGAGCCAGCCGACCGCGACGGTCGCGAAGAGGGTGTAGCCCACCGAGAGCAGGGCGACCGGCCGGACATTGGCCCGCAGGTCCAGGTAGGAGCTGTCCACGGCCGCTGAGTAGAGCAGGGGCGGCAGCAGCAGCGGGAGCACGACGTGCGCGTCCAGGTGGTACGTGGGGACGCCCGGCAGATAGCCGGCCACCAGCCCCACGGCGACCAGCACGAGCGGGGCGGGCACCGGGGTGCGGCGGGCCGCTCCGGCGACCGCGGCACTCGCCGCGACCAGGGCCACCAGCGGCAGCGCGTCCATCCCACCGTCCTCGGATCCGTCGTAACCTGCCCATCATGAGCGAGTGTGCGCATGTAGCGGAACTGCCACGCCCCGAGCCCGTGCCGCTCGGCGTCACCTGCCCCGAGTGCCTGGAGGCGGGCACCCACCCCGTGCAGCTGCGGCTCTGCCTGACCTGTGGACACGTCGGCTGCTGCGATTCGTCGCCGCTGCGGCACGCCACCGGACACTTCCGGGCGACCGGTCACCCCGTGATGCGGAGCTTCGAGACGGGCGAGAGCTGGCGCTGGTGCTTCGAGGACGGTTCGATCGTCTGACGCCTGGGTACGTCAATGCGGCGCTGGTTCTTCGCAATTGGACGCCGCAGACCCCTAGCCACTGTGCGTACTCATGGGCCTACCATGAGTGACGGTCGGGGTATGGGGTCCGTACGACACGGCATCATGGATCCGATAACGTCGCCGAGCCGAAGAACCGTCGACGGACCGCATGGCTCCGGGCCACCCTTCCCGGAACCTCGAAAGAGTTTGTGCCACCTTGGAGGTGAGGGTGTCCCAGATCGCAGGCGAGCCCGGGAATCAGGACTTCGTAGAAGTCCGGCTGCCCGCTGCGGGTGCCTACCTGTCGGTGCTGCGAACGGCCACGGCCGGTCTCGCAGCGCGTTTGGACTTCACTCTCGACGAGATCGAGGACCTTCGCATCGCGGTCGACGAGGCCTGCGCGATCCTGCTCCAGCAGGCCGTGCCGGGCTCCGTCCTCAGCTGCGTCTTCCGTCTCGTCGACGATTCCCTCGAAGTGACGGTGTCGGCGCCCACCACGGACGGCCGGGCGCCCGAGCGCGACACCTTCGCCTGGACGGTGCTCTCCGCGCTGGCCGGCAAGGTCGACTCCACGGTCGCCGACGACCGTACGGTCAGCATCAGCCTCTACAAACAGCGCGGCGCGGGCCCCGGGCCGGCGTGAGCGACGGGAACGGGGACGGTCCTGTGCGGGACGAGACGATCCGATCCGGGGTGGTGCGCCCAGCAGGCATCCCGGAGCAGCAGGCCCGGCCGCATCCGGTGGACGGAGCGGACGGGTCCGAGGGCTTCGACGTCGCGGTGGAGCAGCAGTCGCAGGCAGAGCGGGCGGGCCAGATGAGCGAGCACGGGCACCACGATCCACACGACCGCAGCGGGGCCCGGGCCCTCTTCTTCGAGCTGCGGGAACTGCCCGACGGTTCGGCGGAGAAGGCCGAGCTGCGCAACCGGCTGGTGCGGATGCACCTGCCGCTGGTGGAGCATCTGGCGCGCCGCTTCCGCAACCGCGGCGAGCCGCTGGACGACCTGACCCAGGTCGCCACGATCGGGCTGATCAAGTCCGTGGACCGGTTCGACCCGGACCGGGGGGTGGAGTTCTCGACGTACGCCACCCCCACGGTGGTCGGCGAGATCAAGCGCCACTTCCGGGACAAGGGCTGGGCGGTGCGGGTGCCGCGCCGCCTCCAGGAGCTGCGGCTTTCGCTGACCACGGCCACCGCGGAGCTCTCCCAGCAGCACGGCCGCTCGCCGACGGTGCACGAGCTGGCCGAGCGGCTGGGCATCTCCGAGGAGGAGGTGCTGGAGGGTCTGGAGTCGGCCAACGCGTACAGCACGCTCTCGCTGGACGTGCCGGACACGGACGACGAGTCGCCGGCGGTCGCGGACACGCTGGGCTCGGAGGACGAGGCACTGGAGGGCGTGGAGTACCGGGAGTCGCTCAAGCCGCTCCTGGAGGACCTGCCGCCGCGCGAGAAGCGCATCCTGCTGCTGCGCTTCTTCGGGAACATGACCCAGTCGCAGATCGCCCAGGAGGTCGGCATCTCGCAGATGCACGTCTCGCGGCTGCTGGCCCGCACCCTGGCGCAGCTCCGCGAGCGGCTGCTCGTCGAGGAGTGACGAGGGGGGCCGGGAGGCTCAGGCGTCGGGGGTCGTCCTCGGCCCCCGGCGGATGCCCAGGTCCTGGGTGGTCGCCGGGTTCAGGACGAGCACGAGGCCGGTGACGGCGACCACCGCCAGGACGATCCCGGTGGGGATCAGGGCGCCCTGCGAGCGCAGCAGCGTCCAGGCCACCGGCAGCGCCATGATCTGGGTGATCAGCGCGGGCCCCCGGCTCCAGCTGCGCAGCAGCAGCAGTCCGCGGGCGGCGATCAGCGGGATCGCGCCGAGCGCGACCAGCGTGATCCCGGCCGTCTCGGCCTGCTGTGTGCTCTCCAGCTTCCCGAGCAGCCCCATGACGAGCATGTAGACACCGCCGAGGGCGAGCGCCAGGCCTTCGAGGGCGTTGACCCCGGCGAGGACGGTGATCCTGGTCGGGCGCTCCGCCGCGGAGGGCGACGGCGTGGAGGGGGTCGCTTCAGTACTCACGCCCTTCAGGTTGGCATCCCGGCGGCCCGGAAGTGAAGCCGGGGTGCGGGCGAGCCTCACCCGTCCGGGCGCACGGCACGGCGTCCGGTCACGTTCCGTCACCGGTTCCGAGCGCAGCGAACGGGGACTAGGGCCTCTTGTTTGGATCAGGTCGGATCAGGGAGGGGGGTCCGGTGCGTGCAGCTGCAAGGCGGAGGATTGAGGCAACGCGGAGCGTTGGTGATTGACGACAACGCCGCAGATGCGCGTGCCGGACCCCGCGAGCCCGACATGATCCAAACGGGAGGCCCTACGAACCCGAACCGCCCGGTAGGTAGGCTGGCCGTCATGCGCGCACTCCTCGTGGTCAACCCAGCTGCTACCACCACCAGTGCCCGCACCCGTGATGTGCTCATCCACGCGCTGGCCAGCGAGATGAAGCTGGAGGCGGTGACCACGGAGTACCGGGGGCACGCGCGCGATCTGGGGCGGCGGGCGGCGGACAGCGACGACATCGATCTGGTGGTCGCCCTCGGCGGCGACGGCACGGTGAACGAGGTCGTGAACGGGCTGCTGCACCGGGGCCCGGACGTGGACGGCCTCCCGAAGCTCGCCGTGGTCCCCGGCGGGTCCACCAATGTCTTCGCGCGCGCCCTCGGGCTGCCGAACGACGCGGTGGAGGCGACCGGCGCGATTCTGGACGCGCTGGAGAACCGGACCGAACGCACGGTTGGTCTGGGCCTGGCCGCCGGCACCCCGGGAACCGAGGACGAGTCCGTTCCCGAACGCTGGTTCACTTTCTGTGCCGGGCTCGGATTCGACGCCGGAGTCGTCGGCCGGGTCGAACAGAAACGCGAGGGCGGCAAGCGTTCGACGCACGCCCTGTACGTACGCCAGGTGATGCGGCAGTTCCTCAACGAGACCCATCGCCGGCACGGGACGATCACGCTCGACGTGCCCGGCCAGGAGCCGGTGACCGACCTCGCGCTCTCCATAATCTGCAACACCGCCCCCTGGACCTACCTGGGCAATCGCCCGGTCTACGCCTCGCCGAAGGCCTCCTTCGACACCGCGCTGGACGTCCTCGGACTGAAGCGTCTGTCCACCCCGGCGGTGGCCCTCTACGGCACCCAGCTGCTCACTTCGAGCCCCGAGAAGGGGCCCCGCGGGAAGCACGCCGTTTCACGGCATGACCTCACGGACTTCACCTTGCATTCAAAGGTCCCACTGCCCTTCCAGATGGACGGTGACCACCTGGGACTGCGTACGAGCGTGACGTTCACAGGCGTACGCCGTGCACTGCGTGTGATTGTGTGAGTGGAAGGGCCGAAAGTCCTTTAACTCGAACGTTTGGACTGGGTCCCACCCCTAAGAAGTGCGCCTGTGACCTAGTCGACACCGAGGAATCAAAAAAAACTTTCCAGAAGGGGTTGTATCCGTCGCCGAGGTTTGGGAATCTCTTTATGGCGATCGGGACGGCCCGCAACACCGGCCTCCACTGAGAGCCAGAACCCCTCCTCACCATCACAGACCACACCCAGTCCATCTGGGGGTCGGCCCGTCATCTGCGGGGGGATTCGTGAAAGCGTTCACATTCACAAGCAACAAGCGTGTAATACCAAGGAGAGGTAGCAGCCATGGACTGGCGTCACAACGCCGTTTGTCGTGAGGAAGACCCCGAGCTGTTCTTCCCCATCGGCAACACCGGTCCTGCGCTGCTGCAGATCGAGGAAGCCAAGGCTGTCTGCCGCCGCTGCCCCGTCATGGAGCAGTGCCTGCAGTGGGCGCTCGAGTCCGGCCAGGACTCCGGCGTCTGGGGTGGCCTCAGCGAGGACGAGCGCCGCGCGATGAAGCGCCGCGCCGCTCGCAACCGGGCGCGCAACGCAAGCGCCTGAGCGAGAACCGCACCAAGCCTCAGCCCGGCGGCGCGTACAGAGCGTACGCACAGCCCCGCCTTCGAGTCGCAGCGCGCAGTACCCCGGAGCGCATCGCAACGTGAGCATCACGGAGCGGGCCCGGACCGTCACCACGGTCCGGGCCCGCTCTGCTATGTGCTGCCGTTCTTCCTACTTGTCGGCGCGGACCGGGAGGTCCAGCACCACCTGGGTGCCGCGCTCGGGGGCCGGGACCATGCCGAACGTGCCGCCCAACTCCCCCTCCACCAGGGTCCGTACGATCTGGAGTCCGAGGTTGCCGGCCTGCTTCGGGTCGAACCCTTCGGGCAGTCCGCGTCCGTCGTCGGTGACGGTGATCAGCAGCCGTCCGTCGGCGGGCGATCCGCCGCGTACGGCGGAGACCTCCACCGTCCCGTGGTCGGCGACGGCGAAGGCGTGCTCCAGGGCGTTCTGCAGAACCTCCGTCAGCACCATGGAGAGCGGAGTGGCGACCTCGGCGTCAAGGATGCCGAAGCGTCCGGTGCGCCGGCAGGTCACCTTGCCCGGGGAGATCTCCGAGACCATCGCGATCACCCGGTCGGCGATCTCGTCGAACTCGACCCGCTCATCCAGATTCTGGGACAGCGTCTCATGGACGATGGCGATCGAACCGACGCGCCGGACCGCCTCGTTGAGCGCCTCGCGGCCCTGCTCGGAGTCCATCCGGCGGGACTGGAGACGCAACAGGGCGGCCACCGTCTGGAGGTTGTTCTTCACCCGGTGGTGGATCTCCCGGATGGTCGCGTCCTTGGTGATCAACTCGCGTTCGCGGCGGCGCAGTTCGGTGACGTCCCGGAGCAGCACGAGCGAGCCGATGCGGACGCCCTTGGGCTTGAGCGGAATGGCCCGCAGCTGGATCACCCCGCCCGCACACTCGACCTCGAACTCCCGGGGCGCGTAACCGCTGGCCACCTTGACCAGGGCCTCGTCCACCGGCCCCCGGGACGGGGCCAGTTCGGCGGTGGTGGTGCCGAGGTGGTGGCCGACCAGGTCGGAGGCGAGGCCGAGGCGGTGGTAGGCGGAGAGGCCGTTGGGGCTGGCGTACTGCACGATCCCGTCGGCGTCGAGCCGGATCAGGCCGTCGCCCACCCGCGGGGAGGCGTCCATGTCGACCTGCTGGCCGGGGAAGGGGAAGGACCCGGCGGCGATCATCTGGGCCAGGTCGGAGGCGGACTGGAGGTAGGTGAGCTCCAGCCGGGAGGGGGTGCGCACGGTGAGCAGGTTGGTGTTGCGGGCGATGACGCCGAGCACCCGGCCCTCACGGCGTACGGGGATGGACTCGACCCGTACGGGCACCTCCTCGCGCCACTCCGGGTCGCCCTCGCGCACGATCCGGCCCTCGTCCAGGGCCGCGTCCAGCAGCGGGCGGCGGCCGCGCGGCACCAGGTGGCCGACCATGTCGTCCTGGTAGGAGGTGGGCCCGGTGTTGGGGCGCATCTGGGCGACGGAGACGTACCGCGTGCCGTCGCGGGTCGGGACCCACAGCACGAGGTCGGCGAAGGACAGGTCGGAGAGCAGCTGCCACTCCGAGACCAGCAGATGGAGCCACTCGAGGTCGGTGTCGCTCAGAGCGGTGTGCTGGCGGACGAGGTCGTTCATGGAGGGCACGGGTGGAGCGTACCTGGGGTTACCGGAAGCGTTCGAACCACTGGGGCCGATGAGCCGTGCAGGTGTACGGAGGTACGACGATGGACAGGCGCGGCGGTCGGCCCGAGAATGTCGTGCACGTGGATGGACACAGGTATTGGTCTAGTCCACAATGTTCATCAAGACCTCCGCTCTCCCCGCACAGGAGAGCGGACCGAGGCACCCGGCGCTCTCTGCCCTGACCGCGCCGGTGCCTCCAGTGGCCGGGGGCACCGCACACCGCCGGCCAGGTAGCTCCGGGCTGCGGTGCCGGGCGGGCTGAGGGTCCCGCTCTGGCGCCGCGGCCCGCGGGTGTTTCCGGGGCCCCGTACCGCCCCGGCCTCAGCGGGTCTCGGTGACCTTCGCCAGCGCGCGGGGCGCGTCCGGGTCCTGGCCCCGGGCGATCGTCACCTCGTACGCCAGCATCTGCAGCGGCAGGATCTCCAGGATCGGCTGCAACTCCTCCGGGACGCCCGCCGTGGGCAGCGAGAAGCCGGCCGAGGCCGCCTCCACCTGGACCTTGGGGCCGACCACGAAGAGATCCGCGCCGCGTCCGCGCAAGCGGTCCAGCACCGGCTGGAGCGCCTCGCCGCCCCGGCCGTCGGTGACCACGGCGATCACCGGGGAGATGTTGTCGACCATCGCCAGTGGACCGTGCAGCAGATCGGCGCCGGAGTAGGAGAGAGCCGGGATGTAGCTGGTCTCCATGAGCTTCAGGGCCGCTTCCTTGGCCGTCGGGTAGCCGTAGCCGCGCGAGGTGATCACCATGCGCTCGGCGAAGCGGTAGCGGGAGGCCAGCGCCTTGACCTCGGCCCGGCGGCCCAGGATCGCGCCCGCGAGGTCGGGCAGGCCGGCGGCGGCCTCGGCGCCGTCACCGCCGCCCAGGCCCACCACGAAGAGGTAGAGGGAGAGCAGGGAGGCGGTGTACGTCTTGGTGGCCGGCAGCGCCTTCTCCGGGCCCGCCAGGATGTCGATGTGGTACTCGGAGACGGCGGCGAGCGCGGAGTCCGGGTTGTTGGTGACGGCGAGCGTGACGGCCCCGGCCTCCCGGGCGGCCCGGGTGGAGGCCACCAGGTCCGGTGAGCCACCCGACTGGCTGACGGTGATCACCAGGACGTCCCGCAGATCGGGCTTGGCCCCGTAGGCCGTGGTGGTGGACATCGAGGCCAGTCCGCAGGGCAGCCCGAGGCGGATCTCCAGCAGGTACTTCGCGTAGAGCGCCGCGTTGTCCGACGTACCCCGGGCGGTGAGCAGCACGAACCGGGGCTTCCGGGCGGCGATCTCGGCGGCGACCTCGTTGATGCGGGGCGCGCCGTGTTCCAGGATCCGGCGCAGCATCGCGGGCTGCTCGGCCATTTCGCCGGACATGATGCGGCCGGGCTCGTCGCCCTGGCCGCTCCGGTCGGCCGGAGGGGTGGCGGACATGTGGGGGCCTCCCTGGGCTGTCGGCATCGGCGTGCGGGACGGCGCGTGCGCGGGTACGCGATCGGCGCCGTACCGGACAAGTCGACCAGGCAATGCGGCGGCCCGCCAGCGGGCCGCGGCGTGCGGGGCCGGAGGTGCGGACCGGATGCGGGCCGGGGCGGACCGGGGGGGCCGATGGGCGGACTGTTCACCGTACGGCTGCTCGATTCTGCTAAATTGGGAACTTGATTGGTCTATACCACCGGCTCCCCTAGTCAGATCGGCAGGCACAGCGTGGAAGTTGTCATCGTCCCGGACGCCACGGCAGGCGGCGAACTGATCGCGGAGGCCATCGCCGCACTGCTCGGCCGCAAGCCCGACGCCCTGCTCGGCGTTGCCACCGGCTCGACCCCGCTGCCCATCTACCGCGCGCTGGCGGCCAAGGTCGCCTCCGGGGCCGTCGACGCCTCGCGCGCCCGGATCTGCCAGCTCGACGAGTACGTCGGCCTGCCCGCGGGCCACCCGGAGTCGTACCGCTCGGTGGTGCTGCGCGAGGTCGTCGAGCCGCTCGGGCTCTCCGAAGCCTCCTTCATGGGCCCCGACGGCTCGGCCGAGGACGTCCAGGCGGCCTGCGAGGCGTACGACCGGGCGCTGGCGGAGGCGGGCGGTGTCGACCTCCAGCTCCTGGGCATCGGCACGGACGGGCACATCGGCTTCAACGAGCCCTGCTCCTCGCTCGCCTCGCGCACCCGGATCAAGACGCTGACGCAGCAGACCCGGGTCGACAACGCGCGCTTCTTCGACGACGACATCGAGCAGGTGCCGCACCACGTGATCACGCAGGGCATCGGGACGATCCTGGACTCCCGCCACCCGATCCTGCTGGCCACCGGCGAGGGCAAGGCGGAGGCCATCGCCCAGACGGTGGAGGGGCCGGTCGCCTCGATCGTGCCGGCCTCGGCGCTCCAGCTGCATCCGCACGCGACCGTGGTGGTGGACGAGGCGGCGGCGTCGAAGCTGAAGCTGGGGGATTACTTCCGGGCCACGTATGCGGCGAAGCCGGATTGGCAGGGGCTGTAGGGCTCTCCCTCTTCCCTGTACGGCCGAGGGCCGGGACGCCTTGGTGGTGTCCCGGCCCTTTGCCGTGCGGTGGGGTGGGGTGGGGTGCTGAATGGTGCGGCCCGTCCGGCGGGAGGCTTTGTCCTCAATCGCCGGACGGGCTTGATCAGTCGGCCCGAGCGTTCGTCCTCAGTCGCGGACGGGCGTCAATCAGTCGGCCCGGACGTTTGTCCTCAATCGCCGGACGGGCTTGGATCAGCGGCCCGTCAGCGCTTCCGCCGCCGCTGTGCCGCAGACCCGTGCCGCGCCGTGGGTGGCTATGTACAGCGCGCCCCTCGGGTCCGACTGGGGCAGGCCCATCTCGACCACGATCGTGTCCGGGCGGGCCGCCAGCAGGGCGTCGAGCGCCGCGCCCATCCAGGCGTGCCGGTGCTCGTCGCGGACCACGGCGACGATGCGCCGCTCCCCCGCCGCCGCCAGGATCGCGTCCGCGACGGCCGCGGTCTCCTCGGTGTAGGTGTCCGTGCCGGTGCCGGGCAGGATCCTGTCCAGCTCGGCGGCGATGCCCCACGGGGTCTCGTCGCCGACCGCGATGTTCGCCACCGCGCTGAACGAGGCGACGTACGCCGCCTCCGTCAGCCGGTCGCCGGAGCCGGTCACCCGGACCGCGCGGCGGGCGGCCACCAGGCCGATGTCGGAGCTGACACCGGTGCCGGGCGCGGTCCCCTCCTGCACTGCCGCGCCCGGCTCCGGGACATCCCCCCGGGCCCTCTGCGTCCAGGACGCGAGGGCTCGTACACGGGCGGCCGCGTCGGCGAGCCGCTCCTCGGTCAGTTCCCCGCTGCGCACGGCCGCGACGAGGGCGTCGCGCAGCCGCAGCACCGTCTCCTCGTCGGCCAGGCCGCCGCCCACACAGATGGCGTCGGCGCCCGCCGCGAGGGCGAGGACGGACCCGCGCTCGATGCCGTACGTACCGGCGATGGCGTCCATCTCCACGGCGTCGGTGACGATCAGGCCGTCGTAGCCCAGCTCCTGGCGCAGCAGACCGGTGAGGATCTGCGGGCTCAGGGTCGCCGGGCGGTCCGGGTCGAGTGCGGGAAGAAGGATATGCGCGCTCATCACCGATTTGGAACCCGCGGCGATGGCCGCCCGGAAGGGCACCAGCTCACGGGCGTGCAGGGTGTCGAGGTCCACATCGATGCGCGGCAGCGCGAGGTGCGAGTCGACCGCGGTGTCGCCGTGCCCGGGGAAGTGCTTGGTGCAGGCGGCGACACCGGCGGCCTGGAGCCCCTCGATGTACGCGGCGGTGTGCCGGGCGGCCAGGCGGGTGTCGGCGCCGAAGGAGCGCACGCCGATGACCGGGTTGCCCGGGTTGGAGTTGACGTCGGCGGACGGCGCCCAGTTGAGGTTGACGCCGCACTCGGCGAGCCGGCGGCCGAGCTCCTGGGCGACGGCCCGGGTGAGGTGGACGTCGTCCACCGAGCCGAGGGCGAGGTTGCCGGGGAAGGAGGAGCCGTGCGTGACCTCCAGGCGGGTCACGTCGCCGCCCTCCTCGTCGATGGCGACGAGGACGTCGTCCCGCTCGGAGCGCAGCCGTCCGGTGAGGGCGGTGAGCTGCTCGGGCGAGGTGATGTTGCGCCCGAACAGACCGACGGAGGCGAGGCCTTCACCGACGCGGCGGAGCAGCCAGTCCGGTGCGGTGGTTCCGGTGAACCCGGGCTGGAGCACAGCGAGCGCGTCGCGCGTCACGGTGTCCGTGGTGGAAACGAGGGTGGTCATGAGCCCGCACTATCCCTTCACGGCGCCGGAAGTGAGGCCTGCGGCCATCTTCTTCTGAATGATCATGAAGAACACGACGACCGGGATGGCGATCATGGTCGATGCCGCCATGAGGGCGCCGTAGTCCGTTCCGCGCTCGGTCGTGAACGTCATCAGCCAGACGTTCAGCGTGTACTTGGAGTTGTCGTTGATCAGGATGTACGCGAAGAGGTACTCGTTCCACGCGTTCACCAGGGCGAAGATCGACGCGGCGGCGAGCCCGGGGGCGAGCAGCGGGAAGATCACCCGCCGGAAGGCCTGGAAGCGGGTGCAGCCGTCCACCATCGCGGACTCCTCCAGCTCCACCGGGATGTTCACGACGAAGCCGCGGATCATGATGGTGGCGAAGGGCAGCGTGGAGACCAGATAGACGACGATCAGGCCCCAGTACTCGTCGATCCCGCCCATGGCGTTGAGCTGGGCGTAGATCGGGATGAGCATCGCCGTCGGCGGCAGCATCTGGACCAGGATCATGATCAGGACCAGGGCCTTGCGGCCGAAGAACCGGAACCGGCCGATGGCCAGGGCCGCCAGGGTCGCGATGATCATGCCGCCGACCACCGCGGTGACGGCGACGATCAGGCTGGACTGGATGGCGGTGCCGAAGTTCGGCTGCTCGGTGGCCCGGACGAAGTTGTCGAAGGTGATCGACGTGGGCCACAGGGTCTGGTCGTAGCTGCGGATCTCCCGGTTGGGCCGCAGGGCGCTGATGACCAGCCAGTAGACCGGGAAGACCATGACCAGGGCGACGCCGAGGCCGATGAGGTCGAAGTGCAGACGGCTCTTCTTGCGGTCGGGGCGCAGTACCTGCGGCTGGACCTGTGTCTGGGTCGAGCTGCTCATTCGACCTCTCCCGTCTTCATGAGCTGGCGCAGGTAGTACACGGCCACGCCGGACAGCAGCAGCACCGTGATCAGGGCGATCGCGGTGCCCTGGCTGAAGGAGGTGGACTCGAACGCCTTGGAGTAGGAGTAGAGGCCGAGGGTCTCGTACTCCGGCTCGGGCTTGTTGCCGCGCAGCAGCCAGATCTGGCCGAAGACGTTGAAGTCCCAGATCACCGAGAGGGTGGCGACCATGGTGAAGACCGGCTTGATGACCGGCCAGGTGACGAACTTGTAGATGCCGTAGGCGCTGGCGCCGTCGAGGGCGGCGGCCTCCTCCAGTTCCTGGGGAACCTGGGTGAGGGCGGCGTACAGGGTGACGACGACGAACGGGATGGCGCCCCAGACGACCAGCAGGGTGATGATGCCGAAGCCCTGGATCGGGTTGAGGTACCAGTTGTGTCCGAGCCAGTCCTCGCCGACGACCTTGGCGATCAGGGTGTTGATCAGGCCGTAGTCGGAGTCGGCCATGAAGCGGAAGATCGAGGCGGCCACCATCAGCGGCATCGACCAGGCGGCGATGAGGCAGGCGGTGAGCACGAGCCGGACCCAGGTGGTGAGCTTGCGCATCAGCAGGGCCACCAGCAGCCCGATCCCCATGGTCAGCGTCACGCAGATGGCCATGAAGACGACCGTGCGGAAGGTGACCCACCAGAACTCGGAGTCGCCGAGGATGTTGGTGAACTGCTCGAAGCCGACCCATGGCGCCGGTTCTCCGGACCACAGCTCACGCCGGCCCATGTCCTGGAAGGACATGATGACCGTCTTGCCGAGCGGGTAGAGGTAGACGGCGGCGATCGCCACGATCGCCGGGAGAATCAGGAAGTAGGGGAGCAGTTCCCCCTTCTTCCGCTTTCTCTTCTGCACCCGGGGCGCGTCGTCGTCGAAGGACGACTTCCCCGTCGCCTGCGGGTCGGGTGGTACGGGGACCGGCGGCCCGGCGGCCTTGGTATCAGCGGCAGACACGTGGCTGACCTTCCATCGCGGGTCCGGGGCGGGCCCCGGAATTCACGGCATTCACTTGCGGGAAAGGAGCGGGGGCCCGGCGTTGACGCCGGGCCCCGCCTGGCGATCGGAAGGTCAGGATTCCTTGTTGATCAGCGCGTTGATCTTGTCGTCGGCCTTCTTGGTGGCGTCGGCGACGGAGGAGCCCTTGACGATCTCCAGGAGCATGTTCTGGAGGATCTCCTCCTTCTCGATGGAGGCCCAGCCCGGCGCGATCGGCGTGAACCAGGCGTCCGGCACCGCGTTGGCGATGGCGGCGGTCTCCGGCTTGGCCTTCAGCGGCTCAAGCTGCTTCTCGTTGTTGGGGAGGATGTTCTTCGACGCGAGGACCTCCATGGACTTCGCGTTGGTGAAGAGGGAGATCCACTCCTCGCCGAGGTCCTGGACCTTGGACTTGGAGATCGTCGCGAGGTCCGAGCCGCCGATGAAGGACGGGAGGGCCTTGCCCTCGGGGCCGGGCATACCGGCCGTGGCGATCTTGCCCTCGAGCTTCGGGTTGCCGTTCTCGCCCGTGGTGACGCTGCCGGCCTCCCAGGCCTGGCCGTAGATGACCGCGGCCTTCTCGTTGGCCATGACGTTGGCGTGGTCCTGCTCGTCCTTCGTCACGTCGGCCTTGTTGTACTTCTTGACCAGGTCGACGAAGTGCTGGATGCCCTTCTGGGCCTCCGGGGTGGAGAGCGCGGCCTTCCACTCCTTGCCGCCCTCGTCGTACGTGGCTATCTGGCCACCGAAGGCGGCGACGTAGGACATCGCGGCGTACCAGTAGCGGCCCGGGAAGTAGAGGGAGGAGGCGCGCTTGTCCTTCTTGCCCAGCTCGGCGTCGACCTTGTCCATCGCGGCGAGGAACTCGTCCTCGGTCTGCGGGAGGGCGTCACTGCCGGTGCCGGCCTTCAGCATGTCCTTGTTGTACACGGCCAGGCGGGCGCTCGCGTAGTAGGGGACGCAGTAGGTCTTGCCCTCGAAGGAGCACGTGTCCTTCAGACCCTTGATCCAGGTGTCCGAGTTCTCGTACTTCTTGGGGTCGATTTCTCCGAGCGCACCATTGAGGATGTACTGCATGGTCTCGGTATTGCCGAGTTCCACGACGTCCGGGAATTTGTCGCCACCGAGGGAGGTGTCCAGCTTCTTGACCTTGTCGGCCCACTGCTGGTACTGAACCTTGACCGTGACGCCCGGGTACTTCTTGTTGAACTCGGCGTTGACGTCCTTGACCAGTTCGGGCCAGGTGGACTGAGCCTCGCCCATGAGCCAGACGGTCAGGGTTTCCTTGCGGTCCTTCGGGTCGGCGGACGAATTCTTGTCATCCGAACCACACGCCGCGACCGAAACCAACATGCCCGCGACACCGATAGCCGCGATGAGCTTGCGCTTCACGTCAAACCCTCCTCAGGGATGCTGCAACCCCACCCACCGCGAAGACATTCGACGAGTTCTGCTGGGGCTGGACCTGGTCTTTAATGGTTTAGACCAGTACCGGGAGCTTGGCCTAGACCTTTAGGGGTGTCAAGGGTGTATAAGAAGTGCACTCGCGTCCGTTATAGGACCGACACCTAAGGGAGGGCGACGACCCGTGACCGGACCGTGCCACCATGTGAGCCGCGACAGACGGAGGAGCCGGTGACGGCAGCAACGCAGCAGTCGGGAAGGCGGGCCATGGGTGCCGACGGGGGCAGTACGGGGAGCGAGACCGGTGCCGGTACGCGCACGGCGCGCGTACCGAAGTACTACCGGCTCAAGCGCCATCTCCTCGACATGACCGACACCTTGCCGCCCGGCACCCCGGTGCCGCCCGAACGCACCCTGGCGGCCGAATTCGACACCTCGCGCACCACCGTGCGCCAGGCGCTCCAGGAGCTGGTCGTCGAGGGCCGCCTCGAACGCATCCAGGGCAAGGGCACCTTCGTCGCCAAGCCGAAGGTCTCCCAGGCCCTCCAGCTCACCTCGTACACCGAGGACATGCGCGCCCAGGGACTGGAGCCGACGTCCCAACTGCTGGACATCGGCTATGTCACGGCGGACGACACGCTCGCCGGTCTGCTGGACATCTCGACGGGCGGCCGGGTGCTGCGCATCGAGCGGCTCCGGCTCGCCAGCGGGGAGCCGATGGCGATCGAGACCACCCACCTTTCGGCCAAACGCTTCCCGGCGCTGCGTCGTTCGCTGGTGAAGTACACCTCGCTCTACACCGCGCTCGCCGAGGTGTACGACGTCCGCCTCGCCGAGGCGGAGGAGACCATCGAGACCTCGCTCGCCACCCCGCGCGAGGCCGGTCTGCTGGGCACCGACGTGGGCCTGCCGATGCTCATGCTGTCCCGTCATTCCGTGGACGGACAGGGCGAACCGGTGGAGTGGGTGCGCTCGGTCTACCGGGGCGACCGCTACAAGTTCGTGGCCCGTCTCAAGCGTCCGACGGACTGAGAACCAGCAGCGCGTGAACAGGCGGTGGCCCGGGGATGCCTTCCCCGGGCCACCGCCTGTTTTCGGTCATCCCGAGGGAAGCGGGCGTCGCGTGAACCGATCCCCTCTCCCGTCCGTGTCATGACTGCGGAGCTTCGGTGGAGACATCGGCGAAACACGACCGGTATGCGGACAGGGGTTCCGGAGAGCGGCCGCACCACCTAGATTTCGCGCACGTTACGACAGTGATCGCGCGAGGGGACGGATCGATATGCCGGAAACGCCCACATCAGCACCACCGGTTCCACCCGCACCCGGACGGCGGGCACCGACCCCGAAGTCCATAGTCGTCTGGAGCCTGGTGGCCCTGGCCGGCGCCATCGGCTGGGCCACCCTCGCGCTCTCGCGGGGTGAAGAGGTCTCCGCCGCCTGGATGCTGGCCGCGGCCCTCGGCTCGTACGCCATCGCGTACCGCTTCTACTCCCGGTTCATCGCCAACCGGGTCCTGAAGGTCGACAAGAACCGCGCGACCCCGGCCGAACGACTGGACAACGGCGTCGACTTCCATCCCACCGACCGCCGGGTCCTGTTCGGCCACCACTTCGCCGCCATCGCGGGCGCGGGCCCGCTGGTCGGTCCGGTGCTGGCCGCGCAGATGGGCTATCTGCCGGGCACGATCTGGCTCGTCGTCGGCGTCATCTTCGCCGGCGCCGTCCAGGACATGGTGACGCTCTTCTTCTCGACCCGCCGCAACGGCCGTTCGCTCGGCCAGATGGCGCGCGACGAGATAGGGCCGGTCGGCGGGATCGCCGCCCTGGTCGCGGTCTTCATCATCATGATCATCCTGCTCGCGGTCCTCGCGCTGGTCATCGTGAACGCGCTCGCCCACTCGCCGTGGGGCGTCTTCTCCATCGGCATGACGATCCCGATCGCCCTCTTCATGGGCGTCTATCTGCGCATCCTGCGGCCCGGCAAGGTCAGCGAGGTCTCCCTGATAGGCGTCGCGCTGCTGCTCCTCGCGATCGTCTCGGGCGGCTGGGTCGCGGAGTCGTCGTGGGCGGACTTCTTCACGCTGGAGCCGGGCACGCTGGTCATCTGGATGATCGTGTACGGGTTCCTCGCCTCCGTACTCCCGGTGTGGCTGCTGCTGGCCCCGCGCGACTACCTCTCCACCTTCATGAAGGTCGGCACGATCGGGCTGCTGGCCCTGGGCGTGGTCGTCGCCCTGCCGACCCTGAAGATGCCCGCGGTCACCGACTTCGCCTCCAGCGGCTCGGGCCCGGTCTTCGCCGGCTCGATGTTCCCGTTCGTCTTCATCACCATCGCCTGCGGCGCGCTCTCCGGCTTCCACGCCCTGGTCTCCTCCGGCACCACGCCGAAGATGGTCCAGAAGGAGACGCAGATCCGGATGGTCGGCTACGGCGCCATGCTGGTCGAGTCGTTCGTGGCGATCATGGCGATGATCGCCGCCTGCATCATCGACCCCGGCCTCTACTTCGCCATCAACGCACCCGTCGGCGTGATCGGCGACAGCGTCCAGTCCGCCTCCCAGGCCGTGGCCAACTTCGGCTTCACCATCACGCCGGACGCCCTGGCCCAGGCCGCCAAGGACGTCGAGGAGGCGAGCCTGCTCTCCCGGACCGGTGGCGCGCCCACGTTCGCGCTCGGCATGTCGGAGATCTTCTCCGCGGTGGTCGGCGGGACCGCGATGAAGGCGTTCTGGTACCACTTCGCCATCATGTTCGAGGCGCTCTTCATCCTCACCACCGTGGACGCCGGCACCCGGGTCGGGCGCTTCATGCTCCAGGACATGCTGGGCAACGTCTACAAGCCGTTCCGCGAGGTCAGCTGGAAGCCGGGCGTCTGGTTCGCCAGCGCCGTCGTCGTCGGCGGCTGGGGCTACTTCCTCTGGGTCGGTGTGCACGACCCGCTGGGCGGCATCAACCAGCTCTTCCCGCTCTTCGGCATCGCCAACCAGTTGCTGGCAGCCGTCGCGCTGGCCGTCTGCACCACCCTGCTCGTCAAGTCCGGCCGTCTGAAGTGGGCGTGGGTGACCGCGGTCCCGCTGGCCTGGGACGTGGCGGTCACGCTCACCGCGAGCTGGCAGAAGATCTTCTCCGAGGACGTGAAGGTCGGCTTCTTCGCCCAGCGCGACAAGTACCAGGCGGGCATCGACGCGGGCGAGGTACTGGCGCCCGCGAAGAGCATGGACGACATGCGGACCGTCGTCACCAACTCCACCGTCGACGGGGTGCTGAGCGCGCTCTTCGCGCTCCTCATCATCGTGGTGCTCGTGGACGCCGGACGGGTCTGCTACCGGGCCATCCGCGACCCGGAGAGCGTGAAGCTCCACGAGGCGCCGTACGTCGAGTCCAAGCTCGTCGCCCCGGCCTCGATCTTCGCGACCCCGGAGGAGAAGGCCGAACTGGCCGCCGCCGGAGTCGGCCCCGAGGGCGGCCTGCGCAAGGAGGCCGCGGGAACGGGGAGTCCGACATGACCGTCGCGGACGTCCGGCGGGTGGCGGGACGGATCCGCTGGTACGTCCGTGAGCTGACCGGCGAGTCCACGTACGACCGCTACGTGGCGCACGCGAGGAGCCACGATCCGGACGCGCCGGTGATGACCCGCCGCGCGTTCGAGCGCAGCCGCACGGACGCCCGCGAGGCCGATCCGCGCGAGGGCTTCCGCTGCTGCTGAGCACCACCGGCCGGCCGGCGGGCCCTGGATCCCGGGCCGTCGCCCGCTCCCTCGATGGAGCGGGCGACGGCCCGGAGGTCTGTCCGCTGTCCGTCCACCGTTCGATTTCCCGGTGCACGGATCCCTTGCCGTACGAAAAGATGCGCCCATGACATCGCACTCCCGTTCGCCCCGGCTCCGGCCCCTCCTCCTGACCCTGCCGCTGACGCTGGCACTGGCCCTGGCGGCGACCGGCTGCGGCACCGAGCCGCCGCCCGACACGATGGCGGCGGGCCGGAGTTCCTCGGACGGCCCGGCGCCGGACCGGGCGGAGCTGGAGGCGCGGGCGAGCGCCGCGCAGCTCGTCACGGAGCATGTGTGGGTGACCGAGGCCGCGGGCTACGCCCTGGCGCGCCAGTCGGTCGGGGTGCTCGGCGACGACGGGTTCAGCAGCTCCTACACCGCGCCGGACGGCGGAACGCTCCGGCTGTCGGTGGAGCGCCGCCCGCACGCCGAGGCCGACTGTGCGGAGGGCTCCGCGGCCGCAAGCGGTCAGGAGCCCCTGGTGACGTGCGAGCGGGACGGCGAACAGTGGTACCGGGCCACGGAGTCGGGCCATGCGTACGCCTGGGAGCAGGGCGAACTCGTGGTCACGGTGAGCGGGCCGCGCGACAAGCCGGACCGGGCGACGCTGCGTTCGGCGGCGCTGGCCGCCCACCGCGCCGACGACCGGGAACTGGACCGGGTGCTGCCGCCGGCCGGGGAGGCCGCAGGACAGCAGCCGGTCGAACGCGGCGATCTGCCGCCGGTGGGCGACGGCGCGCCGAACAACGATGTGGGAGCGAGTGGCTGATGGATCTGACGATCAGAGTGGCGGAACCCGCCGAGTACGCCGTGCTCGGCGGGATCATCGCCGAGGCGTATCTCGGCGACGATCTGCTGGACGGCCCGCAGGACCCGTATCTGCTCAAGCTGCGGGCGGTGGAACAGCGGGCGGCCGAGGCGGAGGTGTTGGTCGCGCTCGACGCGGACGGGACGGTGCTCGGCGGTGTGACGTATGCCGCTCCCGGCACGCCGTGGCGCGACATCGCCGGTCCGGACGAGGCCGAATTCCGGATGCTGGCCGTGGCCCGCGCGGGGCGCGGACGGGGCGTGGGTGAGGCTCTCGTGCGGGCGTGCATCGAGCGGGCCCGGTCCGCCGACGGGGTCCGGGCGCTGGTGCTGTCGACGCAGCCGGGCATGCTCTCGGCCCATAGGATCTACCGTCGGCTCGGCTTTCTGCGGACCCCTGAACGGGACTGGGAGCCGGTGCCGGGCCTGCGGCTCATGACCTTCCGGCTGTGGCTGGAGGCGACGTCCTGAGGGGCTCATGAAATCGATGCGACACAACATGTGGGGGCCGCAGCATCTGGCGGCCCCCACATGTATGCTCGACCTCGCTGTCGTCGCAGGGGAATCCGGTGCGAATCCGGAACTGTCCCGCAACGGTGTGATCAGTGTGTATTTGCACACCTGAAGTCCGATGACCTGCCGACAGCGCGTCCGGATCGACCGAACCGGACGCCAGACGTCCGGGCCTCGCGGATAGGCCGGTGGACGCCGTCAGTTGTGCTGCCCCGCCCCGGGCTTCGCGCTGCCCGGCTTCCCCGCCTGCCGCAGGCCCCCTGCCGAGCGAGGGAAAGCCCAGTGACCATCGCGCCCGCCGATCCGGTTTCAGCCACCGAATCCGCCGAGTCCACCACGGCCGGGAACGCCCCGAACGACGGACCCGGGACCGCTTTGCTGCGGACCCTGACCGACCTCACCGTCGATCTGCCCGACACCGACCCCGGCCGGGTCGCCGCCGCCGCGCTGCGCGGGCGCAACGCCCGTTCCGACGAGGCCGAGTTGCGCTCGCTGGCCACCGAGGCCGCCGCGGGGCTGATCTCCGAGGACCCGGCGTACTCCCGGCTGGCCGCCCGGCTGCTGACCCGCACGATCGCGGACGAGGCCGCGGGACAGGGCGCGACGTCCTTCTCCGCCTCGGTCGCCGTCGGGCACCGCGAGGGCCTGATCGCCGACCGCACCGCCGCTTTCGTGGCGCTGCACGCGGCCGCGCTCGACCAGCTCGTCGAGCAGGCCCTGGCGGACGGCGCCGACGACCGCTTCGGCTACTTCGGCCTGCGGACGCTGCACAGCCGTTACCTCCTGCGCCACCCGATCACCCGCCAGGTCATCGAGACCCCGCAGCACTTCATGCTGCGCGTGGCCGCGGGCCTCGCCGAGGACGAGTCGGTGCGGGCGCTGGACGAGGTCGCCGCGCTCTACGGGCTGATGAGCAAGCTGGACTACCTCCCCTCCTCCCCCACCCTCTTCAACTCCGGCACCCGGCACCCGCAGATGTCCTCCTGCTATCTGCTGGACTCGCCGAAGGACGAGCTGGACTCGATCTACGATCGCTACCACCAGGTGGCGCGGCTCTCCAAGCACGCGGGCGGCATCGGTCTGTCGTACTCCCGCATCCGTGCCCGGGGTTCGCTGATCCGGGGCACCAACGGGCACTCCAACGGCATCGTGCCGTTCCTCAAGACGCTGGACGCCTCCGTCGCGGCGGTGAACCAGGGTGGCCGGCGCAAGGGCGCGGCGGCGGTCTACCTGGAGACCTGGCACGCGGACATCGAGGAGTTCCTGGAGCTCCGCGACAACACCGGCGAGGACCAGCGGCGTACGCACAACCTGAACCTGGCGCACTGGATCCCGGACGAGTTCATGCGCCGGGTCGACGCGGACACCGAGTGGTCGCTGTTCTCCCCTGCGGACGTGCCCGAGCTGGTCGACCTGTGGGGCGACGCGTTCGACGCGGCCTACCGCGCGGCCGAGGCCAAGGGTCTGGCCCGCAGGACGATTCCGGCGCGTGAGCTGTACGGCCGGATGATGCGGACCCTCGCGCAGACCGGTCAGGGCTGGATGACGTTCAAGGACGCCTCCAACCGGACCGCGAACCAGACCGCCGAGCCGGGCCGGGTCGTGCACTCCTCGAACCTGTGCACGGAGATCCTGGAGGTCACCGACGACGGCGAGACGGCCGTCTGCAACCTGGGCTCGGTCAACCTCGGCGCGTTCGTCGCGAACGGCTCGATCGACTGGGAGCGCCTGGACGCCACCGTGCGTACGGCGGTGACCTTCCTGGACCGGGTCGTCGACATCAACTTCTACCCGACCGAGCAGGCCGGGAACTCCAACTCCCGCTGGCGGCCGGTCGGCCTGGGTGCGATGGGCCTCCAGGACGTCTTCTTCCAGCTGCGCCTGCCGTTCGACTCGCCCGAGGCCCGCGCGCTCTCCACGAAGATCTCCGAGCGCATCATGCTGGCCGCGTACGAGGCCTCCTGCGACCTCGCCGAGCGCTCGGGCCCGCTGCCGGCCTGGTCCGAGACGCGTGCCGCGCGCGGTGTGCTGCACCCGGACCACTACGACACCGAGCTGAACTGGCCGGAGCGCTGGGACGCCCTGCGCGCCCGGGTCGCGAAGACCGGTATGCGCAACTCGCTGCTGCTCGCCATCGCGCCGACCGCGACGATCGCCTCGATCGCCGGGGTGTACGAGTGCATCGAGCCGCAGGTCTCCAACCTGTTCAAGCGCGAGACGCTCAGCGGTGAGTTCCTCCAGGTCAACGCCTACCTGGTGGAAGAGCTGAAGAAGCTCGGCGTGTGGGACGCCCGCACCCGTGAGGCGCTGCGCGAGGCCAGCGGCTCCGTGCAGGGCTTCGCGTGGATCCCCGAGGACGTGCGGGCGCTGTACCGCACGGCGTGGGAGATCCCGCAGCGCGGTCTGATCGACATGGCGGCGGCCCGTACGCCGTTCCTCGACCAGAGCCAGTCGCTCAACCTGTTCCTGGAGACGCCGACGATCGGCAAGCTCTCCTCGATGTACGCGTACGCCTGGAAGCAGGGGCTGAAGACGACGTACTACCTGCGTTCGCGCCCGGCGACCCGGATCGCCCGTGCCGCGTCCGGCCAGGCGGCGGCCGCCGCCCCCATTCCCGTACAGCAGGCTTCGGCTCCCGACGCGGACGCCATCGCCTGCTCTCTCGAAAACCCCGAGTCCTGCGAGGCCTGCCAGTAATGAGCACCACCAACGAAGAGAAGAACCTGCTCGACCCGGGATTCGAGCTGACCCTGCGTCCCATGCGCTACCCGGACTTCTACGAGCGCTACCGGGACGCGATCAAGAACACCTGGACCGTCGAGGAGGTCGACCTCCACTCGGACGTCGCCGACCTCGCGAAGCTGTCGCCGGGTGAGCAGCACATGATCGGCCGGCTGGTGGCGTTCTTCGCGACCGGTGACTCGATCGTCTCGAACAACCTCGTGCTGACGCTGTACAAGCACATCAACTCCCCCGAGGCGCGGCTGTATCTGTCGCGGCAGCTCTTCGAGGAGGCCGTGCACGTCCAGTTCTATCTGACGCTGCTGGACACCTATCTGCCCGACCCGGACGACCGGGCGGCGGCGTTCGACGCGGTCGAGGAGATCCCCTCGATCCGGGAGAAGGCCCAGTTCTGCTTCAAGTGGATGGACTCGGTCGAGAAGATCGACCGGCTGGAGACGAAGGCCGACCGCCGTCGCTTCCTGCTGAACCTGATCTGCTTCGCGGCGTGCATCGAGGGCCTGTTCTTCTACGGTGCGTTCGCCTACGTGTACTGGTTCCGCTCGCGCGGTCTGCTGCACGGTCTCGCCACGGGCACCAACTGGGTGTTCCGTGACGAGACGATGCACATGAACTTCGCGTTCGAGGTCGTGGACACCGTCCGCAAGGAGGAGCCGGAGCTCTTCGACGACGCGCTCCAGCAGCAGGTCACCGACATGCTGAAGGAAGCGGTCGAGGCGGAGCTGCAGTTCGGCCGCGACCTGTGCGGCGAGGGCCTGCCGGGCATGAACACCGAGTCGATGCGCCAGTACCTGGAGTGCGTCGCCGACCAGCGGCTCGCCCGCCTCGGCTTCCCGACGGTGTACGGCTCGGAGAACCCGTTCTCCTTCATGGAGCTCCAGGGCGTCCAGGAGCTGACGAACTTCTTCGAGCGCCGCCCGTCCGCCTACCAGGTGGCGGTCGAGGGCTCGGTCGCGTTCGACGACGACTTCTAGACCCTGACCCAGATCCTCGGGTGAGGGCGCCGCGTGGCCGTGACAGGCCGCGCGGCGCTTTCCGTTTCCGGGGGTCCGGCCGCCCGCCGGCCGCGTTCCGCCTCGCGCAGCTGGCGGTCGATCCGGCGTTCGCGGGCGGAGCCGAGGGCGACGGGCGCGAGGACGAGGGCGAAAAGTGCCGCTACGACCAGGTAGTTCAGGAATGTGTTCATGCCTCTACTCTGGCCCGCCCGGACGAAAAACATCAGTGGCAGGACTGCCATGGGGCATCAAATAGCTGCCACACTCACTCCATGCTGACCAATGTCGCCGCCCTCCTCCTCGACGAGGTCCATCCCTTCGAACTCGGCGTCCTGTGCGAGGTGTTCGGACTGGACCGCAGCGACGAGGGCCTGCCGGTGCACGACTTCGCGGTGGTCTCCGCCGAGGGCCCCGTCCTGAACACCCACGCGGGCTTCACCATCACCACGCCGCACGGTCTGGAGCGGCTGGAGGAGGCCGACCTCATCGCCGTGCCCGCGGGCAGCCACTTCATGCGGCGGGAGTATCCGGAGGAGGTCCTCGACGCGCTGCGCCGGGCCGTGGAGCGCGGCTCGCGGGTGCTGAGCGTCTGCTCGGGGGCGTACGTCCTCGGCGCGGCCGGTCTGCTGGACGGCCGCCGCTGCACCACCCACTGGCGGCACGCGGCGGAGCTGTCCCGGCGCTACCCGAAGGCGGTCGTCGAGCCGGACGTGCTGTACGTGGACGAGGGCCCGGTGATCAGCTCGGCGGGCACCGCCGCCGGGATCGACGCCTGCCTGCACCTGATCCGGCAGGAGTACGGCCAGGACGCGGCCAACACCCTGGCCCGGCGCATGGTGGTGCCGCCGCACCGGGACGGCGGGCAGGCCCAGTACATCAGCCGCCCGCTGCCCCGGAACGCCTGCGACACCGTCGGCTCCACGCTGGCCTGGATGGAGCAGCACCTCGACCAGGAGATGAGCGTGGAACAGCTGGCGGCGCAGGCGCACATGTCGCCGCGCACCTTCGCCCGGCGGTTCCAGCAGGAGACCGGGACCACGCCCTACCGCTGGCTGCTGCGGCAGCGGGTCCTGCTGGCCCAGCACCTGCTGGAGACCTCCGACCGGACGATCGACACGATCGCGGGCCAGACGGGCTTCGGTACGGCGGCGACGCTGCGACACCAGTTCGTGCGGTCACTGGGCACCACGCCGAACGCCTACCGCCGTACGTTCCGTGGCCCTGCGGCCACGGCCGTGCCCGACGTCGCCTGAGAGCGGCGCGGAAGGGTCAGACGCCGCAACTGGGCGCGGACCAGTGGCGGTTGGGCCCCTGGTTGACGTGCACGTGGTCGTTGTGGCCGACGTAGCCCGGGCCGAGGATCCCGCGGAAGCCGTGGTAACGGGCCTGCTTGGCCAGGGTGCACAGCGAGTGCGGGGAGACCCCGAGGTCGACCGCGTCGCCGTACATGTGGCGGCTGTTGGAGGCCCCGCCGACGGCGGCGTTGCAGGAGACGGAACGGAAGCCGCTGGTGACCCGGATGGACTTGTCGCCGAGCGCGTGGCGCAGCGCCTCCAGCTTCCACATGCTGCTCAGCGCGTTGGCCTTGGCCGTGCCCGCCGCGACCTTCCCGCCGGCCCAGGTGCTGTTGCACTTGTTGAGCTCGGGGTACGTGAAATGGATCGGCGTGCAGTCGTTGTCCTGGAGCGCGTAGAGCTTGGCCTGGGTCGCGGGTCCGGCGACCCCGTCGGCCGCCAGACCGTAGGCCGCCTGGAACCGCTTGACGGCGGCGGTGGTGGCGGGGCCGTACGAGCCGTCGATGGCGAGCACGGAGTTGTAGCCCGGATATCCGGCCACCCTGATCTGGAGCTGGGTGACGTCGTTGCCGGTGGCGCCGGACTTCAGGGTGCGGGTCCAGGTGTAGCAGCCGTCCGCCTGCGCGGTGCTGGCGGTCAGCATCACACCACCCAAAGCGAACGAAATGGTCATGACAAGTCCGAGCAGAACGCGTGCGGTGCGTCTCAGCACAGGGGCCTCCCTCTGAACGTCACAGTCGATACGCGTGCGAGCCTGGCCCAGTCAGCTACGCGCGTCAACTGCCCCTGGGGAAACGGCAGTTATCTGCCAAGAGACCCCGGGAAACGCAAACAGGGGCCCGGCGCCGACCAACCGGCGCCGAGCCCCCGCCACGACGAACTCAGCTGTTCGGGACGGTCTCGTAGCGCGGCGTGCCCTCTTCCATCTGCCGCAACGCGTCCTTGCGCTCCCGCTTGGAGAGCCGGTCGATGTAGAGGTAGCCGTACAGGTGGTCCGTCTCGTGCTGGAGGCAGCGCGCGAAGTAGCCGGTGCCCCTGACCCGGATCGGGTTGCCCTGGGCGTCCTGCCCGCGCACCACCGCGTAGTCGGGGCGGGCGAGCGAGGCGTACGCGGTCGGGACCGAGAGGCAGCCTTCGTTGGAGTCGTCGAGCACCCGCATCTCGGGGGCCAGCTCCTCCAGGACCGGGTTGCAGACGACACCGGTGTGGCGCTTGCCGTCGTCGTCCGGGCAGTCGTAGACGAAGACCTTCAGGTCCACGCCGATCTGGTTGGCCGCGAGCCCGACGCCCTCGGCCGTCTTCTGGCTGGCGAACATGTCGTCGATCAGCTGCGCCAGCTCGTCGTCGAACGCGGTGACGTCCTTGCACTCCTTGTGCAGCACCGGGTTGCCCACGACCGTGATCGGACGGGAGGTGCCGCGTGCGCGGTAGGCCGCCTCGCGCTCCTCGCAGTCCTCCGTGTCGACGATGAACCCCTCGTCGTCCACGCCGATCCGCCCGTCCGTCTCCTGCTGCGACATGTCCGCCGTACGCCTTCCTGCAAAACCTGGGGGAACCGCACCGCGACCGGTGCGCCTACAGCCTACGGGCAGCGGTCAGCAGACTTCTTCGAGATCCCGCCACTCGCGGCTGTCCGGGCTGTCGGCGACCCAGCCGTCCAGCAGCCCGCGCACCAGTCCGGCGGGGGCCGCGAGACCGCACTCGCGCTCCGGCACCCACAGATCGCCGGCGCCCGCGGTGCGGTGGCCGAGCGGTCCGGGGTGGCCCGGCTCGCTGTGGTCGTGCGGGTCCAGGTGCTCGCCGTCGCCCTCGTCGCTGTCCATCCGGCTCTCCGAACAGGCCCGGCACAGCAGCCGTACGGAGGAGGACCAGTCCTCGGCGGCGAACCCGGCGTCCGAGGCCAGCTTCTCCAGCGCGTCCCGGTCGTCCTCGGTGGCCGCCTCAAGGAGTACCACCCAGGTCGGTACCGGCGAGGGCGCCCACAGCTCGATCTCGTCGAACACCGGATACGCGGGCCCGGCCGCGGTGACCCGCTCTCCGTTGGGCACCCCGTCGTGCAGGACGACCTCGCCCCAACGCCGCCCGGAGGACGGCAGCGGGATGGACAGCACCTCGATCCGGGCCGGGTCGAGCCGACGGCCCCAGACCACCTCGGCCTCGCCCTCCGGCGAGAGCCGCACGGCGGCGCTGCCCAGCTCCATGCCGGTCGGCTCGGTGGTGGCCGCGCTGTGCTGGCCGCCGCCGGGGACCTTCAGGCCGTACGCCTGCCAGGCCCGCCGCGCCAGCGGCCAGTCCTGGAGCGCGGTGGCCGCGATGCCCACGTTCCACCAGTCCGGGGCGCCGGACTCGCGGTCCAGCAGCGCGACGGCCCGCAGACCCGCGGCCCGCGCCTGCTCCCAGTCGTGCCGGAACTTGTGCAGCAACGCCAGATTGAACCAGGACTCCGAGAGCCAGGGCTCCAGATCCGCCGCGCGCGTCAGCAGCGCCCCCGCGTCCTCGTACCGGCCGTCGCCGATCAGCGTGAACGCGCGGTCCGTGGCCTGCCGCCAAGAGGCGGACGGCCGATGCCGTACCTTCCCGAAGATCCTCACGATTCCCGCCTGTCCCGACTGGACACCCTCGTCATCCGCTCTGCTTTCGCATCCAACCATGCCCAGCCGGACGCCCGCTCATTACCCATGGGTTACCCAGCTCCGGCCGGGGTCAGACCGCCCCGCGCTAGGACGCGTCCCAGGGCCTCGGCCGCCTGCGGCCGGTGGCCGCGCCCGGTGCCGGACCCGAGCCGCGCCGGCGTGCCGGGCGGCCCGTCCACACATGCCCGGCGCGGGCCGTCCTATGCGTCGGCCGTCCTGACGATCCCGGCGGCGAGCGGAACGCGGTGGCGGCCCGGGAAACGACTGCGCGGCTCACCGGGCCCCTGCGGACCCGGTGAGCCGCGCGGACGAGCGGGCGGCCGGACTGACCGGACGGCTATTCGGCGGCGGTCGCCGAGCGGTCCGGGCCCTGCGCCGTCACATCGTGATCGGGCACGGTCTCACCGGCCCGGATCAGGTCGATCCGGCCCATCACCTTGGAGCGCAGGTCGGTCGGGACGTCGTCCTGTCCGCAGCAGCGCTTGACCAGCTTCTTCACGGCCTGTTCGAGGCCGTACTTCTCCAGGCACGGGGAGCACTCCTCGAAGTGCACCTCAAACTTCGTGCAGTCGCCCTCGGGCATCTCCCGGTCGAGAAACTCGTAGAGATGGTCGAGGACCTCCGAGCAATCCGTCTCGTGCGGCTCTCCGCAGCTCATGAGGCCGAGCCCTTCCGATCGTCCGAGTCACCGGCACCGGCCGCGACGAGCCCGCGCTCACGGGCGTAGTCCTCCAGCATGCCGCGCAGCTGGCGACGGCCGCGGTGCAGCCGGGACATCACCGTACCGATGGGAGTCCCCATGATGTCCGCGATCTCCTTGTAGGCAAAGCCCTCGACATCGGCGAGATACACGGCGATGCGGAACTCCTCGGGAATCGCCTGGAGCGCCGACTTCACGTCGGAGTCCGGGAGATGGTCGAGTGCCTGGGACTCCGCCGAGCGCAGACCGGTCGACATGTGCGACTCGGCCCGTGCCAGCTGCCAGTCCTCGATCTCCTCGGCGGCGCTGCGCTGGGGTTCCCGCTGCTTCTTGCGGTACGAGTTGATGAAGGTGTTGGTGAGGATGCGGTACATCCACGCCTTGAGGTTGGTGCCCTCACGGAACTGGTGGAAGGAGCCGTACGCCTTCGCGTAGGTCTCCTGCACCAGATCCTCGGCATCGGCCGGATTGCGCGTCATGCGCAGCGCGGCCGAGTACATCTGGTCGAGAAAGCCGAGGGCGTCGCGCTCGAAGCGCGCGTTGCGCTCGGCCGGCGTCTCCGGTGCACGGCCGTCGTCGGTCCCTGTGTCGGTCCCAGTGACCGGACCCACCTCCTCCAACGATGTGGCGGAGCCGAAACCGGACCCGCTCGCCTCGGAGAATAGTCGACCTTGCTTGGAGACGGCCTGTCGATTAGCGGCGCCCTTGGGCCGCTCGGAGGTGGTCTTCGCCGCGGGCAGCACGGTCCACTCCAGGTCAGCGGCGTTCGAGCGGCTGGGGCAGATGGTCGAACCCATGCGACGGACTCCCTCTCTACGTACGACGTTGTTGTACCGACGTCCCGAACAACAGCGCCCCCGCGCGGAGCATTCCCGGGGCCGGTGACACGGGTGCGACGACCGTGCGGAACGGCGGGCGCTGGGTCATCCGAGTGACGAAAGCCACCCGGTGACCGCCTCCGTGAGGAGGCCCATCGCCTGTTCCTCGGTGAGACCGGACCTCTTCGGCACCGCGAACCCGTGGTCGCCGTGGGGCACTTCGGCCAGCGTGTACGAGCCGGGCGGGAATTCGCCGGGCCTGCCGAACGGGTCGTTGCCGCCCTGCACCACCAGGGTGGGCACGCCGGTGCCGAGCAGTTCGTCGGCGCGGGACTTCTCGGGCTTGCCCGGCGGGTGCAGCGGGAAGCTGAGCGCGAGGACGGCCGCCGCGCCCAGTTCGGCGGCGGTCCGGCAGGCGACCCGGGCCCCGGCACTGCGACCTCCGGCGACGACGGGCAGCCCGGGAACGGTCAGGGCGGGCCACAGACCGCGCCAGCCGGTGTCCAGGGTCTTCGGGGCGGGCGCCACCTTCTTGCCGGCCACCCGCCAGGGCTGCTCCACCAGGGCGACGGTGACACCGTGTCCGGGCAGGGCGGCGGCCAGCGCCCGCAGATCGCGGGCCTCGATGCCGCCGCCCGCGCCGTGGCTCACGGCCAGCACGAGGCGGGGTGCGGACGCGGGGACCCAGGTGATCCTGGCCTCACCGGCGTCGGTGGTGACGTTCTGGGTACGTGGTTGACGGCTCACCGCGCCATCCTCCCTCGCCCACGCCCCGGAACGGCGTGGACTCCCCCGCGTACGCCCAGAACGCCGTGGACTCCTCCGCGTACGCCCTCAGAAGAGCGTGGACTCCTCCGGCGCGGCCAGCTCCTCCAGCAGTTCCGGCCCGTTGTTGCGGACGTTGCTGACGGCGGTGGCGACCGGGTAGGCGCGCATCAGCCCACCGGGCGGCGGCTCCAGCAGGGCCCGCAGCTCGTCCTCGCCGGTGCGCGAGGGGTCCAGCCAGGCGTCCCAGCGGTCCGGGGTGAGCATCAGCGGCATCCGGGGGTGGATGTCGGCGAGCGCGCCGGGGCCCTCGGCGGGGGCGACGGCCAGCGGGGTGGTCTCGGCCTCGGTGGTGATCACCGAGCAGGTCACCCACCAGGCGTTCTCGTGATCGCCGGGCAGCGTCGTATCGCGCCAGAACTCGTAGAGCCCGGCCATCGCGAAGACCGACCCGTCGGCCGGGGTCACGAAGTACGGCTGCTTCCGGGCCCGCTTCTTGCCCTTCGTCTCCTCCAGCTGCCGCTCCTCGGCGCCGGTGACCCACTCGTAGTAGCCGTCGGCGGGCAGGATGCAGCGGCGCTGGGCGAAGGCCCGGCGGAAGGAGGGCTTCTCGTGCACGGTCTCCGCGCGGGCGTTGATCATCCGGGCGGCGCCCTCGGGGGTCTTCGACCAGGACGGCACGAGTCCCCACTTCAGGGCGCGCAGCTGGCGAACCGGACGCCGGTCGTCGGCGTCCTTAACAGGACGCTCCAGAACCGCGTAGACCTCTTTGGTCGGCGCCACGTTCCAGTCCGGCTCCAGGGTCTCGGTGGGTTCCCACTTCTCGACGCCGAAGAGCCCGGTCAGGTCCTCGGGCGCCCGACTGGCCGCAAACCGTCCGCACATGGATGCCAGACTGCCACGACCGCCCACCTCCACCGCAAGGAGTCGCCCGACGATGAACAGCACCGAACTGGGCGATCTGTGGGATCGCGTCACCGGAACCCAGTCCGCGCCCGAGCAGTGGCTGGTGGTGGTGACGGCCGCCCTGGCGCTCATCGCCGTCGTGCCGAACCCGATATGGCGGCTCGCGCGCAACACGATCACCATCGCGCACGAGGGCGGTCACGGCCTGGTGGCCCTGCTCACCGGGCGGCAGCTCTCCGGCATCCGGCTGCACTCGGACACCAGCGGCCTGACCGTGAGCCGCGGCAAGCCGACCGGGATCGGCATGATCCTCACGGCGGCGGCGGGCTACACGGCCCCCTCGCTGCTGGGGCTGGGCGGCGCCTGGCTGCTGACCAACGGCCGGATCACCCTGCTGCTGTGGGTGGCGACGGCGCTGCTCGCGGTGATGCTGGTGATGATCCGCAATGTGTACGGGGCCCTCACCGTCATCCTGACCGGCACCACGTTCCTGCTGGTGTCCTGGCTGGCCGACTCGGACGTGCAGTCGGCGTTCGCGTACGTGGTGGTGTGGTTCCTGCTGCTGGGCGGGGTGCGGCCGCCGTTCGAGCTCCAGTCGAAGCGGCGGTACGGCGGCGCCCCGGACTCCGACGCGGACCAGCTGGCCCGGCTGACCCACGCCCCGGCGGTGCTGTGGCTGTTCCTCTTCCACGCGGTGTCGCTGTGCTCGCTGATCGGCGGCGGCAGGTGGCTGCTGGGCTGGTGAGGCCGGGCGGGGAGCCGCGGTCCGTACCCCTCCTTCGTTACGGGACGATTCACACCCTTTTGGCCAGGATCCGGGTCGGCGTAAAGCCACTAAAGTGATGGCCATGACCGAGAGTTCCGTGCACCCTGCCCTCTGGCCCGCTCCCCACGCGAGCGGAGCCGTCGACGCGACCGTCACCGTGCCCGGATCCAAATCGGTCACCAACCGCGCGCTCGTGCTGGCCTCGCTGGCCGCCGAGCCGGGCTGGCTGCGCCGCCCGCTGCGCTCCCGCGACACCCTGCTGATGGCCGAGGCGCTGCGCGCGATGGGTGTCGGCATCGAGGAGACCGTCTCCTCCTCGTCCGCGAGCAGCCCGTCCGCCGCCGCCTCCCCGGACAGCTCGGGCGAGGCCTGGCGGGTCATCCCGGCGGGGCTGCACGGCCCGGCCACGGTCGACGTCGGCAACGCGGGCACGGTCATGCGCTTCCTGCCGCCCGTCGCCACGCTCGCCGACGGCGAGATCCGCTTCGACGGCGACCCGCGTTCCTACGAGCGCCCGCTGACCGGGGTGATCGAGGGCCTGCGGGCGCTCGGCGCGCGGATCGACGACGACGGACGCGGGGCGCTCCCGCTGACCGTGCACGGCGGCGGGGCGCTGGAGGGCGGCCCGGTGTCGATCGACGCCTCGTCCTCCTCGCAGTTCGTCTCGGCGCTGCTGCTGTCGGCGCCGCGCTTCAACCAGGGCGTGGAGGTCCGGCACACCGGTGCCGTGCTCCCCTCGATGCCGCACATCCGGATGACCGTCGACATGCTGCGGGCCGTCGGCGCCCAGGTGGACGAGCCGGAGACGGGCGGCGAGCCCAACGTCTGGCGGGTCTCGCCCTCCGCCCTGCTCGGCCGGGACCTGACGATCGAGCCGGACCTCTCCAACGCCCAGCCGTTCCTGGCCGCGGCCCTGGTGACCGGCGGCCGGGTCACCATCCCCGACTGGCCCGAGCGGACCACCCAGCCGGGTGACGCGCTGCGCGAGATCTTCACCGCGATGGGCGGCAGCTGCGAGCTGACCGAGCACGGTCTGACCTTCACCGGTACGGGCCGGATCCACGGCATCGACGTGGACCTCGGCGAGGTCGGCGAGCTGACCCCGGGCATCGCGGCGGTCGCGGCGCTGGCCGACTCCCCCTCCACCCTGAGCGGCGTCGCCCATCTGCGGCTGCACGAGACGGACCGGCTGGCCGCGCTGACCAAGGAAATCAACGAGCTCGGCGGCGATGTCACCGAGACGGCCGACGGGCTGCACATCCGTCCGCGCCCGCTGCACGGCGGCGTCTTCCACACGTACGACGACCACCGCATGGCCACCGCCGGGGCGATCATCGGCCTGGCGGTGAAGGGCGTGGAGATCGAGAACGTGGGCACGACCGCCAAGACCCTGCCGGACTTCCCGGACATGTGGACCGGAATGCTCGGGGCCTAGGACATGCGCCGCTACGGGAAGAACCCCGACGAGGACGACATCCGCGTCCGCCCCAACCGCAAGGGCAACCGGCCGCGTACGCACATCCGGCCCAAGCACGAGGACGCCGAGGACGGCATGGTCCTCACCGTCGACCGGGGCCGGCTCACCTGCCTCGTCGAGGGCCGGACCGTGGTGGCCATGAAGGCCCGCGAGCTGGGCCGCAAGGCCGCCGTGGTGGGCGACACCGTCTCCATCGTCGGCGATCTCTCCGGCGAGAAGGACACGCTGGCCCGGATCGTGCGCATCGCCCCGCGCCGTACGGTGCTGCGCCGCACGGCGGACGACGACGATCCGTACGAGCGCGTGGTCGTCGCCAACGCGGACCAGCTGGCGATCGTCACCGCGCTGGCCGACCCGGAGCCGCGCCCGCGCATGATCGACCGGTGTCTGGTGGCGGCGTACGACGGCGGGCTGACCCCGCTGCTGGTGCTGACCAAGTCCGACCTGGCCTCGCCGGAGAAGCTGCTGGAGGCGTACACCCCGCTCGGCGTCCCGTACATCGTGACCAGCCGCGAGGAGCTGGAGAACGGGGACGCGGCCGACCAGGTGCGCACCTTCCTCAACGACCGGGTCACGGCTTTCGTCGGGCACTCCGGGGTCGGCAAGACGACGCTGGTCAACGCCCTGGTGCCGAAGGACCGGCGGCGGACCACGGGCATCGTCAACGCGGTCACCGGCCGGGGCCGGCACACCACCACCTCGGCCCTCGCGCTGCCGCTGCCCGGCGACCGGGGCTGGGTCGTCGACACCCCGGGCGTGCGGTCCTTCGGGCTGCACCACGTCGACCCGTCGCGGGTCATCCACGCCTTCCCGGACCTGGAGCCGGGCACCGAGAACTGCCCGCGCGGCTGCACGCACGACGAGGACCAGCCCGAGTGCGCGCTGGACGCCTGGGTGGCGGAAGGCCACGCCGACCCGGCGCGACTGGACTCGCTGCGCCGGCTCCTCGCGACCCGGGAGAGGCGCGAGGGCGACTGAGACGGCGCGGGTGCGGCCGACGGCCGCACCGTCCGCCCGGATTCGGCTCCGGCCACGCGGACACGTTTGCGGGCTTCAACGACTGGTAAAGGCATAATCGCACCGAGCGGGACGAAGCCGTCACCTATGCGGGAGGCAACTGACGATGGCGTGGCTGCTGGTCGTGGTCGCAGGACTGCTGGAGACCGGCTTCGCCGTGTGTCTGAAGCTCTCCCACGGATTCACCCGGCTCTGGCCGACGATCGCGTTCGCCGCGTTCGCCCTCGGCAGCTTCGGTCTGCTGACCCTGGCGCTGCGGAAGCTGGACGTCGGTCCGGCGTACGCGGTGTGGACCGGGATCGGGGCGGCCGGGACCGCGATCTACGGCATGATCTTCCTCGGCGACGTGGTCTCCACCCTGAAGCTGGTGTCGATCTCACTGGTGATCATCGGTGTGATCGGCCTCCAGCTGTCGGGCTCCGCGCACTGAGACCCGCGGGCCCCTGGACCACGGGTCCTTGAGTCATCGCCCCCTGAACCACCGGACGCGACGCCTCCCGTACGAGGCGGAGCGCGCGGCTGTCCGCGGCGTCGTCGCCCGGCACCGGGACGATCACACAGGACAGCGCGAGGCGTAACGCGATCTCGCCGCGCCCGTCGGCGGCCCCGGGCGTCGCGGCCGCCATCCGGTCCCGTACCAGCGCGAGCAGTTGCCCGGGGGTCGGCGGCGGTCGCACGGCGGCCGGACGCCCCCGGGAGCCCGGCCGGCGGTCCGGGCGGGGCAGCCCCTCCGCCCAGTGCCCCGTGAGCAGCGCCTTGACCAGCGCGTCCCCGCGGGCGGCCCGTACGGTCCAGAGCGCCACGGCGGCCGGACGGTCGGGCGCGGGGGCGGTCAGGGCACGGTCCACCCCGGCGAGATAGCCGTCGGCGGCCCGTCGCAGCAGCGCCTCGGCCAGTCCGTCCTTGGTGCCGAACTCGTTGTGGAGGGTCTGCCGCGAGACACCCGCCAGGGCGGCCACGTCGACCATGCGCACGGCGCACCAGGGCCCGTCGTCCAGCGCCCGGAGGGCGGCGTCCAGCAGGGCCTG
>MUNB01000151.1:0-285 GCA_002154345.1 Streptomyces griseus
GCGCGGCGTCAGCGCCCGACGGCTACGGAACGATCACCGCCTTCCCAGGTCACGGGCGTGTCAAGGGCGTTGCGGGTACGGCGGCGGAAGACCAGGAATCCGGCCGTCGCGGCGCCGATGAGCCACAGGCACTGGATCACGATTCCCCGGACGGCCGACGCGTCGGAGAACGCGGCGGACATGCTGGCCTGCACGGCTCCGTACGTCGGCAGGTAGCGCACGACCGCACTGTCCGAGCCGGAGCTGGAGAGGGGGTTCTGCAGGGCGACGTCGAGGATGCTGATC
>MUNB01000151.1:360-584 GCA_002154345.1 Streptomyces griseus
GGTGGTTGCCCGGCGGGGACAGCACCTCACCGGTGGCCCGCAGCCGGAACGGGGCCGGCCGGTCGGGGATGGTCACATAGGCGAGGGCGATCCACACGGGGATGTACACGACCACCAGGAGCATCGCGAACCGGTTGCGGGCGTGCCCGATCAGCGCGTATTTGGACGCCGTGGTGAACAGCTGCCGGTGCCGCCTCATACCGCCACCGCCTCCGTACGTCGTT
>MUNB01000152.1 GCA_002154345.1 Streptomyces griseus
GGTGCGGGACGGGAAGGGGCGGAAGCGGGGGACTACTCGATGACGAGCTCGACGTCGATGTTGCCCCGCGTGGCCTTGGAGTACGGGCAGTAGGCGTGCGTGGCCTCGACCAGCTTCTGCCCGGCCTCGCCCGCGAGGGAGTCCGGCAGCTCCACCCGCATGACCACCGCGAGCCCGAAGCCGTCGCCCTCCTTGCNNGCGAAGAGCTGCTCGGGGTTGGTGCCCTTGCCGTTGCCGCCGAGGGCCGGGGGCATGGCGAGGGGCAGGTCGATCTGACCGTCCGAGCTGACGGCACGGCCCTCGCGCCCGTTGGCGGTGGCGGCGGCGGTGTACAACGCGTCCATGGGTGACCCTCCTCTGGAGCCCCGACCAGGTTGGTCGCGGCCACTGCCATAAAGATTGCACACAACTAAGTTGTGCACAACTCAATGGCGTGGTCGGCGGTACGCTGGTTCCATGACCACTGCCCCGAGCGCCTCGCCCGAACTGCCCGCCGTCCCCGACGCGGAACTGCTGCGGCTGGACCATCAGGTCTGCTTCTCGCTGCACGCCGCGTCGCGAGCGTTCGGCGGCTTCTACCGGCAGGCGCTGAAGGACCTCGGTCTCACCTACTCGCAGTACCTGGTCATGCTGGTCCTGTGGGAGCACGGCCCGCAGTCGGTCAAGGCCATCGGGGAGCGTCTCCAACTGGACTCCGGGACCCTCTCGCCGCTGCTGAAGCGACTGGAGACGGCCGGGCTGGTCCGGCGCGAGCGCAGCCGTGAGGACGAGCGCTCCGTCGTGATCGACCTGACCGACGAGGGCACGCGACTGCGTGAGCGCGCACTGTCCGTCCCTCGTGGCGTGCTGGCCGCGACCGGCCTGTCCCTGGACGAGGTCCTCGGGCTCCAGGACGTGCTGGGCCGTCTCACCACCGCCCTGGGAAAGGCTGCCGACGCCTACTGATCCAGGGCGTCGGCGATGCGCTCGGCGACGGCCTGCCGCATCGCGGGGTCCAGCCGGTCCGAGGTGAGGGATTCGTACAGCCACAGGCCGTCGGCTGCCAGGCGGAGGATGAACCGGTCGAGCGCGGCAGGATCGGCCGATGTCGATGCCGGTGCCGATGCCGGGTGCGGCGCCCATCGTTCCGTCACGGCTTCCCAGACGGCCGCGTGTGCCGTGTTCGTCGACCCTTCGAGCATGAGCAGCAGCTCGGCCCGGGTGGCGCTCTGGATGGCGACCCGCGTGTACGCGGCCAGCCGTTCGTCGCGGGTGGCCTCGGCGGCGGGCTTCCCCGCCGCGGCGACCAGATCGGCTTCCCAGCGGTCGGCCAGATGCTGGTGGATCGCCTGGATGAGGTCGTCACGCGAGGCGAAATGGTAGAGGAGCCCGCCCTTCGTCAGTCCGGCCTCCGCAGCGACGGAGTCGAAGGTGACGCTCTTGACGCCTTCACGCTGCACGACCCGGGTGGCGGCGTCGAGGATCTGGGTTCGTTTGCTGGTTCGCATGGTTGCTCCCTGCTGCTGTCGGGGGGTCAGTGCTGCGCGGGGCCGGTCAGGGCCGAGCCGGGGCCGTGGCGGCGCAGCAGAAGCCCGGTCGCCAGCGTGCCGATGGCGAGGGCGGCGGCGACCACGATCATCACGGCGAGATACGCCCCGTCGAACGCTTCCGAGGCCGCTGTGACCAGCGGGATGTTCGTCCGTGCCCCCTCGTCCGCCAGGGCGAGCGCGCTGTCGAGGCTGTCGCGCGCCCGGTCGGGGACTCCGGCGGGGAGGTCGATGGTCGCGGAGTACACGGCCGTCAGCAGGCTGCCGAGGAGCGCGACCGCGACCAGGCCGCCGAACTCGTAGGAGACCTCCTCGACGGACGAGGCCATGCCCGCTCTGGAGGCGGGAACGTTGCCCATGATCGCACTGGAGGCGACGGACATGGCCGCCCCGAGACCGCCGCCGGTGATGATCAGCCCGGTGACGAGGAGGGGCGTGCTGGTGGCGAAGTTCATCAGGGCCACCACGGTGCCGACGGCCCCGAGGGCGAGGCCTCCGGTGATGAGGGGCAGCAGGCCGACGCGGTGGAGAATCGCGCCCCCGAGCATCGCCGTGGGGAACGCGCCGGCGGCGACGGCCGCGACGAGGAACCCGGCCCGCAACGGAGTGAAGCCCTCCACGAGCTGGAAGCGCTGCGTGGTGACGAGCTGGATACCGGCCAGGGCGAACAGCGCGAATCCGGCGGCCAGTACACCCGCGAGGAAGGCGCGGTTGCGGAAGATGGCGAAGTCCAGCAGGGGGTAGGGCAGGCGGCGCTGGCGCCGGGCGAACGCCCGTCCGCCGACCGCGGTCGCGAGGAGGGCGGCTGCGATGACCGCCGGAGCGGGGTCGGCCTTCGCCGTCTCCTTGATCGCCATCACCAGGCCGACCAGGGCGACGAGTGCCAGGAGCGAGGAGGTGAGGTCCCACTGCTTGGAGGGGTCCGGGTCGTTCGGGGGAGCGAGTGCCAGCGTGGCGACGACCGCCGCGACGACGACGGGGACGTTGATGATGAAGACCGACCCCCACCAGAAGTGCTGCAGCAGGATCCCGCTGACGATCGGGCCCAGCGCGCTGCCCACGACCGCCATGGTTCCCCAGATCGCGATGGCCACGTTGCGCTCGCGCTCGTCGTCGAAGGTGACGCGGATCAGGGCCAGCGTGGCGGGCATCATCGCGGCGGCCCCGACGGCGAGGAGGGCCCGGGCGGCGATCAGCGCCTCCGGGCCGGCGGAGAACGCCGCGACGAGCGAGGCCGCGCCGAAGACCACGAGGCCGACCAGGAACATCCGCCGATGCCCCACCTGGTCGCCGAGCGTGCCGCTGCCCAGCAGCAGGCCGGCCATCACGACCGGGTAGACGTTGATGATCCAGAGCCCCTGGGAGCTGCTCGCGCCGAGATCCTCGACCAGAGTCGGCAACGCCGAGTACAGGATGGAGTTGTCCAACGTGATCAACAGGAGCCCTGCGCTCACCACGGCCAGGAGCAGCCAGCGCCGCCTCGTACTGATGATCATCCCTGTGAACCTCACCGCGCGAACTGCCTCGGGCGCCGTAACTGTACCTTACGAAAGGTATAGTTATGGCTGGAGGTGACAGTATCTTCTGTCCTAAGATCCCAGCGACATAAATGATTGCTCATATGTGGCATGACAGTTAAAGTTGTCGTATGGATGATGTGAGGGCGATCCCCACCCCCGACCAGAGCGATGACACCTTCTGGGCCACGGTCCTGACCCCGGTCGACCCCGCCTGGAGCGAGCCCGGCGACGACGACACGTTCGCCATGGATGAGCAGGTGCTCGACGCGGCCCGGGTGCTGGCCGAACGGATCTCGACGCGCGCACTCGCGTACCGCGCCGCCGGTAAGCCTTTCGACGCCGCGCTCATGGCCGCGCCCGATGTGCAGCTGGCGATGTTGCGCTCGCTCTACGAAGCCAAGCGGTCCGTCGACCGGCTGGCCGAGAGCGCGGCCACCGTCGCCGGACGTGGCGGCTCCAGTTACGCGCAGCTCGGCGCGGCCTGGGGCGGCATCAAGCGCCAGTCGGCCCGCCTCAAGTGGCCCCACGCGGTGCCCAAGAAGTCCGCCAGCGAGTCCATCCCGCTCCACTACGCGGGCGGCGACGCCGTCATCCACCACGATCCGGGCGCCGACGCCTGGTGGTACACCGCCACGGGCGCCGACCTGCAGGAGGAGGAGTCGGAGGCCGTCCACGGCACGCCCGCCGAGGCCATCGCACGGGCGACCGAGTTCCTGCTGACCCACGCCGGGCCCGTGCGGAACGAGACGGGGTGACGGGGAAGTTCGGCTTGTCCGTCGTTGCGGCATCGCACTACCGTTGCCGGTGTGGATCTCTTCGCACACGCGTGGACAGCACTGCGTGAGGCCGTCGCCGCACTTTCCGACGAGGACTTCGACCGGCCGTCCGGCTGCACCGGCTGGCTCGTGCGGGACCTCGTGTGTCACTTGGTCATCGACGCGCAGGACGTCCTGATCACCTTGGTGACACCCGCTGAAACGGAACCGACCCGTGACGCGGTGACCTACTGGACCGTCTCCGGTACGCCACCCACGGGCGACGACCCGCTCGACGCCCTGACCGTGCGGCTGGCCGCCGCCTACCAGGACCCGGGTCTGCTCACGTTCCACCTCGACGACGTCGGCTCCGCAGCGGGCCGCGCCGCCCGGCTCGCCGATCCTGATCTCCGGGTCAGCACCTGCGGCGAGGTCCTCACCGCGGGCGACTACCTCTCCGCGTACGTACTGGAGTGGACGCTGCACCACCTCGACCTGGTCATGCACCTCCCGGACGCGGCGGGGCCGCCCCCGGAAGGGCTCGCTCGGTCACGTGACCTGGTCGAGAGGATCAGCGGGGTCCCGTTCCCCGCCTCGTTCTCGGACGAGGACGTGTTGCTGGTCGCCACCGGGCGGCGGGCCCCGACCGACGCCGAGAGGTCCGAACTGAGCGAACTGGCGGCGGCCCTCCCACTCGTTCTCGGCTAGCCGCCCCGCCGGAGCCCGGTCCCGGTGCCTGTCTTCGGCCTCAGGCCGGAGCGGGGGAAGTAGGTCATGGCACAGCGGCGGCAGGCCCGGGCCGGCCGCCTCGAGCACACCTTCAGACGGCCGTGTTCCGGGCAGGGCAACCCCCGTAGACGTACGGGTCGATTTCCTTGCCCCAGGGTTCCACCATCAGCTCCAGCGGCACCTCGCCGTCGTTTCCGACCACCAGCCGCGCCGTTCCCCCCGCGAACATCTCCCTCACCTCTCCTTTTCGGGCCCCGCCCCGCCCCGGAAGTCCCAGGCCTCGATGTCGCGGTAGTGGATCGGCCCAGGGCCACGGCCGATGTTGCTGCCGACCAGGTGGAGGCGCCCCGCCTCCCAGCTCCGGCCCGCGAACCCGGCCAGCCCGGCGGCCGCCTCCACCGTGGCCGCCTGGTCGCCCCGGCGCGACCGGGCCAGGGTCAGATGCGGCCGGAGCGGCCGATCCGGGAAGGCGACACCACACTCCCGGACGAGGGCGCGTACGTCGATGGCGAGCCGGTGCAGCCCTTCGAGGTCCCCCGTGACCCCGGTCCACAACACCCGCTCGTCGAAGTGCCCGCCGCCGTGCAGCGCCAGCCGTAGCGGCGCTTGTCGCGTCGCCAGCGCGGCGAGCGGCGACATCAGGGGCGGGACGGCGGTGACCGGCAGCTCGCCGAGGAACGCCAGGGTGATGTGCCAGTCCTCGATGCGGTTCCACCGCAGGTGGGGGTAGGCGTCGTAGGCCGGTCGCAGCGCCCGCGCGAGCTCCTCCTTCGTTCCGTCGGGCGGGGCGAGCGCCAGGAACACGCGGGTCGTCGTGGCCCGGACGCATTCGTCCGCGGAGGTGCCGGTCACGGCTTCGAGCGGTTCGTTCACCCGCCGTACCGTACGTGCCTGCCACGCCCACCTCGTAACGCGGGGCCGACAACGTACGCGGACGGACCGATGTCCTGTCCCTCAGGGCGCTGATCCGCATCCTCATCCGAGAATTCAGTGACCGGCCCGTACCGTTGCCCCCGCCGTGCCCGCCACCGTCGTTGTCGTCCGGAACCGGGCCCGGTACTGCGTGGGGGAGAGGCCCAGCGTCTGCTGGAACGCCCGGCGCATCGTCTCGGCGGATCCGAAGCCCGCCCCGTCGGCCACCACCTCGACGGGATCGGTGCCCGAAGCCAGCAGTGCCTGGGCGGCCTCCAGCCGTACGGACTCAATGTACTGGGCGGGCGTGAGCCCGGTCTCGCTGCGGAACAGGCGGCTCAGATGCCGGGCGGACACCTTGCCGCGCCGGGCCAGCGTGGCCGGTGAGTGCCGGCCGGCCGGGTCGGCACTCACCGCGTCCATGGCCGCCCGTACGACGGGATGCGTCGCCTCACGGGGCCGCAGCCGGGCGCTGAACTGGGACTGGCCGCCCGGTTTGGCCATGAACACCACCAGCTCCCGCGCGGTGTCACGGGCCGGATCGGCCCCGTGGTCCTCCTCCACCAGGGACAGCGCCAGGTCCATGCCCGCGGTGATGCCCGCCGAAGTGATCACGGGCCCGTCGCGCACGAAGAGGGGGTCAGCCTCGACCGTCACCGCGGGATAGGCGGCGGCCAGTTCACCGGCCAGCCGCCAGTGCGTCGCCGCTCTGCGGCCGTCCAGGAGACCCGCCTCGGCCAGGACGAACGCGCCCGCGCACACGGACGCCACCCGGCGGGACCGCTCGGCGAGATCCCGTACCCCGGCCGTCAGCGCGGCGTCGGCCACCGCCTGCCGCCAGTCCCGGCGGCCCGGCACGAGCAGCGTTCCGAGCCGCCCCGGAAGACTGTCCAGGGTGCCGTCGACGCCCAGCCTCACCCCTCCGGAGGTCCGGACGTCCTTGCCGGTCACCGAGACGATCCGGACGTCGTAGCGGCCTCCGTGGCCGTTGGCCGTGGTGAACACCTCCGCCGGGCCGGTGACGTCGAGGAGCTGAACGTCGTCGAACGCCACGACGGCCACCAGGTGGGGGCGGGCGGCGCCGGTCATTCGGGCCAGGGGGAGTCGAGGATGGTGCGGACGAAGTCGCCGCGTTCGAAACCGGGGACGTAGTGCTCCAGGACATCGGCCTTGACGTTGCCGAACGTCGTCTCCGGCTTCGGGCGGATGCCGTCCGTGAACGCCCCGAGGATCCGCCGTTTGAACTCCGGCCGGGGGTGGAGCGCGACGATCTCCGCCCGGTCGGCCGGTGCGAGGTCCGCGTACCCGATACCGAGTACGTCGTACTCCACCCCGGCGGTCACCAGAGCCACCTCGGGCTCCATGAAGGCCGGGATGCCCGGAGTGGTGTGCAGGGCGATGGCGGTCCAGACCCGCCGCACGCTGTCCTCCGGAACCCCGTGGGCCTGGAGGAAGCGGCGCGCCTCGTCCGCGCTGTCCACCTCGAATCGGCGGCCGCTGGAGCGGAAGGACTCGGCCAGACCGAGATCATGGAACAGGGCGCCCACATAGAGCAGTTCGGGATCGAAGCTCAGATCGCGGTGCTGCCCCTGAAGGGACCCGAACCAGTAGACGCGGCACGAGTGGTGGTAGATCAGCTCACTGGTGGTGTCCCGCACCAGCTCGGTCGCCTCCCGGGCGAGCGCGGTGTCCGGAACGCGCACGCGGGACGTGAGCGATGCATCGGACGACGCGCGCGTCGAGGCGCCGGTCGGCGTGTGGTCGGAGGTGCCGTTCGACGGGCCGGCCGGCAAATCGGTGGCCATGAGGTCTCCGCCCCTTCCTGTCTTCATCCGGAACATTCGGAACATCCGGAATGCCCCGCACGGCCGAGGATCCGGCCGCTCACTCCAGCATCGGCTTCCGGCCCGGAGCACGCCATGTCCCGAGGGCCGTACATCCCACAGATCAGGACATGGCCCGGGCCCAGACCGGAGTCCAGGCGTCGGCGGGCGGCTCCGGCCGTACCCGCACGAGGTATCCGCGCAGCGCCGCCAGTACCGGGTGCGGGTTGTCCGTCCGGTACAGGAACGTGTGCGGATAGACCGGCGTCGGCCCCGCGACCGGGATCCGCCGCAGGTCATGGGCGGTCGGCCAGACATATCTGTCCCGGGACCCGACGAGGGTGGACAGCGCGGCGGAGTCGGCGATCGAGTCCATCAGCGCCTCGGTTCCGAAGTCGGGCCCGACCGCGTCGATGCGCAGACCGAAGTCCTCCGCGAGCTCGTCGTAGTAGGCGGCCCACTCGCTGCCCCGCTTGATGCCCGGGATCCAGATCCGGTGCCCGGCCAGGTCCGCCGGGGCCAACGACCGCGCGGAGGCCAGCGGGTGGCGCGGCCCGACGAGAAGCTGCAACGGATCGTCCAGGACGCGCTCGGCGCCGATCCCTTCGGGCAGCGCACCCGCGGGCACGGCACGGAAGGTCGCGTCGACCTCGCCGGCCCGCACGGCCTCGGCCGCCCCGGCCACATGCGCGTCGGCAAGGGTCACCACGTCCAGGTCCGTGCCCGGGTGCGCCTGGTAGAAGCCGCGTACGGCCAGTGCCGGGGCGATACGCCGATGGAGCACGTCCACACGCAGCATCCGGTCCCCGGGCCGCACCGAGGCGGCGGCCCGCTCCACCACCCGCAGGACCTCACGGGCGTGCGGGAGGAAGGCCTGCCCGTCCAGAGTGGGGCGGGCCCCACGGGCGGTGCGGACGAACAACGTCACCCCGAGCGCGCGCTCCAGGCCCGCCACGCGCTTGGAGACGGCCTGCTGGCTGATGCGCAGGTCCACGGCGGCTTCCTGGAACTGTCCGGTGTCCACAACGGTGACGAAGGTGCGTACGGCTTCGATGTCCACGACCCGAACCTTATGCCTCCACAACCACCGGTTGTGGCTCACCGACGACGCGGTTGTTGGATCACGGGCATGCTCGGCTGGTCGAATCCTCGCCGTCAACGATTGGTTGTGACGGAAGGTTGATTCATGGCGGGGCAACAGCCGGCGGGGCAACAGACGGCAAGGCAACAGTCGGCGGGGCAAGAGCGGGCACGGCCGGAGCTGGGGCGCTCGTTCGGATGGCTGTGGGCCGCGTTCACCGCCTCCACGGCCGGCACCTGGCTGGGATTCGGCGCGTTCCCGCTGATCGCGATCCAGGTGCTGCACGTCGGCCCGGCCGAGGTCTCGGCGCTGGCGGCCGCCGGCCTCGCGGTCGGAGCGCTCCTCGCGCTTCCGCTCGGCCCCTGGGTCGAGGCCCGGCGCAAGAAGCCGGTCATGGTCGTCACCGACCTCGTACGGTTCGGCGCCCTGCTGGCGATTCCGCTCGCCCACTTCACCGGCACGCTGACCTACACCCAGCTGTTGATCGTCTCCGTGATCGGTGCGGCGGCGAACATCGCGTTCACCTCCGCCGCCGGCGCGTATCTCCAGCAGCTCGTGCGCCCGGATCATCTGCTGGTGGCCAACAGCCGTTTCGAGACGACCACCTGGACCGCGACAGCGGTCGGCCCGACCCTGGGCGGCGCGGCGATCAGCCTGCTGGGGCCCGCCGTCACCGTGATCGCCAACGCCGCCGGGTTCCTGCTGTCCGCGCTCGGGATCGGCGCGATCCGACAGCGGGAGGCCGAACCCGAGCACGCCCGGACCGAGAAGTTCCGGGCCGCGGACCTGGCCCAGGGCTGGAAGTTCATCCACGCGGACCCGCTGCTGCGCTCGTTGTTTCGGAACACCGTGGCCGTCAACGCCCTGATCATGGCCACCGAACCGCTGATGGCGGTCCTGCTGCTGGACGACCTGGGCTGGGCCGCCTGGACCTACGGGCTCGCGTTCGGCCTGCCCTGCGTCGGCGGGTTCGTCGGCGCCCGGGCCGCCCCGCGTCTGGAAGCCCGTTACGGACGACGCCGCGTGATGGGGACCTCCGGTGTCCTGCGGGCCCTGTGGCCCGTCGGGCTGTTCTTCGTCATGTCCGGGACCGGCGGAGTGTTCTTGGGCATCGCCGTCGAACTGGCCCTGATCACCTGCATGGGCGTGTTCAACCCGCTGTTCGCGACGGAACGCCTCCAGCGGGTGCCGGCCGACCGGGTGGGCCGGGTCCTGACGGCCTGGCAGGTGACCGGTGTCGGGGCGATCGCGCTGCTGACCGCTCTGTGGGGCGTCCTGGCGGCCCTCACCGACGCGCGCACCGCGATCGGCGTCGCCGGCGTACTGCTGCTCGCGACACCGTGGCTGCTGTTGCGCGGGGACGAAGGCCAGGGCCGGCCCCGTCCCGGTGGCCCGGAGGAGCCGGCCCTGACCACGGCCTGAGCGGGCGCGCCGGACTCCGGCCACCGACCACGCTGCCCGAGCCGGCCACCGACCACGCTGCCCGAGCCGGCCACCGACCACGCCGCCCGCCCGGCCCGGACGCCGTTCACGGCCCGAGCCGTCCCGCCCGGCCCGGATTCAGGAAGCGGTCGCGTCGGCCCGTTCCGAGGCATCCGGGCCGACGGGCCGCGAAGTGCCCTCCGCGGTGCGAGCGCTCTCCGCGAGGTGAGTGCTCTCCGCGAGGTGAGGGCCTTCCGCGGCGCGGGCGGGACGCAGCGGACCCCGGAACAGCACGTAGAGGAAGAGAGCGGCCATCACGGCGACCCCGGCCCACATGGCGTTCTGCCAGCCGTCGACGAACGACTGCCGCGCGGCGCGGATCAGCTCCTGTGCGTTCGGGCCGGCTCCGTTCGCCGCCTCGACGGCGTTGGCGACGCCTTCGCGTGCGCTGTCGGCCGGGCCGTCGGGGACACCGGCGAGCCGGGAGTCGATGGCGCCGCGATAGCCGGCGGACAGCAGCGCACCGAGCAGGGCGACCCCGAGCGCGGTACCGAACTCCCGGGTCACATCGTTCAGCGCGGACGCGACCCCCTGGCGCTCACGGGGCAGTGCACCGGTGATGGCTTCGGTGGAAGGCGTCATCGCCAGCCCCATGCCGAGGCCCATCGCCAGCATGCCGGGCAGAACGGACAGGTAGCCGCCGTCCACGGAGACGATCCCGGCCATCAGCGCGAGCCCCGCGCCGGCCAGCAGGATGCCCGTGGCCATGGTCGCGCGGGCGCCGACCCGTGCGGTCAGGTGGGGTGCGAGGCCCGAGGCCATCATCATCAGGACGGCCATGGGCATGAGGGCCGACGTCGACAGCAGCCCCGACCAGCCGAGGACGGCCTGGAGGAACGGGAACAGGACCACGAAGATGCCCGCCTGAACACCGAAGACGACCAGAAGAGTGACCGAACCTCCGGCCAGTGCGCGCTCGCGGAACAGGCGTACGTCCAGGAGCGCGGCATCCCCGCGGCGCAGCTCCTGAACCACGAAGCCGACGGCGGCGAGCACTCCGACCACGAGGCCGATCAGTGTCACCGGTGAGCTCCAGCCGCGCTCCGGCCCCTCCTGGAGAACGAAGATGAGCCCGACCACGGCCACGGCCGAGGTCAGCGCACCGCCGGCGTCGAACCCGTGGCGGAACGCCTCGCGGGAGTCGGGAACGAAGCGCAGCGTCATGACGAGAGCTGCCGCGCCGAGTACCAGCGGCAGGACGAACAGCCACCGCCAGTTCGCCACGTCGACCAGTGCGGCGGAGAGGAACATGCCGAGTACGCCACCGCCTCCGGCGACCCCGGTCCACACGCCGATGGCCCGTCCCCGCTCGTTCTCGGGGAACGTCGTGGTGATCACGGCAAGGGTGATGGGCATGATCATCGCCGCGCCCACCCCGCTGAGCAGCCGTGCGCCGAGCATGACCTCGGCCGACGGCGCGAGACCCGCCGCCGCACTGGCCACGCCGAAGACGACGAGACCGGCGACCAGCACGGGCTTGCGGCCGAGCCGGTCGCCGATCGCGCCGAGCGGCAGCAACAGGGCGGCCAGGCCGAGGGTGTAGATGTTGATGATCCACAGGATCGTGCTCTGCGAGGCGCCGAAGGCGACGGCCAGGTCGGGCTGGGCGACGTTGAGGCCCGAGACCGAGGCGATCACGGCCATCAGCGCGAGGCACACGGTGAGCAGGATCGTGCGGCGCCGGCGCGCGTCGAGCACGCCCTCGCCCTCGTCCGCGCCCGACAGGCGCGGGGCGTCGTCCGGATCGACACTCACCGGGCCGGGCTGGTTCGTACTCATGGATACCTCTTCCGTGCGAGCCCACTTCTTCCGGGGCCGAGCACGAACGACGCTAAGCGCGACTTGCTTCAATGGCATACGATCATGCCTATGACGCAAGAAGATGGTGAGCTGGACAGCCTGGTACGCAAACGCATCCGCGCCCTGCGCGTGGCCCAGGGCTGGTCCCTGGAGGAGCTGGCCGCCCGCGCGAAGGTCAGCCAGTCCACGCTCAGCCGCATCGAGAACGGCCGCCGCCGGCTGGCCCTGGACCAGCTCGTCACCCTCGCCCGCGCCCTGGACACCTCCCTGGACCAGTTGGTCGAGACCGCGTCCGACGACATCGTCTCCAACCCGATGATCGACGGAGCCCACGGTCAGATGCGATGGCCCATCAAGGCGGAACCCGGCATGACCGTCATCCGCCAGCGCATGACCGAGCCGCCGCCCGACAACCCCGCCCGTCTGCGCGCGCATCCGGGCCGCGAGTGGCTCGTCGTCCTCTCCGGCACCGCGATCCTGCTCCTGGGCAACCGGCGTCTGAGGATCGAGACGAACCAGGCGGCGGAGTTCCCCACGATGCTTCCGCACGCGATCGGCGCCGAGGGCGGACCGTGCGAGCTGCTGGGCATCTTCGACCGGGATGCCCGCCGCGGCCACCAGCGCGGCGAAGGCGCGGAGAAGGCGGACCGCCCGGCCGGGCCGGGGCGTAGCCTCCGGTGACCAGTGCCGGAGCGTGACGAGCGCCGGAGAGCGATGAGCGCCGGGGTACGCGGGCCGGGGCCCCGCCGATCATCACGACCGGCGGGGCCCCGGCCCCGGTCCGTGCGGCAGGCCTTCCGCCCGACTCAGTGATTCACCAGCTCACCAGCTCACCAGCTCACCAGCTCAGCGGCTCACGCGGGGTCGACGCGGGAGACGGTGCCGTTGCTGCCGAGCACGTACAGCTCGCCGTCACCGCCCTCCGCGAAGGAGATGACCTCGCCGGCGCTGACCCCGAGGTCGCCCACCCCGGTCACCTCGCCGTCCGCCATCTGGAGCGTACGCAGGGTGCCGTCGCAGTAGTCGCTGAACACATAGCTCCCCTGAAGGTCCGGGAGCGCCTCGCCGCGGTAGACGAATCCGCCGGTCACCGAGCACCCGAGGCCCGTGCGGTCGTACTCGTACACCGGCGGGACATGGTTCGCGGGCTCCGTGCCGCCCCGGAAGGGATGCGTGCCCTCCATGGAGGACCAGCCGTAGTTCTCGCCGCCCGGGCTGTCCGCCGGGGCCCAGTCGATCTCCTCCCAGTCGCTCTGGCCGACGTCGCCGATCAGCAGGTCGCCCGTGCCCGCGTCGAAGGAGAACCGCCACGGATTGCGCAGTCCGTACGACCAGATCTCGTCCTTCGCGTTCGCGTCGGCCACGAACGGGTTGTCCGCCGGGATCGCGTACGGCTCGCCGCCGCTCGGGTCGATCCGCAGCAGCTTGCCCAGCAGGGTGTCGAGCTTCTGCCCGTTGCCGTGCGGGTCGCCGCCCGAGCCGCCGTCGCCGAAGGCGATGTACAGATAGCCGTCGGGGCCGAACTTGATGTCCCCGCCGTTGTGGTTCGCGTACGGCTGGGTCTGGGTGAGCACCGTCCGCCGTGTGTCCGGCTGGAGTTGACCGTCCTCCACTGCGAACTCGTCGATCGTGCTGGTGCCTTCGAGGTCGGTGAACGAGATGTAGAAGTGCGCGAACGTCTTGTCGAACGCGACGCCCAGCAGGCCGCGTTCGCCGTCGGTGGTGGTCTCGTCGGATATGTCGAGGACGGGTGCGCCGAGCCCCGAACCGTCCAGGACCCTTACGGTGCCCGCGCGTTCGGCGATCCACAGGGTGTCGTCGGGGCCGGCCGCGCCGGCGGACGGGCCCTGGGCCTTGGCCACTTCGGTCAGGGAGGCGTTCACCGGTTGAACCGGGGCGGCGGGCTCGTCGGCCGACGCCGTGGCCAAGGCCAACGACGTGACGAGGCAGAGCGTGCCGATGATCGCCGAGCTTCTGGTGCGAAATTTCACCGTGGCCTCCTGGAGGCGGCGAATGGGGGAGATCACCCGGCTGCTCGAGCGGAGTTGAGTGGGGGGCGCGAGCCGGCAGGCAACCTGGGTGGGGGAAAGGGTGTGTCACCGGCTACGGGTGAGGATAGGGGGACGGGCACGGCCTGGCCTAGACCAGCGTTACGGCATCTTCTGCCGCAGGACGCCGCGCGGCACGTTCCGCGGCGCGCTTCACGGCGGGTTCCGCAGCGCGTTCTCCGCGACCCGGCCCCTCCGCAAGTCGGTAGTCGGCCAAACCTCGACGCGAACTTGACCGGTGACGCACGCGCGCCGACGCCCGAGTCCCCCGATGGGAGCGCTCCACTCACCCTCAACTGCCGTTCCGTACAAGGTGATTGCGTTGGAAGGCTTGACAGCCATCGAATGCGCCGTCAGTTTGGGAGCGCTCCCACGAGCAGGCTTCTCCATCCGCTTCACCCTCGCCTGCCTCCCCCCACCCGATTCCCCTACTTCTCCTTCCCCGAGCGTCACGGACCCCTGAACCCGTCCGTCGATACCCGCGACGGACGTACGAGAGGAACACGGAGCCGCAATGAGAAACGGAGCCGCAATGAGAATCCGAGGCACCACCCCACACGCATCGCGCAGGAGGGCGGCCGCCGCCCTGTCCGCGCTGATCATGGGCGCATCGCTCGCGGTCGCCGTCCCCGGACAGGCGTCGGCCGCCGACCGCGTCGACAACCCCTATGCGGGCGCCACCGCGTACGTGAATCCCGACTGGTCCGCCAAAGCCGCCGCGGAACCCGGCGGCGGCGCCATCGCGAACGAGCCGTCGTTCGTCTGGATGGACCGCATCGCCGCCATCGAAGGCACACCCGGCGCGCGGGGCTTACGCGCGCACCTCGACACGGCCGTGAGCCAGGGGGCCGACCTCTTCCAGGTCGTGGTCTACAACCTGCCGGGCCGGGACTGTTCCGCACTCGCCTCCAACGGTGAACTCGGCCCCACCGAACTCGACCGCTACAAGAACGACTACGTCGACCCCATCGCCGAGATACTCGGCGACCCCGCCTACGCGAGCCTGCGCATCGTGACGCTGATCGAACCGGACTCGCTGCCCAACCTCGTCACCAACGCCGGAGGCACGGCCGGTTCGACGCCCGAGTGCGCCACGATGAAGGCCAACGGCAACTACGAGAAGGGCATCGGGTACGCCCTGCACACGCTCGGCGCCCTGCCCAACGTCTACAACTACGTCGACGCCGCCCACCACGGCTGGCTCGGCTGGGACTCCAACTTCGTCCCCGCGGCCCAGCAGTTCAAGAAGGCCGCGACGACGGAGGGCGCCACCGTCGCCGACGTGCACGGCTTCATCGTGAACACCGCCAACTACTCGGCGCTGAAGGAGCCCCACTTCGCGGTGACCGACTCCGTGAACGGCACCACGGTGCGCCAGTCGCGCTGGGTGGACTGGAACTACTACGTCGACGAACTCTCGTTCGCCCAGGGGCTGCGCACCGAACTGGTCCGCCAGGGCTTCGCCGCCGACCTCGGCATGCTCATCGACACCGCCCGCAACGGCTGGGGCGGCTCCTCCCGGCCCACCGGCCCCGGACCACTGACCGGCGTCGACGCCTATGTCGACGGCAGTCGCACCGACCGCCGCATCCACGCGGGCAACTGGTGCAACCAGAGCGGCGCGGGCGTCGGAGAGCGGCCCACGGTCGCGCCCGAGCCGGGGATCGACGCCTACGTGTGGGCCAAGCCCCCGGGCGAGTCCGACGGCAGCAGCGAGCCCATCGACAACGACGAGGGCAAGGGCTTCGACCGGATGTGCGACCCGACGTACACCGGCAACGGCCGCAACGGCTACAACCTCACGGGCGCCCTGCCCGGCTCCCCGGTGGCCGGGCACTGGTTCTCCGGACAGTTCCAGGAACTGCTCCGCAACGCCCACCCGCCGCTCGACGGCGGCAGCGCACAGCGCGGGTAGCGCCGGCCGGCAGGTCACCGGGGCGCCGGCCCACGGCGATCGAGGCGTACGTGCCGCACCTGACGGGAACAGCTCCGTCGGGTGCGGCACAGCGCGGTGAGCGGTGCGGCGCGGTACGGGTGCGCTGCGGTCGGACGACCCGGGTCAGCGCACGTCGACCCGGTCGCCGGAGCTGGTCGTGCCCAGGCGCGCCGACGTGGCCGTGAACTGCGCCTTCCAGACGCCGTCCTTCTTCGCGGTGAACCCCTTCGAGAAGACGCCCTTGCTGTTGGTTTTCACGGTGGCCGGCTTGCTCCACTTGCTGGAACCGTCGGCCTTGAACAGGATGCTGACCGACTGGCCCGAGGTGTTCTTCCAGGTGCCGTCCAGGCTGCGCAGGGTGCCCTTGACGGTGATGGTGCGTCCCTTGCGGACCGGCTCGGGGGAGGCGTTGAAGCCGGACACGGCGGTCCGCAGCTTGACGTCCACGGAGTCCAGGGAGCTGACCGCCGCGGCACGGTCGGCGGTTCCCGCGTAACGGGCGCGCCAGGTGCCGTCCTTGACGGCGGTGACCGATGCCGAGGCGACGCCCTTGCTGTTCGTGGTGACCGTGGTGGTCCGGCTCCAGGTCTTGCCGCCCTTCGACCGGAACTCGATCAGGACGGGCGTCTTGGCCTGCGGACGCCAGACGTCGTCCGTGGCGCCGGCGGTCTGGAGCGTGGCGACCACCTTCAGCTTGGAGCCCTTGCCGACCGGCTCCGGCGAGGCGTTGAAGGAGATGATCCGGGCGGGGACCGCGGACACCGTGAGCGTGGCGGCCGACGTCGCCGTCTCGCCGGACGCGTTGACGAAGACGGCGCGGTAGCGGTGACCGTCGAGCGCGGCGGACGCCTTCACCGACAGGGTGGCGGAGGTGGCCTTGGCGACGGTGTTCCAGGTCGCGCCACGGTCGGTGCTGCGCTCCCAGCGGACCGTGTCGCCGCCCGTCGCGGCCGCGGTGAACGTGCCGGTGGCGCCCGAGCGGACGGTACGCGACGCGGGGTGCCGGGTGACGGCCGGGGCCGGGGCCTCGACGCCGAACGTCAGCGGCTGGGCCACGTCCTGGGCGCGGGAGGGCATCCAGGTGGGGTCGCCGCCGTCGTGCGAGTTGAAGCTCGTGACGAAGCAGGCGGTGGTACGGCAGTCGACGGCGGGCGCCCCGGAGGGGGTGAACGTCTCGGTGAGCTGCGCGGTGACGCTGAAGGTGCCGTCCGCGCCGACCTGGCGGACGTACACCGCGTTCCCGTAGACGCTGGGGTACGTGGTGCCGGGCAGGGCGATGGACTGGGCCAGGTACACCCCGCGCCCGGGCTGATAGCCCTTGCCGCTGATGGTGACCTCGGTCTCCGCGCCCAGCCCGCTGACCTGGCTGACCGTCAGCGTGGGGACGCTGACGCCGCCGCTGACGGCGAGGGGGTCCAGGACGGTGCCGACCGGGTACATGGGCCGGCCCTGGTAGGCGAAGACCTCCGCGCCCTCGGCGGTGAGCGTGGCCGTGATGCCGCGCCAGTCGAGCGTGGATCCGTCGAGGGCGCCCGCCGTCGCCGTGAGGTCGGCGAGCGGCACGCCGGGCGTGGTGACCGGGGCCTCACCGGCGACGAGATCGGTCGTCAGGTCCACGTGGAGCGTGCCCCGGCCGTTTTTGATGACGACGCGCGGGTTGGCGAGGGTGATGGCGGTGATGCCGTGGCTGGGCACCGCATAGGTGACCGAGCCGCCGAAGCGCACATCGGCTGAGCGCTTGGCGGGGTCCACCGAGCCGTGCCTGACGGGATGGCCGATCAGTCCGGCCGCGTCCTTGGTCGCGCCGCCGGCCACCTCCACCGAACCGCCCGAGCCCGTGACGTAACGGACCCAGGACTCCTTGAAGCCCCACGAGGACCCGCCGGACACCAGGATCGGGGAGGACGCCGACGTGCTGCCCGGGGCCGCGGCCGGTGCGGCGGCGTGGACGCCCGGTGCGGCGGACGCGGGTACGGCGAGGACGCCGGCGCCCACGGATATGACGGTGAGGGCGGCGAGAGCGGCCAGGCGGCCGCGGCGGGGCATGGACATGCGCTGGATGTGTCCTTCGGGGGGAGGGGGACGGCGCACGTCTGGACGGAGCCGTTCCCGGGAGGCGAACGAAAGAAGGGGGGATACCGGCTTCTTGGAATGTGGGGACCCGAAGACGACAACCGCATATTAGGTGAGGCTTACCTAAATGTCACGATGGGGGTGTGTCGTCGCCGTGAGCCGCCGACCGGCCGACTCCGTTACCCGCCGGCCGGCGCCGCTCCCCGAAGCTGCGGCGCCGGGCCCGTCACCCCGGGCGGCCGGTGTTGAGCCGGGCGGCCTGGCGCGTGAGGTGGGCGCGCTCGGCGAGGGTGGGTGCCTTGTGGGCGGCCTCCGCGTACAGCCGTGCCGCCGTCTCGAGATCGCCGTCACGCTCGTGGAGATATGCCGCCACCGCCGTGTGGCGGGGCAACGAGTCGCTCAGCGCGTCGAGTTCGGCCAGCCCGGCGCGCGGACCGTCGGCCTCGCCGACGGCCACCGCCCGGTTGAGGCGGACGACCGGGCTGTCCGTCAGGCCCGCCAACTCGTCGTACCACTCGACGATCTGCACCCAGTCCGTCTCCTCGGCGGTCCGCGCGTCGGCGTGGAGCGCCGCGACGGCGGCCTGGGCCTGGAACTCGCCCAGCCGGTCGCGCACGAGTGCCGCCTGCAGGATCTCCACCCCCTCGGCGATCATCGCGGTGTCCCAGCGGCCCCGGTCCTGCTCGGCGAGCGGCACCAGGCTCCCGTCCGGCGCGGTCCGGGAGGCGCGCCGGGCATGGTGGAGCAGCATCAGGGCGAGCAGCCCCGCCACCTCCGGGTGGTCGATCGCGGCCGCGAGCTGCCGGGTGAGCCGGATCGCCTCGGCGGCGAGGTCGACATCACCGGAATAGCCCTCGTTGAAGACCAGATAGAGGACGCGCAGCACGGTGGCGACATCGCCGGGCTGATCGAACCGCACCCCGGAGACGGTGCGTTTCGCCCGGCTGATGCGCTGCGCCATGGTCGCCTCGGGCACCAGATAGGCCCGGGCGATCTGGCGGGTGGTCAGCCCGCCGACGGCGCGCAGCGTGAGCGCGACGGCCGACGACGGCGTCAGCGACGGATGGGCGCACAGGAAGTAGAGCTGGAGCGTGTCGTCCGTCGCGGGCGCGGGGCCGGGCACGGGCTCCTCGTCGACGCGGTCCTCCCGCCGCCTGCGGGCGGCCTCGGCCCGGGTCGCGTCGAGGAACCGCCGCCAGGCCACGGTGACCAGCCAGCCCTTCGGGTCCCGCGGCTGTTCGTCCGGCCAGACGCGGACCGCCTCGACCAGGGCGTCCTGAACGGCGTCCTCGGCCGCCGCGAAATCCGCTCCGCGGCGGACGAGGATCCCGAGGACGCTCGGTGTGAGGCTGCGCAGAAGGGCCTCGTTCATCGAGGCGTCACTCCGTGACGGTGGGCGGCGCGGTCAGGAACGGGCGCACCTCCAGCCACTCGTGGATCGGCCTCCCACCCGCCCCCGGAGCGGCCGACAGCTCACCGGCCAGCTCGACGGCACGGTCGTAACCGTCGACGTCGATGATCATCCAGCCGGCGATGAGGTCCTTGGTCTCGGCGAACGGCCCGTCGGTGACCGGCGGCCGGCCCTCACCGTCGTACCGGACCCACGCGCCCTCGGGGGCGAGCGCCTGACCGTCGACGAACTCCCCGGTCTTCTCCAGCCGGTCCGCGAAGTCCTGCATGTACTGCATGTGCGCCGAGACCTCCTCGGGCGTCCACCGGTCCATCGGTACGTCGTTGACCGCGGCCGGGGCTCCGCGGTAGTGCTTCAGCAGCAGGTACTTGGCCATGGTCATACTCCTCGATGCGGTGCGACCCATTCTGGTCGCTCTCACCACGGGGACGGAGCCGGATCCTGGTTCTCGACATCGTCACCCGAAAACTTCCCGACTTTTTCTCGCGGACCGTGAACGAGCCCGCGATCACTGCTCCCGCAGGCCCCACGGAGACCCGTACGCGACGAGCAGATCGAGGAACGGACGCGGGTCCAGCGCCTCGGCGCCGAGGACGCCCACGCCGCTCCACACGCCGTTCGCCACGAGCTCCAGGGCGATCACCGGGTTGATGGCCGTCTGCCAGACCACGGCCTGGGAACCGTACTCCCGCATCGACCACTGGTTGTCGACCACGTGGTAGAGGTACACCTCGCGGGGCGCACCGTCCTTGGTGCCCTTCACCCAGGTGCCGGCACAGGTCTTGCCGTGCATACGGTCGCCGAGCGAGGCGGGATCCGGCAGGCAGGCCGCGACCACATCGCGCGGCGACACGTCACCGCCGGGCACGCTGACCTTGTCCGTACGGTCCAGACCGAGTTTGTGGAGCGTCTTGAGGGTGTCGATGAACTCGTCGCCCAGCCCGTACTTGAAGGTGACCCGCCCGGACTCCACCCAGCGCGGGATCAGCAGCACCTCCTCGTGCTCGACGTTGACGCATTCGACCGGCCCGATGCCCTCGGGGAAGTCGAAGACCTCCGGCTCGCTGAACGGGGCCGTGGTGAACCAGCCGCGGTCCTTCTCCCAGACCACCGGCGGGTTCAGACACTCCTCGATGGTGGTCCAGATCGAGAACGACGGAGCGAAGTCGTAGCCATCGACGGTGAGGTTCGCGCCGTCACGGACACCGATCTCCTCGACCGTGTCGAACAGCTCGTCCGCGGCGTACCGGGCGAAGACATCGGAGAGTCCCGGCTCGACGCCCACCCCGACGAGCGCGAGCCGGCCGGCCTCCTCCCACGCGGCGGCGCGCTCGAACTGCCCGTCGCCGAGCTTGACCCCGCACTCCTCGTACGGGCGCTCCGGATGCGGCGACGAGAGGGACATGGCCATGTCCAGATAGTCGACGCCCGCGGCCAGCGCCGCCTCGAACAACGGCATCACGAACCGGGGGTCGGTGGCGTTCACGAGGATGTCGCACCGCTGCTCGGCGAGGAGGGCGGTGACCGCCTCCCGGTCCGAGGCGTCGACGCGCAGCGCGGTGAACCGGGCCTGCTCCTCGCCGAGCGCGGCCACCGCGGCCTCGGCCCGGGAGAGGTCGTAGTCGGTGACGATCATGTGGTCGAAGAACGAGCGGCGGGCGGCGATCCTGGTGATCGCCGTACCCACGCCACCTGCGCCGACGAGCAGTACGCGCATGGCGGATGTGCCTTTCGTCGATGAGCCGGGCCGTGCGGCCCGATGTCCTTGGATTCGTCCATGAAAGGGGCGCACTTGAGTAACGTCAACGCCGTTGGCATAAGCTCGGAATGCGCCGGGTCCGGGCACAGGACGCCGAAACCGGAACCGGACCGGCACGAGGCAGGAACCAGGCAGGGACCGGGCCGGAAGAGGGGATCCGATGGCGAAAGAAGTCGTTCCGGAGGAGGGGCGCCGACGCAGAAGGCCGACCAAGCAGGGCGTGGTCGTCACCCAGCAGCTGATCGTCGAGACGGCGCTGCGCATGCTCCACGAACACGGCAGGGACGGACTGACCGTGCGACGCCTGGGCATCGCCCTGGGTGCCGACCCGAGCACGCTCTACCGCTACTTCCGCGGCATCGACGACCTGACCCTGGCGATCGCCGACGAGCTGATCGGACGTGCCCTGCGGGGATGGCGGCCCGGTGGGGAGTGGCGGAACGACCTGCGCGAGGTGGGCCTGCGCATCCACACCGCCTATCTCGCCCACCCGGAGGCCGCGGTGCTGACCGCCAGCCGGGTCAGCGGCCGGGCCAACGAGATCGCCGGCGACGAGGCGGTCCTCGGCATCCTGCGGTCCACCGGACTGCCCGCCACGGACGTCGTCCGCATCTACCAGGCGTTCGTCGACCAGGCACTCGCCTTCGCCGCACTGGACGCCGCGAGCCTGGCCCTGCCCGAAGCCGCACGCGCCGCCGACGAGCGGGTCTGGCGCGCCACCTACGCCCGGCTGCCCGCGGAGACCCACCCGAACATCGCCGCCACCGCCCCGCTGCTGGTGGCGAGGATGAACGACAGCGCCTACCCCACGGCACTGGAGATGCTCCTCGACAGCGCGGCGGCGGCCGTACGGCTCCACCTGGCGCCCCCCGAGGCCGCGGCGCAGACTGGCCAGAGACGACAGCATCCCGGAGAGGCCTGGGGCGATGGGTGAGTACGCGGACCTTCCAGGTGTCAGGACCTGGTACGAGACCGAGGGGACCGGCGACCCGCTGGTCCTGCTGCACGGCGGCTTCTGCACCAACGACACATGGGGCGCGCAGCGCGCCGACCTCGCCGCCGCCTACCGCGTCCTCCTGCCGGAACGCCGCGCCCACGGGCACACGGCCGATGTGGCGGGGCCGCTGACGTACCGGGACATGGCCGAGGACACCGCGGCCTTCCTGGAGCAGGTCGTCGAGGGACCGGCGCATCTGGTGGGCTGGAGCGACGGGGGAGTGGTCGCGCTGCTCGTCGCCACGGCCCGGCCCGACCTCGTGCGCAAGGTCGTGGCGATCGGCGCCAACTTCCGTCCGGGTCCCGAGTGTTTCGTCGAGCCGTCGATGCTCGACGCGATGACGCCGGAGGGGCCCGACCTCGCCTTCTTCCGGGAACTGTACGAGCCCGTCGCTCCGGACGGCGCGGGCCACTGGCCGGTGGTGGCCGCGAAGGTGATCGACATGTGGCGCACCCAGCCGACGCTCACGACCGAGGAACTGGCCCGGGTCGCGGCGCCCACCCTCGTCATGGCCGGCGACGACGACCTGATGACGCTGGAACACACGATCGCCCTCTACCGCGCGATCCCGGACGCACAGCTCGCGATCGTGCCCGGAGCGTCCCATCTGGTTCCGCTGGAGAGGCCGGCTCTGGTCAACCGTCTGATCCTCGACCATCTCGCGCAGGACGCGGTGGAGACGATGATGCCGATCAGGCGGGCGGAGCCGGAGACGGGGACTCCCGACGACACGGTTCTCTGACCGGGACGCCCCCCGACGCTCCGCGGTCACCTGATCCGCGGACCGCCTGGTCGCTCCCGGAGCTGCCGGGGCGCCCGGGGCCGCCGGAGCTCAGTCCTCCGTGCAGCTGAAGTCCTGCGGTGAGGTGCGCAGCTTGCCCAGCAGCCGCCGCAACGCCCCCTGTTCGCGTACGGACAGGTCCGCGAAGAGTTCCCGCTCCACGGTGTCGAGCGCCAGGTCCGACGTGCTGAGCTGCGCGGTCCCCTGCGGGGTGATCTCGACGATGTGCCGGCGGCGGTCCGCGGTGTCGCGTCGGCGGCGTACGAGATCGCCGCCCTCCAGATCGTTGAGCAGGGCGACGAGGACGCTGGGGTCGACGTCGAGCCGCTCGATCAGCGCCTTCTGCGTCACCGGCCCCTCGGCCAGCTGCAGCAGCGTCATCATGTGCCGCGGCGTGAGCCCGGTGGCCGCGAGCGCCTTGTGGATCAGGGTCTGTGTCGCATTGCCGTGGTAGGCGAGCAGGAAGCCGAGGCGTTGGTCCGGAGACATCGACGGCCCCGCGGAGTCCTGGGTGGCCCTGTCCTGAACTGGCATTCCCCCACGGTATCAGGGCGTCCATTGTGGAACGGTGAGAATCGTTTATAGTCATCAACGATATATTCAGATCCATCATTGATGATCCCGAGGTAACCCATGTTCATCGCCTACGCCGTGGTCGGCGTCCTCCTCGCCCTCGTCATCGGCGCCTCCGCCGTACTGACGTTCCTGCGCAACGAGGCCATCACCGCCTCGATGGGCAAGGTGGGCGTTCCCGACACCTGGCTCCCCCGGCTCGCCTCGCTCAAGGCGGCGGGCGCCCTCGGCCTCCTGATCGGCCTCGGCGTGCCGCTGATCGGGTCGGCCGCCGCCATCGGCGTCTTCCTGTACTTCATCGGGGCCGTCGTCGCCCACGTGCGCGCCAAGGACTACGAAATCGCCCCGGCGGTGGTGCTCGCCCTGCTGGCGGCCGCCGCGTTGGCCCTGCGCGTACTGTCCGCCTGAGCGTCCCGCGCCGCCTGCCGCGGCGCGGGGATCGGCACGGAGACCAGCGCGCAGATCAGCACCAAGCAAGATGTGCGCATTTATGCTGGCTCGATGCGATCTGCTCCTTGGTGGGCCTTGGTCACCTCCGGCTGCGCCCCCGTGCTTCTGGTCGGTTCCTGGATGATTGCGCAACTGCGCCAAGGCCCGGAGTACGACCCCGCGCGGCACACCCTGAGCGTGCTGGCCGCTTACGGGGCCACCAGCTACTGGCTGATGACAGGGATGCTGCTGGTGCTGGGGACGTGTTACGTGCTGACGGCGCACGCGCTCCGGCAGGCGGCGTTCCCCGGGCGGGTGGCCCTGGCCGGCGGCGGACTGTGCGCCCTGGCCCTGACCCTGGTGCCGGCGCCGAGCAGCGGCGGGGCGCTGGAGCACGGGGTGGTGGCCACAGTGGGCGTCCTGCTGCTGGCGGCGTGGCCTCCGCTGGCCGCCGTCCGGGGGCGGAACCCGGTGCCATGGGGGCTGAGACTCGATGTGTCCCTCGCCGCGAGCGCGTTGATGGGTGCGAGCGCTCTGTGGTTCCTGGCGGAGCTGCAGAGCGATGGCACGCCCGGCGTCGCCGAGCGCGTGGTGACGTTCGTCCAGGCGCTGTGGCCCTTCCTGGTCGTCGTCTCCTGCCGGAGAAGCGCGACCTGACGAGCCGTCACCGCAAGAACGCCACCCACCTGCCGGGGCGTCGGCCGCCGGGCAGGAGTCCGCTACGACTCACCGAAAGCCATCGTGCCCGCGGCGCAGCCAGGCGTCGATGGCCGCGTAGTCGCTGTCCGTCAGGCCCCACCGGGGATCCACCCGGTGAAGCAGCGCGGGGCCCGGGTGATGGGCGGAGACCCAGACCCGGTCGGTGCCGGTGATCTCGTCGTCGACCCAGACGAAGGGGCGGCCCGCGGCTCGGGCCACGAGGACCCGGGTCTTCCAGTGCAGCCCGTTCCTCTCGTCCTCATCCTCCTCGCCGTTGCCGCGGGAGCCGTCCCCTTCGGAGGGCTCCGGCCACCGGACGACCTCCAACGGAGGCAGGCCGATACGCGGGGCGATCCAGGTGTTCGCGTCCTCCATCCATGTCGTCGCCCAGACGAGTTCGCAGGGCAGCGCCCCGAGCCGTGGTCCGTGCCGGGGATCGATCCTGGTCAGGAGGGGGTTCGCGCCGATGCCCGGGCTGTCGGGGCCCGCCTCGTAGGTCGGGTACGGGTGGGCCGACGCGCCGAAGGGGATGAGCGGCCCGTCGACGTCGAGGAACAACAGCGGACACCGCGCGGTGGGATTCACGGGAGCACGATAGCGACGGACCCGAACCGCGCACGGCTCCACCGCCGACGGGTCCACCGTCCACGGCCCCACCGCCCACAGGTCTGCCGCCCACGGATCCGCCGTCAGACCCGGGCGGCACGCGGCGCGAACGCCGCCGCGTACGGCTCCGGGGCGACAACAACCCGCTGTCGCCCCGGAACCCCGCGCCGGACCGCCTAGCCGAGCGGCTCGACCCACACATTGCGGTAGCGGATCTTGCTTCCGTGGTCCTGGAGCTTGATCGCCCCGGCCGTCGGACCCTCGGCCGCCCCGCCGCCGGTCGCACCGTCGACCGCCACGTCGTCGTGGACGGTGACGCCGTTCCACACGACGGAGATCCGGGCGTCCTCCGTCTTGTTGCCCGCGGCGTCGTAGCGGGCGGCACGGAAGGTGATGTCGTACGTCTGCCAGGTCTCCGGCGCCGTCGCGGCGTTCACGTCCGGAGCCTTCTTGGTGTAGATAGCCCCGGCCTCGTTGTCGGCGAGCGTGGTGTCACCGTACGAGTCCAGGATCTGCACCTCGTAACGCTCCTGCAGATACACGCCGCTGTTGGCGCGGTCCTGGCCGGTCACGTCCGGCGGGAGATTCGGCAGCCAGAACTCGACATGCGCACGGAAGTCCTGGAAGCCCTGCTTGGTCCGCAGGTCCCCGCCGGATATCTCCATCTCCCCATCGCTCACCGGCCATTCGGGCGTACGGCCGTCCGGATGCTGCCAGGCCGCCTGGTCCGTGCCGTCGAAGAGCTGGACACGGGCGCCCTTCGGATGAACGGTGATCATGTCCAGGTTCACATGACCGGTGTCGCCACTGTCGTACGCGTACGTGATCGTGTTGCGGCCCTCGCGCAGCTCCAGTTGCTCGGTCCCCGTCGACCAGGTCTTCCAGTCGGTGGTGGACAGCAGCTCGGTCTGCCGCACCTTCTCGCCGTTGACGTGGACGCTCACCGTCTTGGTGCCGGGAGCCGGGTCCGGCCCGTTGGAGTAGCGCAGACCCACGTCGTACGGACCCGCCTCACCGGCCTCCACATCGAAGGTGACCGCCGCACCCTCCTCGCCGAAGTTGTCGACGAAACCGCCGCCGGAGTAGCCCGCGTGCTCGGTGTCGACGCCCGCGCCTCCGGTGAGGGTGCCCTCCTCGGCCTCGTACTGGGTGGCCGGAGGCTGGTCGCCCGGCAGCGAGTTGAGCGTGTACCAGGCCTCGGTGCTCCACAGCTCCGTACCGCCGGCGGAGCTGAAGGGGCGCGGCGAGCGGACGTGGACCACACGGTTCGCCTTGAGGCCCGGGATGGTCAGCGTGACCTTCTTGCCGTCCTCGGAGAGTGTGGCCGCACTGACGGCGAGCGACTCCTCGTCGATCTTGGGCCCGCCGTACTGCGGCGTGGGGGCGTACGTCCACTGATCGACCCGATAGCTCTCGGCGAGCTTCGCGGCCGTCGCCTCGGAGAGCGGCTCGGTGTACTCCAGCTCGAAACCGCCGGGCTTCGCGCGCATGGCCAGGATGTCGAAGGCCTTGTCACCGCTGGGGGAGAGCTTCTGGAGCCCGTAGGTCAGCTTGCCCTCCTGGCCCCAGTTGCCGCCCGCGCCCAGCCCGCCGGCGTAGATCGCGCCGTCCGGGCCCATGCTGATCCGGTTGACGCCCGCCTCCAGGCCCTGGGTGAAGCGGAAGACCGCGCCCTGGTACTCGCCGTCGACCTTCTCCAGATACGCGCGCTGGATCCCGCCGTACGTGACGTCACCGAACAGCATCTGCCCGGCGAACCGGCCCTCGGTCAACTGCAGTGGCGTACTGGGGGAGTTGGCTATCTCGTTCTGCGGCAACCACAGCACCGGCTTGGTGACCGGCTGCGCGTCGAACGGGCCCGCCGGGTTGGTGTAGTGGTTGAAGAACCTGTCCTGCTTGATGTGGAGGAGCTTCGAGGAGGGCAGCCAGCCGCCCTGGTTGTCGAGCACGAACATGTCGCCCTCGGGCCCCCAGCCGATGCCGTTGGGGGTACGCAGGCCACCGGCGATGTAGTCGACCTCGCCGGTCTCCTTGTTCACCTTGATGGTCGATCCGCGGTTCGGCGCCGGCTGCGGATCGGTCGTCGCCCCGCCCAGGTTGATCGCCACGGACAGGTTCAGATAGAAGTACCCGTCCCGGTAGAGCAGGCCGAAGGCGAACTCGTGGAAGTTCCCGCCGTACGGCCACGTCGCGACCGTCCGCCGCGCATCGGTCACATCGTCGCCGTCGGAGTCGGTCAGCTCGGTGAGTTCGTGCTTCTGGGAGACGTACAGCTTGCCGTCGACGGCCTTGATGCCCATGGGCTCCTTGAGACCCTCGGCCACCTTCTTCGCCGTCACACTGCCGGGACCGGTCTCGCCCTGGACGCCGTCGAGGAGATAGACCTCTCCGGTCTCGTTGTCCGTGCCGCCCCAGGTGGTCACGGCGAGCCGGCCGTCGGGCAGCCAGTCCATCGCGGTGACCTGCGGCTCGAAGCCCGCGGGGCGCAGATCGGTGAGCGCGTAGTCCGGGTGCACCTCGGTCAGGGGCAGCCCGTCGCCGGGGGAGTCGAGAGCGCCCTCGCACTCCTTGCGGCCCGGCGCCGTCACCCGTACGACATCGGCGTCGGTGCTCAGCACGGAGTTCGGCACGACGACGAAGTCCCCGGCGCCGGGCGGCTTCCACTCCAAGGTGACCTGCTGGCCGCCCGTACGGTCGAAGTGGTCGATCCTCAGCGCATGGTGACCCTCCGTCAATTCGACGGAGCCGTCCTTGGGGTCCGCGCCGTGCAGCCCGTCGTGGTCGATGACGGTGGAGTCGTCGATCCGCAGCCGCGAACCGTCGTCGCTGGTCAGCCGGAAGGCGTACGCCCCACTCTCGGGAACGGTGAGGTTGGCCGTGACCTGGGAGACGAAGTGGTCGCCGAAGCCGAAGTCGTCCGGCGAGCTCCAGTCGATCTCGGGCATCAGCTTGTCGACGTTCGGCGTCTGCCCGGCCTTGATGTCGCACAGTTCGCTGAGGGGGACCTGCACATCGAAGACGCGCAGGGTGACGCCCGGCTCCTGCGGCGGGAGTTCGTCCCGCGGCGCCGGCGCGGCCGTGGCCGGCACGGCGGAGAAGGCGCCGACGAGGAACGCGGAGACCAGTAGACCGGTGAGATGTCTGCGGCAACGGTGGAGCGGCCGTGGATGCATTCTTCCTCCTGGCCCCTCGCGGCAAGGGGCACGTCGCGGCGGTGGGTGGGGCCACCCGGCGCCCGGGGGTGAACGTTCGGCTCGTGCGGTGGGGCAGCGCATGCTCCGGACAAGGGCTCCGGTGGCTGCGCCGAGAACAGTAGGAGGCTTCTACCGGCGGCGTCCATACTTCGTCACCACAGTGTTCAAAGTTTGCCGGTGATAATGAAAAGTGCTCAAACCCCTTGATGTACAGGGCATCTGGCGGTCAGTCAGCAACCGCCGGACGCCCACGCACCCCTCTACGCGCCCGGGTCCGCCGCACAGTCGAGGTCCCGAGCCGGCCGCTGACCAGTCATCAGGAACCTCGTCACCGTGCCGTTCGCGCAGACGTTGTCGTCGAACGGATAGACACCGTGCCCGCCCTGATCGGCCGTCACCATCAGGGCCCGCTGGCCGAACGCCCGCCGCAGCTCCCGGGCGCCTGCCAGCGGCGTTCCCGGGTCGCGCTCGTTCTGCACCATGAGCACGTTCGACGGCCCCCGGTCACCGATCCGCACCGGCGGCTCGACCTGACCGGTCGGCCAGAACGCGCACGGACCGATGCTCGCCGTGGAGCCACCGAGCATCGGATACCGCACCCGGTCGACGGCCGCATTGCGCTGGTACTCCCGAACCGTCCCCGGCCAGCGCGCATCACCGCAGATCACATAGAAGCGCGCCGCCATGAGGTTCTCCAGATGCGCCGGCAGGGGCAGGGAGGGCGGCAACGGCCGGTCCGTGTCGAGCGCCTGCCAGAGTTCCGCCAGGTGCGGCATCAGGGCATCCGTGTAGAGATGTTCGAACGTGGCCCCGCGGAACGCCGTCCCGTCGACACCTCGGACGGGCTTCCGCTCCAGCCGCTTCGCGAGGTCGAAGAACTTCGCGGTCACCTGCTCCGGCGTGCTGCCCAGACCGTACTCGGGGCGCGCGGCCGCGAACTCCGCGAAGTCCGGGAACCGGTCTTTCAGCCCCCGGGCGAACAACCGCATGGCCGTGACGTCGTAACCGCCGGGACCCAGATTGCTGTCGAGCACGACCCGGTCGCCGCGCCTCGGGAACATCGTCGTATACACCGCACCGAGGTACGTGCCGTACGAATGGCCGAGGTAGGAAATCTTCCGTTCTCCGAGCGCCACCCTGATCCGGTCCATGTCGCGCGCGGTGTTCGCGGTGGTGATGTGCGGCAGCATCCACGCCGTCCGCGACGTGGCGCACTGCCGTGCGACGGTCCGCGCGTAGCCCGCTTCCCGCGCGACGTCGGCCGCGGTGTGCGCGTACGGAGCGAAATTGCCGCGGTATTGCTGCTCCTGCGTCAGATGGCAGGTCACCGGAGAGCTGCGACCGACACCACGGGGATCGAAGCCGATCACATCGTATGAGTCCAGCACCTCCTGGGGCAGACCCGACGCGGCGAGAACGGCCGGATAGCCGAGCCCCGAACCCCCGGGACCGCCCGGATCGGTCAGCAGCACACCACGGCGCTTCGACGGGTTCTCGCTCGCCAGCCGGGAGATCGCGATCTCGATCCGGCGGCCGTCCGGGCGCCGGTAGTCCAGCGGGACGTCGAGCGTCGAGCACTCCAGACGGGGCGCGGCGACGTCCTCGGGACACGGGCCCCATCGCACGGTGTCCGAACCCGCCCCCGCGGTACCCGGAGCCGCCGCCGACGCCCCCGGCATCGCGGCCGCCACCGCCACCGCGCCGGCGGCGAGCGCCAGCGACAAGGATTTACGCATCAGATGTCCTCCTGGAAAAGGGCGCACAGGGCGCCGGAAAATGCGGGCTCACAGCGCCCGCCGCTGACTGCGTGAAAGGGGTGACGGATACGCGGCCGTGAAGGCGGCCACCGCTCTCCGGCCCTGACCTCCGCGTCACCGTCTCGGCGGCGCGGACGACCGGGCCCGCTGTTCCGCACCGGTTCGGACCGCCTCCCGGCCGCAGACCGTCCCGTACCCTCCGGCCCGCTCGACGGCGGACTCCCGGCGGATGTGCGCCCAGCCACCGACCGCCACCGAGAGCAGCGCGACGAGCCCGAGGAGCACCATCGGACCGGCAGAGCCGCCGGAGACCCGGCCGAGGAGACCCCACAGCAACGCGGTGTCGCGGTCGAGCAGGCCACGGATCACCGCCTGGGACGCCAGGGCCGTCACCGCCATCCCGGCCGCCTCGAGCGCCACCAGACCACGCTCACGCATCGCGCCCCTCCGTCCCACGTCCGGTCGTCTCGGTACGGGGACGAGTCTGTCCGTGCGGCGGAACCGGGCACATCGGCCCCGCGGCCCGGAGCGGGACCGACCAGTGGCGAGGCGTTCGTACGACTCCGGTCGAAGACGCATCCGCCCTGGGGCTGACTCCCCGGCCCCGCGGCTTCGCGATACTGAACGGGTGAACACGGACGGCGCGCCACGGCTCGGATGGTGGCAGCAGACCTGGCGGCTGGCGGCGGCCGCGGTGCTGAGTGTGCCGATCTGGCTCTACATCGGCGTGCTGCTGCACAACCAGGGCGTCGGACCGGACCCCTGGTTCCGCATCGGTGATCCGCTGGTGGCCCTCGCCTGCCTGACCGTGTTGCCGTGGCGGCGGCGGTTCCCGCTGGCCGTCGCCATGACGGTCACGATCGCCTCGACCGCGTCGGCGCTCGCCACCGGCGCCGCCCTACTGGCCCTGGGCTCGATCTCCACCCGCCGTCGCCCCGTGGAGATCGGGGCGGTCGTCCTGGCCTATGTCACCGCGACGCAGTTCGTGGGCGGGTTCTACCCGGTCCAGAACCCGCCCGGCACGTTCTGGTTCCAACTCGCGCTGCCGGCCCTGACCGCCGGCATCGCGGTGGCCGTGGGCATGGCCATCGGCGCGCGACGCGTCGAGGTGCGGTCACTGCGGGACCGCGCGGAGAGCGCGGAACGGGAACAGGCGGCACGAGCGGCACAGGCGCGGGTCCTGGAGCGCAACCGGATCGCCCGCGAGATGCACGACGTACTCGCGCACCGCATCTCCCTGGTCGCCATGCAGGCCGGAGTGCTGGACCACCGCGGCGACCTCAGGGCCGAGGAGAACCGGCTGCTGGTCCGCGGCATCGCCGAGGGCTCCCACCAGGCTCTGGAAGAGCTGCGGGACGTCCTCGGCGTGCTCCGGGCGGACCCGGGCCACCCCGAACCACCGCAGCCCTCCCTCGACCGCATCCCCGACCTGGTGGCCGATGCCCGCGCGTCGGGCCTGGACGTCACGCTGGCCACCACCGTGACGGGAACACCGGCCGACGTCGTGGGCCGGACCTGCTACCGGGTGGTCCAGGAAGGACTGACCAACGCCGCCAAACACGCTCCGGGCGCACGCGTCCACATCGCTGTCGAGGGCCGCTCGGGCGACGGCCTCGGCGTCAGCGTCCGCAACTCCCCGGCCACCGACAGACCCGCTCAGCGGCCACCGGCGTCGGGATTCGGACTGCTCGGCCTCACCGAACGCGTCGACCTCGCGGGTGGAACCCTCCACCACTGCCCCACACCCGACCACGGGTACGTCCTCACCGTGCGGCTGCCCTGGCCGGCCCCCACCCATGAAAAGAGAACCTGAGTGGACAGCGAGCAGCGGGAACCGGTACGCGTCGTCATCGTCGACGACGACCAATTGGTGCGGATGGCGTTGCGGCTGGTCATCGACGGTGAGCCGGATCTGACCGTCGTCGCCGAGGCGGCCGACGGGAGGGCCGCGATCACGGTGGTGGACGAGCAGCGGCCGGACGTCGTGCTGATGGACGTACGGATGCCGGTCCTCGACGGTCTCAGCGCGACCCGTGAGCTCCTCACCCGGCCGGTGCCGCCCCGGGTGCTGATGCTGACGACCTTCGACTCCGACGACCTGGTGCTCGGCGCGCTACGGGCCGGAGCCCTCGGGTTCGTCCTGAAGGACACCCAGCCGTCGCGGATCCTCGACGCGGTGCGGACCGTCGCGGACGGCAATCCCGTGCTGTCCCCGGCCGCCACGGCACGGGTGATCGCCGCGGCCACCGGTCCGCAGTCCTCCCACACGCGTGACGCGTCCCGTCGGGCCGCGCGGGACCGGCTGTCGGCACTGACCGAGCGGGAACGCGAGACGGCCGGGGCGATCGCGGACGGGCTGGGGAACCCGGAGATCGCGGAGAGGCTCCACATCAGCGTCGCGACGGTCAAGGCACACACCGGCAGCCTGTTCTCCAAGCTGGCGGTCCAGAACCGGGTGCAGGTCGCGCTGCTGGTGCGCGACGCGGAGGAATGACCCGCGGCATCACCCTGAAGAGGCCGGTTCGCACGGGAGTCGCACACACGACAAAGGCAAGGAGGGAAACTCTCTCCTTGCCACTCTCAACTTATAGCTCACCGGGGGGCTTGCGGCAAGGCCCGGGGGATGGCGCAGAATCGGCGGCCGACCGCTGCTGCCTGCGGAATCGAGGGCGACGACGTACGCGTGTTGTTGTCGGCGAACCCGGGCTGCGGTGACGTCGAATCAGGGGTGGGACCGGTCGTGCGGCTGCGGGGGTAGGCCCAGGCTGCCCGGGTGTGTCGGCCGCAGGACTCGCCGGAAGGAAGACGACCAGGGATGAGAACGTGGCCGAAGAGAAGTGTGACGGAGAGCGCGACACCGGTGATCCGACCGGCCGCCGCGGCGCGACGGATGACGGCCACCCCGGAGGTGTCGCGATGACCGGGCGGTACGTGGTGGATCTGCGGGAGGTCGACGAGACGCAGGTCGCGGTCGTCGGCGGCAAGGGCGCACATCTGGGCGGCCTGTCGAGGATCGAGGGCGCCCATGTGCCGGGTGGCGTCTGTGTGACGACGGATGCCTTCCGGCGGGTGATGGCGCAAGCTCCCGCGCTCGACGGCCTGCTCGATGAGTTGTCGCGGGTGGACCCGGAGGACCGGGAGGCGATCCGTACGCTCAGCGCGCGGATCCGGAGCACGATCGAGGAGACCGCGCTCCCGGACGACATCGCGGCGGAGATCACCGGCGCGCTCGCCGGTATCGACGGTCTCACCGGTGCCGACAGCCTCGGCGGTCCCGCCGGCCCCGGCGAGCAGGCCGCCTACGCGGTGCGGTCCAGTGCGACGGCGGAGGATTCGCCGACCGCTTCGTTCGCCGGACAGCAGGACACGTACCTGAATGTCGTCGGGCCGTCGGAGGTCCTGCGCCGTATCAGCCATTGCTGGGCGTCGCTGTTCACCGAGCGGGCGGTGGTCTACCGGCAGCGCAACGGAATCGACCACCGCGCGGTCCGTATGGCGGTGGTCGTGCAGCGAATGGTCTTTCCGCGGGCGTCGGGCATCCTGTTCACGGCCGATCCCGTCACGGGGAACCGGAAGGTCGCGACGGTGGAGGCGGGCTTCGGTCTGGGCGAGGCCTTGGTGTCGGGTCTGGTGAACCCGGATGTCTTCACCGTGCGGAACGACGCGGTGGTGACCAGGGCGATTGCCGCCAAGCGGCGGGCGGTTCGCCCGGAGCCGGGTGGTGGCACGCGGGAGGTGGCGGTCGATGCGGGGGAGCAGGAGCGGCCGGCACTGGCGGATGGGCAGGCGGTGGAGTTGGTGCGGCTGGGGCGGCGGATCGAAGCGTATTTCGGCTCTCCGCAGGACATCGAGTGGTGTCTGGTGCAGGACGGCTTCCGGATCGTTCAGAGCCGCCCGATCACCACGCTCTTCCCCGTGCCCGAGAGCGGCGACGAGGAGAACCACGTCTACGTCTCGGTGGGCCACGGGCAGATGATGACCGACCCGATGAGGCCTCTCGGGTACTCGATGTGGCAGCTGACGGCTCTGGTCCCGATGCTGGAGGCGGGCGGGAGGCTGTTCGTCGACGTCACCGAACGGCTGGCCTCGCCCGCGACCCGCGACGGTCTCCTCGACGCGATGGGGAAGGGTGACCCGCTGATCAGGGATGCCCTGGAGACCGTGATCGACCGCGGCGACTTCGTCCCGTCGCTCCCGGACACGACTCCCGGAAGGCCGCCGTCCGCCGGTGCGCCGCCCGCGCCGATCGCGACCGATCCGGCCGTTGTCACCGCGCTGATCGAGCGCAGCCGGGCGTCGGTCGAGGCCCTGGAGCGGAACATCCGGACGAAGAGCGGACCGGCGCTGTTCGCGTTTCTGCTGGAGGCTTTCGAGGAGCACAAGCGCGTGCTGAGCGATCCGCTGAGCATGCGGGTGATCATGGCGGGGATGGAGGCCACGTGGTGGCTGAACGACAAGCTGGGGGAGTGGCTGGGCGAGAAGAACGCGGCGGACACGCTGACGCTGTCCGCGCCGGACAACATCACGTCGGAGATGGGACTGGACCTGCTCGACGTCGCGGATGTGATCCGCCCGTGGCCGGAGGTGGTGGCGTTCCTGCGGGACACCGCGGACACCGCTGGCACCGGGGATGCGGGCGGTGCCGGGGACGCGGGGAACGGGAATTTCCTGGACGAGATGGAGAAGCTTCCGGGCGGGGCCGAGTCGCGCGAGGCGATCGTCGGCTATCTCGACCGGTACGGCATGCGCTGCGTGGGCGAGATCGATATCACCAGGCCGCGTTGGCATGAGCGGCCCGTCACGCTGGTGCCGGTGATCCTCGACCATGTGCGGAATTTCGAGGCGGGCGCGGCGGTCCGGCGTTTCGAGGAGGGCCGGGAGAAGGCGCGCCGGAAGGAACAGGAAGTGCTGTCGCGCCTGCGGGCCCTGCCGGGCGGGGAGGCGAAGGCCGATGAGACGCGGCGGATGATCGACCGGGTCAGGACGTTCATCGGGTACCGGGAGTATCCGAAGTACGGGATCGTCAGCCGCTATTTCGTCTACAAGCGAGCCCTGCTGGCGGAGGCCGAACGCCTGGTGCGGGCAGGGGTGCTGAGGGAGACGGAGGACGTCTTCCACCTCACGTTCCAGGAGTTCCACGACGCCGTGCGCACGAACCGGGCGGATGCCGGCCTCGTGGCACGGCGCAAGGAGGCGTTCCGTTCGTACCACGCCCTGACGCCGCCGCGGGTGCTCACATCGGAGGGTGAGGTCTTCACCGGGGTGTACCGGCGTGACGATGTGCCGGCGGGGGCGCTGACCGGGCTGGCGGTGTCGGCGGGGACGGTCGAGGGAAGGGCCCGCGTCGTCCTGGACATGGCGCGGGCCGATCTCGAGGCGGGCGACATCCTGGTCACCGCTTTCACGGATCCGAGCTGGTCACCGCTGTTCGTCGGCATCGCGGGTCTGGTGACGGAGGTGGGAGGCCTGATGACCCATGGCGCGGTCATCGCCCGGGAGTACGGCCTGCCGGCTGTGGTGGGGGTGGAGCGGGCGACCGTGCTGATCCGGGACGGGCAGCGGATCCGTGTGCACGGCAGGGACGGGTACGTCGAGATCCTGCCCTGACGGGCCGGCCCGGGGTGACCCGGCCCTGCTCCGCGCAGGCCCGGGCCGCGCCGGGTACGGCGCGTCAGCTGGGGTGGCCGGTCCGGTCCCGGAGGATTTCCTGGATGGATTCGGCGCGCCAGCGGGCGAGGAGTGCGTGGAAGGCGACGGCGCTGTGGGGGTAGGCGAAGGGGCCGTTCGGCCGGCCGCGGCCTTCACGGTTGTAGTAGCCGGGGGTGCACTCGGCGTGGAACCACTCGTGGTCGGGTGCGTCCGCGGCCAGGACGGCGGTCCAGGCGTCCTCGGCCTCGGGTGTGGGTTCGATGAGGGCAGCGGCGGCCTCGGCGGCTGCGATGAGGGCGGCGGCGTGGCGGGCCTGTTCGTCCAGGATGTGGGTGAAGTTGACGCTGCTGGCGTTCTGGAGGGCGCCCAGGTGTACGAGGTTGGGGAAGCCGTTGCTGGTGAAGCCGTGGAGGGTGCGCGGGCCCCGTCGTGCCCAGGCGTGGAGCAGCTGGGTGCCGCCGCGGCCGTGTACGGGGAGCTTGCCGGTGCTGATGGCGGAGGTTCCGACGTTGAACCCGGTGGCGAAGATCAGGCAGTCGAGTTCGTAGGTGGTCGCGCCGACAGTGACGCCGCGTTCGGTGATGTGTTCGATGCCGTGGGTGTCCGTGGTGTCGACGAGGGTGACGTTGTCGCGGTTGAACGCGGGGTAGTAGAGGTCGGAGAAGGTGGGGCGTTTGCAGGCGTAGCGGTACCAGGGCTTGAGCTTCTCCGCCGTCTCCGGGTCCGTGACGCTCTGCTCGACGCGGGTTCGCAGCTCGTTCATCTTGGCGGCGTCGGCGGCCTCGTAGGCGGCTTCGAAGGCTGCCCGGTCGCCGTGTCGGCGGAAGCTGGGCAGGAGTTTTTCCAGCAGGCTCGCCGATGTGGTCCACCGGTCGGCGACGAGGTCGTGGTCGGTGTTCTCGCCGGAGACGATGCGGAGGTAGTTCTCCCGTCGCCCGCGGGCCCAGCCGTCGTGGTCGGCGCCGACGTCCTGGGCGGTGGTGCGGCGGTTGGCGCGTACGTCCACGGTGGAGGGTGTGCGCTGGAACACGTAGAGGTGGGCGGCGTCCTGGGCCAGCATCGGGATGACCTGGATGCCGGTGGCCCCGGTGCCGACGATGCCCACCCGCTTGTCCGCGAGGCGGGTCATGCCGCCCTGCGGGGTGCCGCCGGTGTAGGCGTAGCCCCACCGTGAGGTGTGGAAGGTGTGGCCGGCGAACTTCTCGATGCCAGGGATCCCGGGGAGTTTCGGGTCGGTGAGGGTACCGGTGGCGTTGACGACGTAGGTGGCCCGGAAGGCATCACCGCGGTCGGTGGCCACGATCCATGTCGCGGACGTCTCCTCCCAGGTCAGCGACGTGACGCCGGTGGAGAACAGGGTGTCGGTGTAGAGCCCGAAGGTGTCCGCGATCCGTACGGCGTGGCGGCGGATCTCGTCTCCGGGGGCGTATTTCCACTCCGGTACGTAGCCGGTTTCGTCGAGCATCGGCAGATACACGTGGGACTCGACGTCGCAGTGGACACCCGGGTAGCGGTTCCAGTACCAGGTGCCCCCGAAGTCGCCGCCCTTCTCGACGAACCGCACCCGCTCCACGCCCTGTTGACGCAGGTGTGCCCCGGTGAGGATGCCGCCGAAGCCGCCGCCTATGACGGCGACGTCGACGGTGTCGTGGCAAGGGCCGCGCCTGCGGGGCTCCTTGATGTAGGGATCGGCGGCGTAGTAGCCGAACTCGGCGTCGGCGTCCCGGTATTGGGCGGCGCCGTCGGGCCGGACGCGCCGCTCACGCTCGTAGCGGTAGCGCTCGCGCAGTGCGGCCGGCTCGTGGGGGGCCGGTAGGTGAGGGTTCGTCATGCGGGGGCCTCGTTCCGGTGGTCGGGGTCGGTCCCGGGTGGGCGACCGGTCCGCTACCGTAGCAACTACCGGACAACACTGTCCGGTTGCGGTTCGGTGGCAGCGACGACATCAAGCCAAGGGCAGAGACGTCCATACGCACGCCGCCCCCGGGAATCCGCACCGTGGACAGGAAGAGCGACCTGCTATGCAGCGAACACCGGCCCGGCGTCTTACCGTGCTGGCCACGATCGGCGCCCTGCTCCTGACGGGATGCGGCACCAAGCCCGCGGCCCCGGAAGCAGAACGAACAACGGCCTCCGCGGACGGGCGGACGATCCGGGCGCAGAAACTGATGCAGTTGACCCGGACGCACACCGAGACGGGCATGACCTTGCTGGAGGGTCCGGTGTTCGGCAAGGACGGCGGCCTGTACGTCGTCGATGTCACCGCACCCGAGGGCAAGCCCAAGGTCATCCGCGTCGACGTCACGAGGAAGACGTCCCGGGCGGTCCACACCGACGGCAAAGGGGCTTATACCTCGGCCCAGTTCAGCCCGTACGACCAGCGGCTCTACCTCAGCGACTTCGCGCACGGCGAGGTCGTGAGCCTGGCCCCCGGAGGCGGCGACCTGCGGACCTTCTTCTCGGGCGAGATCGACGGAGCGCCGATGAACCCCGACGACATCGCCTTCGACCAGGAGGGCAATCTGTACGTCAGCGACTCACGGGGCCTGTCCGAGGGCAAGGCTCTGGGCCGTGTGGTGCGGATCGGCCGCGAGGGCGGACAGGCCACGGTCCTGGCCGAGAACCTGGCCGCACCGAACGGGATCTCGTTCGACGCGGACCACCGAGGGCTGTGGTTCAGCGAACTCACCGAGAACCGGATCTCCTACCTGCGCCTCGACGAAAGAGGCGCAGTGCTCTCCCGGCACACCGCGATCCGTGTGGACGCCGGGATCGCTCAGACCGACTCGATCGCCGTCGACGCGGACGGCAACCTCTACCAGGGGCTGCACGGGCGGGCGGCCATGGCCGTGTACGACCGGCACGGTGAGCGGCTGGCGACGGTCGAGGTCCCTTCCCGCGCGGAGGGTCTGGAATCGGCGACGAACGTGGCCATCACGCCCGGCGGGACGAAGGCCTACATGACCGTCAGCGGCCCCGCGGGAGGCTACCTGTACACCTTCGACGCCCTCGCGGAGGGCATCCGCCAGTCCAACGGCGGCTGACACCGACACACGCCTCGCAGCTCAACCGCCGAAGGCCTGTACCGGCCCCACCTCCACACCGAGCAACCGCCAGGCGGCCAGCGCCCGGTGCTCGCGTTCTTCGCGGGTGGGGCCGGTGGCGGCGGCGGAGACCATGGCGACCGAGAGCGCGAGGCCGTCCGCCACCCCCAGCCGATGGCCGGGGGGCAGATGCTTGCGCAGTGCGTGCTCGACGCGCCCGGACAGGCTCAGGGCGTGCACGCGAATCCCGGAGCGACTGCCCGCCCGGTCGGTGTGGAGGAGGCCGATGAAAGCGGCAGATTCCGCGAGATGCCAGGTCAGTACGCCGAGTACCGCGGGGAAGGTCGCGCTCTCGGCCTCGGCGGCCTGCTCGATCTGCCGCACGTTCTCCTCGAGAACCGCGCTCACCGCAGCGGTCCGGTCGGGGAAATGCCGGTAGAGAACGCCCTGCCCGACCCCCGCCCTGCGCGCTATCGCGGACAGCGGAGCCTCCAGCCCGTGCTCCGCGAAGACCTCCCGGGCAGCGGCGACCAGGGCGGCCCGGTTACGGCCGGCAGCCTTCGGCCCGTCGTTCGCGGGCCGCCGTCCGCCCGGCTCGGTGTGCTCGGTCATCCGGGAAGGGTACCGGCCGGGACGATCCGGCTTCACCGGGTTGCGGCACCGTTCGGCGGTGGCGGCTTTTGCTGCGCTCGGTGTGGTGAACGGGGCCTTGCGGGCGGTGTCGGTTCCTGCACTGGTGGGCCCGCAGGCGATCCGGCCGGCCGTGTTTGCCGCACCGGCACCGTCACCGGGTGCCGATGCTTTCGCTGGTTGGGTGGAGGGGCGGAAGGTGTGCGCACTATCCGGCTGCGTGTTCGATTGGTGTTCTGGGGGCGGCAGCAGGAAGAATCGATGGCATGGCGATGTGCAAGAAGTGCGGTGCGCAGAAACGACGTTGGCCCCGTACTTGTTCCCGGTGCCGTTCCGGATCGTCGGACCGGGGAGAGACGGCCATGGACGCCGCCGAACTGGCCGCGGAGACGGGACTGCTCGGATGGATCGGGCGAGGCGTGATGGGGGTCGTGCGGCTGGTACTGCGCACGATTGGGTGACTGGCGGGGTTTCTGTCCTCTTTTTTTGTTCGGGGTGTCTTGTCGGGGCGTCCGTGCTGGTGTTGGTGGTTGTGTTGTGGCTTTGCGAGGGTGGGCCGGTTTTCGTGCGTGGTATTCCGGGTGCGGTGTGTTCGTTTTCGTAGGGGGCTCGTGGCGGTGCTGGTGATGACCGGGCCCGGAGACGTGCCTGGCACCCTCCATGTCAGGCGTGATCGCAGCCGTGCCTTCGCCGGATCAGGGGCTGGAGCGGCTGGCTGAACGCGATGTGACGCTGTGGTCCTTTGCCGGTCCTCTGTGGCGGGTGTCGGCGGAGGCGAGCTACAGGTCTGTGCGCCCGCTCTTTGCGGACGACAGTAAGGCCCGCGATTTTTTTGGGGCTCTGGTTTTCAATGTCCTGTAGGGCAGGACGTGGTGGTTGATGTGGCGGTAGGGGAGCCCTTGGGTCTTCGCCCTGGCTCTGGCCACTGGCCCGCGCCCCGGCTTGCCCTTCGTCTTGTCTTGGCGTGTGCGTCGTGGTTTGTGGCTCTTTTG
>MUNB01000153.1 GCA_002154345.1 Streptomyces griseus
TGGGCATGCGAAGGCGGCGGCAGCATCCAGTCGTCCTCGCCGCCGGTGTGCCCCGACGGCTGCGGCGGCGCGGGCGGCGCCGACTGCTGCTGCGGAGGCGCGAAGGGCGAGGCCTGCTGCGGCTCGAACGGCGAGCGCGTCGAGGGCGCGGCCTGCTGCTGAGCGGGCGGCTGGTGGCCCTGCTGCTGGAACGAGGGCGGCGGCGGAGGGCCCTGCTGCTGGAAGGACGGCGGAGGCCCGCCCTGACCACCGTTCCCGCCCTGACCGCCGTTTCCGTGCGGGCCGTTCTGCTCGGGAGCGAGCGGCTCGGCGGGGCGGTTCATCTGCGAGGGGCGCGAGCCCTGGTAGTCGAACGGGTCGCGCGGCTGCGGTGCGCCGGGCGGACCGCCCTGCGCACCGGGACCGCCCTGGCCGCCGGGGCTCTGCGCCTGGAATCCGGGCGGCAGGTTGAGGCCGGGCGGAGGGCCGCCGGGCGTGCCGTGCTGCGGGGCCAGCGGGGTGTACGAGGTCGCCGTGTTGGTGAGGAAGTTCCAGCGGCACTCCTCGCAGAACGGAGCCATCGCCTCACGCGGTGTACGGCACTGCGGGCAGAGCTCCGCCTGCATGGTGGGCCCGCCACCCTCGGAACCCTGCTGCGGGTAGCCGTAACCGGGTGCGGGCGGCGGCGGAGGGGGAGGCGGGGGCACGGCACCCGCGGGCGCACCGCCGGTGGCCATGCGGTGTCCGCAGACCTCGCACCAGTCCTCGGAACCCGACTGGTGTCCGTTCGGGCAGGTCGGCATGTCGGCGCTTCCCCCTCTCCTCTTCCGGCCGCGGAGGCCGCATGCTGTCGATCGCGGCACCTGGTCCGCGAGGTGATCGAGTGGTGATCGTGTGCTGCTACTTCTTGACGCGAACGGTCTTGGTGGAGCGCGTTTCGAGGGTCATCTCGTCCGCTTCCGCGACCTTCGCCTTCAGTCGCACAGTACCTGTCGCGGCATCGACGACGTCGACCACCTTCGAAAGCAGCTTCGCGGTGTCCTGGTTCCCGGACGCCGACGCCAGCTGCACCGCACGGCCCAGCTTCGCCGTCGCGCCGTCGAAGTCGCCCGACTTGCGTGCGTCCAGCCCCTGCTGGATGACTTGTGCCAGTTCCGCCTGACCTGTGTAGTGCGCGACCTGCGGATTGATCGAGGTCGAGGCCGCCATGTCGTCCGTCCACACGGCCCGGACGAGCCCCTGCGACAAGGTCTGCGGGGCGCCCGCGCCCGAGGGGTCGGGCAGGATCAGCGAGACCCGGGCGGCCAGCATCTCCTGGCCGATCCCGGCCTCCGGCACCTGGACGCACACGTGGTAGTCGCGGGACTCGTCGCCCCAGGAACCGGTCGGATAGTCCCCGGCCCGGGGCCCCGCCTCGGTGCGCCGCCCGGTCAGGTCCGCGACGGTGGGCGCGACCTGCTTCACGAACCGGATCTCCACCCCCACCGGCGTCCAGAGCCGCAGCGCCACGTCCGCGATCTCCTTGCCCATGGCGTTCTCCATCATCCGCGTGAAGTCCGCGGCCAGGCCCGCCGGGTCGGCGACGATGTCGGCCGTGCCGAGGAGGGCGGCGGCGATGCCGGTGACCTCCTTCACCTCCCAGTCGGTGCCCACCCCGCGGGCGTCGCAGGTGAACCGGCCCGCGCAGGAGTCCAGGGCCGCCCGCAGGTCCTCCGGCGCCTCGTGCTCGTTGCGGCCGTCGGTCAGCAGGATGCCGTGCCGGATGGACACGTCCGCGGAGTTCAGCAGCCGGTCGGCCAGCCGCAGCCAGGTGCCGATCGCGGTGCCCCCGCCCGCGCTCAGCTTCCGCAGGGCGTCCTTGGCCTGGGCCTTCGTCTGCGCGTCGGCGACCGCGAGCCGCCCGTTGCCCGGATAGACGTCCTTGGCCACATGCGTCCCCGCGACCACCGCGAACCGGGTGCCCTCGCGCAGCGTGTCGATGGCCGCCGCCGTCGCGTCGCGGGCGTTGCGCATCTTCGTCGGCGGATAGTCCATCGAGCCGGAACAGTCGACCATCAGCACCACGGCGGCGTCGGGGGACTGCACCGGTACGTACGCGGGCGAGGCCGACGCACCCGCCAGCGGTATGCCGCCGGTGGTGCCGCCACCGGTCGAGGTCACGGTGACGATCGCGTTGACCTCACGGCCGCCCTCGGGCAGGAACTCGTTCTGGTACACCTCGACGGAGAACTGCGGCACGTTCGACTTGGAGAAGTTGGCCATCTGGTCGGCTCCTTGAGGGTTAAGCGGTTTCGCAGGCCGATCCTGCCCCTTGGGGCCGTACGGCGAACGGCAGAAGTGCCACTGTTACGTTGTCGTGGCCCCCGCCGTCGAGTGCGTGTCCGACGAGTACCCGGGCGGCGTGCAGCGGTCGTTCCGCGGCGTCGGCCGGCACGGCGGCGGCCATCTCCTCGGCGGATTCCGCGTAGTTCCACAGGCCGTCCGTGCAGACGACCACCAGGCCGGGCCGGTCCGGCTTGAACGCGGCCGTGTGCGGCTCCAGTTCGTACGCGTCGGCGCCGAGCCAGCCGGTGATGGCGTGGGCGCGCTCGTCCGCGTACGCCTCCGCCTCGTTCATCAGGCCGGCCGCCACCATCTGCGCGGCCCAGGAGTCGTCCTCGGTGAGCCGGGCGGTCGGCCGGGTGCGGTCCTCCGGCACCCAGTAGACCCGGCTGTCGCCGACCCAGCCGACGATCAGCAGTTCGCCCGCCGCGATCGCGCCGACCAGGGTGCAGGCCGGGGCGTTCTGATGGCGGTGGGCGTCGTGCTCCATCGCCCCGGCCGGCTCCTGCGCCAGGGCGTTGACCGCCTCCGACGCGGCGACGATCGCCTCGTGCATCGCCTGCTGCGGATGCGTACCACGCGGCAGGGACTCCAGCAGCGCCTCGTTGGCGGCGCTCGCGGCGGCCGCGGAGGCCTCGTCGGGGCGGCTCGCCGAGGAGACGCCGTCGCAGACGATCGCGACGACGGCGGGCGAACCGTCGGGCAGCGCGGTCGAGGACACCGCGAAGGAGTCCTCGTTGCGGTGGTGGCGCAGGCCCCGGTCGCTGACGGCGGCCACCGCGTCGAGCTCCTGCTCCATGTGGTCGCGCTCACGGGGCTGGGCGTGCCCGCAGTTCTCGCAGTAGCCGTCGGGGTCCACCCGGCCGGAGCGGCAGGCCACACAGACCTTCGCCCCGGGGGCCGGAGCGGCGGCGGACGCGGCTGCGTGCTCCGCCGTACGGGGATCGGGCGCGGCCAGCGCGAAGTCACCGGAATCCGCCGCGTCGCCCGGAACCGCCCGGTCGTCGTGGCGCACCGGAACGGGCCCGGCCGCCGCGCCCGGCTCGGAATCGACGTCCTGCTCCGCCACCGGCTGACCGTGCTCCGGCTCCGCCAGCGGCCTGCCGCCCGAGTCCGTCCCCGGCAGGTCTGCCGGATGGTGCACGGGCGCGGGCAGGTCCGAACTGTCGGTCTCCGCGGCGGCGGGCCACTGCACCGCCCCGGCGGCCGGAGCGGCCGGAGGCACGGTGATGGCCATCGTGGGCCGGTCGTCGGGGCGCGCCGGAACGGCCGAGAGGTCGTAGCCGCACGCCCCGCAGAACAGATCGCCCGCGGCCGGCGGCTCGGCGCAGCCCGGGCACTTCGACAGGGCGGGCTGCTGGTGGCTCTGAGACATCTTCACACCCACGTCCGGGGGCGGAAACGGTTGGCCCGCTCCACCAGTTCGATCCTCTCGTCGCCCCGCTGCGCGAGCCGGGCGAGCATCCGGTACGAGCGCTCCAGCCCGAACCGCAGCCCCCGCTCGTTCAGTTCGGCGCCGAGCAGCTTGCGGGCGTCCGGCGAACCGGCGGCCGGTCCGCCCAGCCCCGGGACACCGGGACTACCGGAGAGTACCCAGTCCAGTGCCTTGCCCAGTACCTCGGTCGACAACTGCTCGTGGCGCACCGGGTCCAGCCCGAAGGCGGCCAGCGCCGCCACCTGGATCCCGGCGGCCGTCAGGTCGACCAGCAGCGGCTCCCGGTGCGAACGCTCGCGCAGCCGCGCCCGGACGGCGGCGACCCGGGCCGCCGTGTAGTGGATCGAGGCCTCCGGCACCGACTCCAGGGTGCTCACCGCCGCGGCCCGCTCCCCGGCGGCGATCTGCACCCGGGCCAGGCCGAACGCGGCGCTGACGAAACCCGGATCGGTCGCCCACACCAGGCGGTAGTACTCGGCGGCGTTGTCCAGCTGACCCAGCACCTCCGCACAGATCCCGAGCGCCAGCTTGGGCGCCATCTCCCCGGGGAACGCGTCGTAGACCGCGTCGAAGGAGAGCGCCGCCGTCTCGTGGTCGCCGGTCACCAGCGAGGTGACGCCCCGATACCAGACGACCCGCCAGTCATCCGCGTGTTCACCCTCCAGGGTGGTCAGCGCACGCGCGGCCGAATCCAGCTCCCGCATCTCCAGCCGGGCCCGCAGCTCCCGCAGCCGGGTCTCCAGCGAGGGGGCCGGCACCGCGTGCAGGGCGGTGATCAGCTCGGCCGGGGCGGAGGCCATCAGACCGGCGAGGAAACCGGCGTTCGGGTCCAGTGCGTCGACCCGGGGGACCGGCAGCGCCAGCGAGGTCGCCCGGGTGTCGAACAGGGCGAGCCGGACACCCCCGGCGGTCGCCCCGAAGGGGCCGTACGGGGCGACCGCGACGTACGGTCCGGCCGGTCCGCCCTGCGCCTGCTCCGCCGCCCGGGGCGCCGGAACCTGGGCCGGGGGAGCGTACGCGAGCGGCGCGCCGCCCTGCGCGGAGCCCCGGACATGGGTCGGCGGCGCCGCCAGCGGAGCGGCCCCCGCCGGACCCGACGGCTGCGCGCCCACCGGCAGCGCCCCGGCCACCGCGGAGGCCACGGCCCCCGGCGCGGCCGGCGCCGTACCGCCGTGGGGCTGCCAGGTGCCGCCCTGGCCCGGAACACCGGGCGACGGTCGGCCACGGCCCTTGCGGCGGCCGAGCAGCCCGCCCCGCCCGGAGCCGGTGTCCCGGCCGCCGAGCCGCGAGACGTCGTCCGTCTGCCGGGCGAACAACTCCGTGTCGATCACCCGCAGTTCCGCGCCGAACAGCGTCGACAGGGCCGGGCGCGGCCGGCCCGTCTGGAGCGCCACGACCTCCCGCAGCACCCCCGTCAGCTGCTCGGCCATCTCCGCGGCGGAGGCGAACCGCCGGGCCGGGTCCGGGTCGGTGGCCCGCACCAGCAGCCGGTAGAACGACTCGTAGGTGCGGAACACCTCGATGTTGTCCGGGTCCGGCAGCGAGTCCACGAAGACGTTCGTGTACCCCTGGAAGTCGAAGGTGAGGACCGCCAGCGTCCGGGCCACCGTGTAGAGATCGGAGGCGACCGACGGACCGACCTCGGCGACCTCGGGGGCCTGGTAGCCGACGGTGCCGTAGATCGCCGACTCGTCGTCGTCCATCCGGCGCACCGCGCCCATGTCGATCAGCTTGAGCTGGTCCTCGGTCTGGATCGCGTTGTCGACCTTGAAGTCGCAGTAGAGGAGGTTGCGGCTGTGCAGATGACCGAGGGCCTCCAGCGCCTCGATCCCGTACGCGCAGGCCTGCTCCACCGGCAGCGGGTCGCGCTTCCCGGCCGGGGTGCGGCGCTCGTTGGCGATCTCCTTGAGCGCCTTGCCGCCGACGTACTCCATGACGATGTAGCCGTCGAGCGAGCCGGTGCGCTGGTCGAGGTGCTCGACGAAGTTGTAGATCCGCACGATGTTGGAGTGCTCGATCTCGGCGAGGAAGCGGCGCTCGGAGATCGCGGCGGCCATCGCGTCCTGGTCGCCGGTGTCCAGCAGGCCCTTGAGGACCACCCAGCGGTCGGAGACCGCCCGGTCCACCGCGAGATACACCCAGCCGAGACCGCCGTGCGCCAGACAGCCCACGACCTCGTACTGACCGTGCACGATGTCGCCGCCGGTCAGCTTCGGCACGAAGGAGTACGGGTGACCGCACTTGGTGCAGAACCCCTCGGTGCGGCCCTCCCGTTCACCGCGCGAACGGCCCACCGGCGCCCCGCAGTCCGAACGCGAGCAGAACCGCTTGCGCTCCGGCACCTCCGGGTTCTCCATCACCGCCGTGCGCGGGTCGGGCCGCGGCACGTCCGGGACCTCCACCAGGCCGACGCCGAGCCGGCCCCGGGCCGAGGTCGCCGACGTGGAGCCCGAGGAACGCACCGACACCGAACGGGAGGTGGACGAGCCGGACAGCGAGCGCGACAGCCGGCCCGAGACCGAACGGCGCGAGGTCGACGAACGGGACGAGGACCGGGCGGAGGCGCGGGAGCCCGAGCGCTGCGAGGAGCTGTCCCTGCTGCTCGCCCGGCCGCCCCCGGCGATCCCGGTGGGCGGTGAGGAGACCATGCCCGTCGGCGAGACGACCGGGGCCAGACCGCAGGTGTCGCAGTACAGCTCACCGCCGCCCATGTCCTCGTAGTTCCCCTCGCACGCGGGGCGCTGGCACTGCGTACTCATCGTGTCTCCCCCTGCTGTTCGCCCGTGCCCGTCCCCGCGCCCGGCCGGTCCTGCGGTCCGTCGGGCCGGCGCGGCGCCAGCACGTCCGCGACCGCGTGCTGGTAGCGCAGGACGGCCTGCTCGGCGACGCGCAGATCGCACGGCGCGCTCCACAGCATCCGGCGCGCCGCGTCGTACCGCTCGATCAGCACCGGATCCTCCGCCAGGCCGTGCCGGGCCACCTTCGCCTTGTACGCGTCGAGCCGGCCGCGCAGCTCGGCGCGGACCGCCAACGGGGCCGTCACCGAGGTCAGCGACTCACGGGCGCGCAGCAGTTCGTCCTCGGCCTCCTGCTCCAGCGCCTCCAGCAGCGGTGAGAGCCGGTGCCACTGGGCGTACCTGCGGTGGTCGGCCGCGGCCGCCAGACGCTCCTGGAGGGCGGTCGGCGGACCACTGACCGCGGGCACCTCGGAGGCGGCGATCTTCGCCAGCACCTCGCCGCGCGCCGCCCGGGCCTCCGTCAGGGTGCGGTCGGCCCGCGAGAGCACATCCCGCAGCCGCACCAGCCGCGCCTCCGCGTCCTGCCGGACCGCGAGCACCGCCTCGATCTCCCGCCGTACGTCCTCCAGGGCGCGGGCGGCCCGGTCGTAGCGCGAGGTGTCCGGGCGGCCGCCGCCGGGCGCGGCGCTGCCCGGACCCGGCAGCCAGAACGCCAGCGGGTCGGAGATCACCTGCACCCGCAGCGTGGTCAGCTCCTCGGTGATCTCCGCCAGATCGTCCCCGGCCGGATGCTCACCGGGCCGCACCCCCACGGAGTGCGCCAGCGAACGCGTCCGGTGCAGCTCGGCCGCGAGCAGATCGATCCGCGCGGGCAGCGCCGACCAGACGGAGTCGGAGGCCACGACCATGTCCAGGGACCGGGCGTACAGCTCGTTCATCCGGGCGACCAGCTCCTGGAGCGAGAACCGCTCGGAGAGCCTGGCCGGGCCCGCGACCGAAGGCGGCGGCACGGCGCCCGGGTTGGCCACGGTGACCGACTCGCCGCGCAGCAGGTCGGTCAGGGCCACGAGGTCCTCGCGGTTCGGGTGGCGGCGGCGCGCCCGGATCTCCCGGGCCTCGGACAGGGCCCCCGCGTACGCGTCGAAGTACCCCCACAGCAGGGTGATCGACTGCTCGGTCGTGGCCCAGCGCTCCCGGGTGAGACCGGTCAGCTCGGCGCCCTCCAGGAGCCGGCGGCCGGCATGGTCCTGGAGCGCGAGGAGCGAGGTCTCGATGGCCTCGTGCTCCGCACCGAGCCGGCCCAGCGCACGGTCCGCCTCCTCCCGGTCCATGACCGGGCCGGGCGGCCTCCCCGCGAAGCTGGGGAAGGATCCCGCGACGCCCATCGATCACCTCTCCGCTCTCCCCGCCGGGCCGGTGGGCCCGGCGGGATCGGTTGCTTCGGTCTGCTCCGGCCCGCTGCGACCGGTGCGTCCTGTCGTGCGCCGGGGTCAGTCGGTGCGGTACTTGGGCGCGGGCGGCCCCTTGATGCCGGGCAGCCCGGCCGCCAGCCACTCCTGGTAGGACGTCATCCAGGGGCTGTTCGCGCCACCGGCGCGATAGTCCACGAGGACCTTGTTCACCCGGGCGACCAGGTCGTTCGCGCCCTTCTTCGTCGCGACGCCGTAGTACTCCGTGGTGAACGGGGCCTTCCCCTTGAGCTCCACCGCCGGGTCCTGCGCCGCCTGACCGGCCGCCAGGGCGTTGTCCGTGACGATCGCGTCGACCTCGCCGAGCTGGAGCCGCACCAGGCAGTCCAGCTGGTTGGGCACGGTCAGCAGGTCAGGGTCGCGCTCGGTGCCGTCGTAGTCGTCCTTGTAGAGCGCCCCGAACGACTTCTTCTCCAGCGCCTCGTACGCCGTGGAGCCCTCGGCCGAGCAGACCCGCTTGCCCTTCAGCGAGGCGTCGTAGCCGGTGATCGCCGAGTCCTTCGGGGCGAGCACCTGCTGTCCGGCCTGGAAGTAGGCGGTGGAGAAGGAGACCTGCTCCAGCCGCTTGCAGTTGATCGTCATCGTCCGCACGACGACGTCGACCCGGTCGTTCTCCAGGGCGGCGATGCGCTGGTTGGTGGGGATCGCACGGAAGATCACCGCGTTCGGGTCGCCCAGGATGTCCTTGGCGATGGCCCGCACCAGGTCGATGTCGAACCCTTCGAGCTCACGGCTCTCCGGATTGCGGTAGCCCCAGCGGAAGCTGTTCTGGTCGACGCCCGCGATCAGCTTGCCGCGCTGCTTGATCGTGTCGATGTTCGGCCCGTCGTCGCCCGAAGCGGGCAGGCTCGCCTCCGGATCGGTGCACTCCTCGGCCCGGGTCTGGACGGCCGTCACCGCCCCGCCGCCCGAGGCGCCGCTCCCGGCAGCCGCGTCGCCGTGGTGGGCCAGCGGCAGCAGGGTGAGCGCCGCGGTGACCGCGCAGGCCGCCGCCATCGCCGTCACGCCGCCCCAGCCGCGCAGGCCGCCGCGCCCGGGCCGGTCCTTCGACCTGCTCATCGCTGCCCCTCTCACCGGTACTCCGAGAGCCTGCGGTTGACCCCGACGATCACGGCGGCGGCCCCCAGGACCGCCAGCGCCGCCGCCCCGGCCGGCAGACCCCGCAGGGCCCCGCGCCCGTCCTTCGCCGCCGAGGTGAACTCGCTCTGCTCATGGGCGAGCGCCTTCTCCAGCGCGGCGTCCACCTGCTGGAAGGACTGCCCGGTGGACTTGTCGGTGCCGATGATCTGCTCCAGGGCGCCGTCGTAGTCGCCGTGGTCGTCCGTGGCCCGGGCCTCGCGGTGGCGGACCTGCCACTCGGCCACGCCCTTGCTCGCGTCGGCCACCGGCGCGCTCCCGCGCTCGTCGTCCGCCAGCTCCCCGGCCTTCTCCAACTGGCCCTTCAGCGCCTTCATCCCCGTGGTGTAGTCCGCCTCGTACTGGTCGGCGGAGCCGTCGGGGGTCAGCACCGCGCCGCGCGCCACCAGGGTCAGGTTCTCGTTGGCACGCGCCTTCAGAGAGCTGATCCGGGCGTCGTTGAGCACATCCAGGGACGCCTGGCCGTGCACCATCGCCGACCGCAGCTCCGCCCGGGCCACCGCATGCCCCACCGCCATCCAGAGCACCACCACCGAGGCGGCGGCCGTCGCCGCCAACAGCCCGTGGTTCAGCACCCGGTTGGTCCGGCGGTAGGTGCGCCGCTGCATCCACGCCAGGGCGCCGAGCACCACGATCCCCGCGCCGAGCGAGAGGAGCGGCCACTGCCGGGCGTCGGCGGAGTCGCTCTCCAGCCGGCCCGACTCCGCCGCGTACAGCCGCTCGGCGGCCGGCAGCATCTCGCCGGTCATCTTCTGGTTCGCGTACCGGAGATAGGCGCCGCCCAGCGGCAGGCCCTGGCGGTTGTTGGCGCGGGCGCGCTCGATCAGGCCCGTGTAGACCGGGAGCAGCTTGTTGAGGGTGGCTATCTCACGGCTGGACGCGCTGTCGGATTCGGTACTGCCCGACGCCTTCACCAGCAGCCGGGCGGCCTCCTCGATGTCCTTCCGATACTGCTCGTGCACGGCCTCCGGCTCCTGCGCGCCCGCGAGGAAGCCACTGGCCGCCGTCGTGTCCGCGTCCGCCAGGAAGCGGTAGATGTCCGCCGCGTCGGCGCTCAGCGGCTGACTGCGGCTGACCACGTCGTCGGCCGAGGAGGCGCGCGAGGAGATCTCCAGCGTCGTCACCGCCCCGAACGCCACGACCAGCAGGGCCAGGACGGCCCCGATGATCTGGAGCCGGCCGGGCTCGGTCGTCGCCACGGCACGCAGCCGCCCGGTCCGCGCGGCCCAGCTGGTGCGGCGCTGTGCGGGCACGCCGACGGGCGCGGACACCGGGTCCGGCGTACGCGACGTCTGCGTGCCGCCGCTCGGCGGGTGTGTCACTCGACCTCCCCCTCGGTCACTGACGGCGGTTCCCCTCACCGGTCACCGCATTCGATCAGGACGGACGCGGCCGATCAAGGCAAGCGGTGCAACGTGCCCGTATACATCCCCATAAGCGACGGACTTGAGTGAACGGCGTGAGCGAACGGACTTCCCATCAGGTACACGTTCCGGAAGCCCGATCGGTTCCCTCGCGCACCTCGTGCGCCGGGCGTTCACCCGTACGAGGAACGCACGAGAAGCGTCCCCCACGCACATCGCACGGGGGACGCTCCCTGCCTCACGGCTCACCGCGAAGGGCCTCAGGCGTAGTGCGCGCGCAGCCTCCGACGGGCCTCGGGTCCCGCGCCCGTACGGTCCAGGCCCAGCAGCGCCGCGCCCAGCACCGGCGGCTCGGACACGACGCGCACCTCGGCCTTCGGGGCGCGGGCGGCGAGGAGTCCGGCGATCCGGTCGTTCAGCTGCGGATGGCGCGCGGCCAGCACGCTGCCGCCGAGCAGCACCGGAACCTCCTCCTCCAGCAGACCGAGCCGGTTCAGCGCGACCGAGGCCATCGCCACCACCTCCTCGGCCAGCCGCTCCACCAGCGCGCCGGCCACCGGGTCGCCGCCCGCCGCCGTGGCGAACAGCACCGGCGTCAGCTCGTGCCGCCGCTCCAGCGGGATCCCGCCCCGGTGCAGCGCCTCGATCAGCCCGTACATCGAGTCGAGGCCGAAGTGGGCCGGCAGCGTACGGGACAGCTCGGACGGCTCGCCGCGCCCGTCCTCGGCGCGCGCGGCGAACCACAGCGCCTCCTCCGCGAGCCCCGAACCGCCGCCCCAGTCACCGGATATCCGCCCGATCGCGGGGAAGCGGGCGGTCCGCCCGTCCGGGGTCATGCCCACGCAGTTGATCCCGGCCCCGCACACCACCGCGACGCCCCGGGGCTCGTCCACCCCGGCGCGCAGTATCGCGAAGGTGTCGTTGCGCACCTCCACCGAGGAGCCCCATCCGCGGGACTCCAGCGCGGTGGCCAACTCGGCCTCCTCGACGGGCAGATCGGCGTTGGCCAGACACGCGGAGACATGGCCGGAGAGGACGGGCGGAGCCGGCAGCTCCGCGACCGCCCGCTCCAGGGCGGCGGCCAGCACGTCGATCGCGGCCTCCACCCCGACCACGGGCGGCTGGAAGCCGCCGCCGCGCGCCGTGGCCAGCACCGCTCCGTCCTCGCCGATCAGCGCCACGTCGGTCTTGCTGTTGCCCGCGTCGATGGCGACGACCGACACGTTCACGCCCACGCCAGGTGCTCCCGGTTGTGCGCGATCAGCCGGTCGGTGAGGCCCTCGGCGTAGTCGAACTGGCCGATCAGCGGGTGGGCCAGCAGCGCCTTGAAGACCCGGTCCCGGCCACCGCGCAGCGCGGCCTCCAGGGCGAGGTCCTCGTACGCCGTCACGTTGGCGATCAGACCGGCGTACAGCGGGTCCAGCGCCGGGACGGCCAGCGGCGTCGCGCCGTCGTGCCCGACCCGGGCCTGGACCTCGATCACCGCGTCGTCCGGGAGGAACGGCAGCGTCCCCTTGTTGTACGTGTTGACCACCTGGACCGGGGAACCGCCGTTGCCCAGCAGCGAGGCCGCCAGGTCCACGGCCGCCTCGGAGTAGAACGCGCCGCCGCGCTTGGCGAGCAGCTCCGGCTTCTCGTCCAGCGTCGGGTCGCCGTACATCGCGAGCAGTTCCTTCTCCATCGCCGCGACCTCGGCGGCCCGGGACGGCTTGGTGCCGAGCTCCCTGACCACCTCGTCGTGGGCGTAGAAGTAGCGCAGGTAGTAGGAGGGCACGACGCCGAGCCGGTCCACGATCCGCCGGTCCATGCGGAGGTCGTCGGCGATGGTGTCGCCGTGCTCGGCGAGGAGCTTGGGCAGGACGTTCTCGCCGTCCGGGCCGCCGAGGCGTACGCCCAGCTCCCAGGTCAGGTGGTTGAGCCCGACGTGGTCGAGGTGCACCTGGCCCGGCTCCACCTCCAGCAGCCGGGCGAACTTCCGCTGGAAGCCGATCGCCACGTTGCACAGGCCGACGGCCTTGTGCCCGGCCTGGAGGAGGGCGCGGGTGACGATGCCGACCGGGTTGGTGAAGTCGATGATCCAGGCGTCCGGGTTGGTGCGGCGGACCCGCTCGGCGATGTCCAGGACGACCGGCACGGTGCGCAGCGCCTTGGCGAGGCCGCCGGCGCCGGTGGTCTCCTGGCCGACGCAGCCGCACTCCAGCGGCCAGGTCTCGTCCTGGTTGCGCGCGGCCTGTCCGCCGACCCGCAGCTGGAGCAGGACCGCGTCGGCGTCGGCGACGCCCGCGTCGAGGTCGGTGGTGGTCGTGATCTTCCCGGCGTGGTCCTGCTTGGCGAAGATCCGCCGGGCGAGACCTCCGACCAGCTCCAGGCGGTCGGCCGCCGGATCGACGAGCACCAGCTCCTCGATCGGCAGCGTGTCCCGCAGCCGGGCGAATCCGTCGATCAGTTCAGGGGTGTAGGTGGACCCGCCACCCACTACTGCGAGCTTCATGTCAGCCCTTTACTCCGGTCAGTGTGACGCCCTCGACGAATGCCTTCTGGGCAAAGAAGAAGACGGCTATCACGGGGGCCATGACCAGAACGGTCGCGGCCATGGTCAGGTTCCAGTCGGTGTGGTGTGCGCCCTTGAAGGATTCGAGGCCGTAACTGAGCGTCCAGGCGGCCGGGTTCTCGGAGGCGTAGATCTGCGGTCCGAAGTAGTCGTTCCAGGCGGCGAAGAACTGGAAGAGGGCGATGGCCGCGATGCCCGGCTTGGCCATCGGCAGGACGACCTTCATCAGCGTGCGGAACTCGCCGCAGCCGTCGACCTTGGCGGCGTCCAGGTACTCGTTCGGAATGGTCAGCAGGAACTGCCGCAGCAGGAAGATGGAGAACGCGTCGCCGAAGGCCATCGGGATGATCAGCGGCCACAGCGTGCCGGACAGGTCCATCTGCTTCGCCCAGAACAGGTACATGGGGATGATGACGACCTGCGGCGGCAGCATCATCATCGAGATGACGAGCATCAGCGACAGTTTGCGGCCCCGGAAGCGGAACTTCGCCAGCGCGTACGCCACCGGGACCGATGACACCACGGTGAGGACGGTGCCGACGCCCGCGTACAGCAGGGTGTTGCGCCACCAGGTCAGAAAGCCCGGGGTGTTGAAGACCCGCTCGTAGTTGCCCCACTCCCAGGTGTTCGGGGTGAGGTCGCGGGTCAGCGCCTGCTGGTCGCTCATCAGCGAGGTCAGCACCACGAAGACGAACGGCAGCACGAAGAAGAGCGCGGCGGCGATCCCGAGCGAGTGCACGGCGATCCAGTGCAGCAGCGCCTTGCGGCGGGCGGTGCGCGCGGCGGGCGTCCGCGAGGGGCGCTCGGGGGAGGCGGCAGCGGTGTTGCGGACAGGGTCGAGGAGATGGGTCATGACTCAGTCACCGGCCGAGATCAGGTTGTTGCGGCCCCGCATCAGCAGCGCCGTGAAGGCCATGGCCAGGGCGAACAGGACGAGGGCGACGACACAGGCGGCGCCGTAGTCGAAGCGCTGGAAGCCCAGGTTGTAGACGAGCTGCGGAAGCGTCAGTGTCGACTTGTCGGGATAGCCGGGTTCGAAGGACTGGCCGGAGCCGCCGATGATCCCGGAGGCGACCTTTCCGGCGACCAGCGGCTGGGTGTAGTACTGCATCGCCTGGATGACGCCCGTCACCACGGCGAACAGCACGATCGGCGAGATGTTCGGCAGGGTCACGAAGCGGAACTTCTGCCAGGCGGACGCGCCGTCCAGCTCGGCCGCCTCGTACTGCTCGGTCGGCACGTCCAGCAGCGAGGCCATGAAGATCACCATCAGGTCCCCGATGCCCCACACCGCGAGCATGGTGAGCGCCGGCTTGGACCAGGTGGCGTCGTTGAACCAGCCGGGCGTCGGCAGCCCGAACTCCCCGAGGATCGCGTTGACCGGCCCGGTGCCGGGGTTGAGGAGGAAGACGAAGGCGAGCGTCGCGGCGACCGGCGGGGCCAGATAGGGCAGATAGAACAGCGTCCGGAAGACTCCGGTACCCGTTTTGATCCTCGTGATCAGCATCCCGACGCCGAGCCCGAAGACGACCCGGCAGGTGACCATCACGAGCACCAGCCACAGCGTGTTCCGCAGCGACGGCCAGAACATCGGGTAGTCGCTGAAGACGTACGTCCAGTTGGTCAGCCCGTTGAAGACCGGCGCCCCGAAACCGTCGTACTGCGTGAAGGAGAAGTAGACGGTCGAGACCATCGGGTAGGCGAAGAAGACCGAGAATCCGATCAGCCACGGCGACATGAAGGCCGCCGTGCGCAGCGCCGACCTGCGGCGCTTCGAGCGGAGCGTGTGCGTCGTCATCGGGGGCTACTTGGCCTTGGCGATGTCGGTGTCGATCTGCCGCGCGGTCTTCTCCAGACCGGCCTGGAGGTCCTTCACCGCGCCCTTCTCGTACTGGTAGCCGAAGTCCTGGATCGTCTGCTGGTACGTCGATCCGTTGACGGCCCCGTCGGGGGTGTTGGACTTCGGGTGCTGCGCGATCTCCAGGAACGTCTTGAAGCGCGGGTCGAACTTCAGGTCGGGCGACTTCAGCGCCTCGAAGGTGGAGGGCACATTGCGGATGCCGTTGGCGAAGTCGACGACCGCCTTGGTGTCGCTGGTCATGAACTTGACCAGCTCCCAGGCGGCGTTCTGCTTCTTGCTGGCCGGGGCGATGCCCACGATGGTGCCGGAGAGGAAGCCCTTGCCGTAGCTGTCGGCCTCGTCGTCGGCGACGGGCATCGGCGCGACACCGATCTCGAAGCCGGCGCCGGCGTCCTCCGCCATGCCGAGCCGCCACTCGCCGTCCAGCTGCATGGCGACCTGACCGGTGTGGAAGGGGTGTTTGGCGCCCCACTCGTCACCGAAGGTGCCGCGGTACTTCTCCAGCTTGTCGTAGCCGCCGAGGTCCTCGACGAGCTTCTTCTGGTACGTGAACATCTCCGCGAACGCCGGGTCCTTGGCGATGTTGGACTTGCCGTTCTCGTCGAAGTACGTGTGGTCCCAGGAGGACAGGTAGTGGTCGGCGACGGTCTCGTAGCCGTGGAAGGTCGGCATGAAGCCGAGCTGCTCGTAGCTGTCGCCCTTCTCCACCGTGAGCTTCTTGGCGACGCTCGCCAGTTCCGACATCGTCCTGGGCGGCGCGGTGATCCCGGCCTTCTTGAAGGCGTCCTTGTTGTAGTAGAGGCCGTAGGCGTCGGTGAGCAGCGGCAGGGCGCAGCGCTTGCCCTCGAACTGGGTGTAGTCCAGGAGGACCTTCGGGAAGGTCTTCTCCAGGTCGAGCTTCGACTTCTCGATGAACGGCTTCAGATCGGCGAAGGCGCCGGACGAACAGAACTTGCCGACATTGGCGGTGGTGAAGGAGGAGACCACGTCGGGCCCGTTCGAACCGCCCGCGCGCAGCGACTGGTTGAGCTTGTCGTCGTTGATGTTGCCGGAGACCTTCACCGTGATGTTCGGGTGGGCCTTCTCGAACCGGTCGATGTTGTCCTGGACCGCCTTCACCTCGGCGGGCGAGCTCCAGCCGTGCCAGAAGTTGATCGTGGTCTTCGCGTTCGGGTCGTCGGAGGCGCCGGCCTCGGACTGGCCGGTACACGCGGTGGCGAGCACCGATATCGCGGCGACGGCGACAGCGGTGGCGGTGAGACGGCTTGTGCGCATGACAAAGCTCCCAGGGACGGGGAAGAGGCAGACGACGGGGAATGGGGAAGGGGCGGTTCAGCGCGAGGTGTCGAACACTTCGTCGCGGGTGTCGGCGAGCGCCCTCTCCAGGGCGCCGCGCAGAACGGGTTCACGGTCGATCTCGCCGACCACCAGCCGGGGCCGCGAGGCGGCGAGCTCGGCCAGCTCGGACTGGATCAGGGAGCGGAGGATCTCGCCGCCCGCCGCGACCGCCTCGCCGGAGAGCACGATCAGCCCGGGGTCCAGGACGGCGGTGACGGAGGCGAGCCCGGTGGCGAGCCGCTGGGCGTACTGGCGCAGCAGCTCGGTGAGCGCCTCGTCCTGCTCGTACGCGTCGGCCGCCCGCGTCAGCAGCTCGGCGGCGACCTTCGCGTACGGCTGCTGCGGGGTGTCGATGCCCAGCGCCTTCGCGAGCCGGGGCACCGCCTGGGCGCCCGCCAGCTCCTGGAAGCCGCCGCTGTTGGCCCTGACGACCTGGCGGACGAGGGGGGTGCCCGGCACCGGCAGGAAGCCGACCTCGCCCGCGCCGCCGGTGAAGCCGCGGTGCAGCCGGCCGTTGATGACGAGGGCGGCGCCGAGGCCCTCCTCGTTCCACAGCAGTACGAAGTCCTCGTGGCCGCGGGCCGCGCCGAGGCGCTGCTCGGCCACGGCGACGAGGTTGACGTCGTTCTCGTACTCCACCGGCATCGGCAGGAACGCGGCCAGCTCGTCCAGCAGGGTGGGGGCGTGCCAGCCGGGCAGATGCGAGGCGTACCGCAGCCGCCCGGTGCCCGGGTCGAAGGCGCCCGGGGTGCCGATGACGAGCCGGTGGACGTCGGCGCGGGTCAGCCCGGCGTCCTTCACCGCCCCGTCCAGCGCGTCGGCGACCTGCCGCACCACACGGTCGGCGCGCCGTCCCGGCGTCGCCAGCTCGAACCGCCCGACGGTCCGCCCGGTCACGTCCGCGACGGCGGCGATGATGCGCTGCGCGTTCACATCGAGCCCGGCGACATGGGCGGCCCGCGCGTTCACGGTGTAGAGCTGCGCGTTGGGCCCGGGCCGCCCCTCGCTGGTCCCGGTGGCGACGACGAGCCCGGCCGCCTCCAGCCGGGCCAGCAACTGGGAGGCGGTGGGCTTGGAGAGCCCGGTCAGCTTCCCGATCCGGGTCCGGGAGAGCGGCCCGTGCTCCAGCAGCAGATCGAGGGCGGCCCGGTCGTTCATGGCCCGCAGCACCCGAGGGGTGCCCGGTGTGCCGGGTGGGCCGGGAGTGGTTCCCGCCATCGTGGATGCACCGCCCTCTGTCAGGAACTCGCGTCCGTGACTCTGTTAGGAAAGTTTCCTATTCGGTTGAGAGGACGGTAGGGCGCAGGTCACCGGGGCGTCAATGGGTGCCCCCTGTCCGGCAATCAAAGCGTTACCTGACACGGCACCCGGCACGACGACGCCCCCGGCCACCG
>MUNB01000154.1 GCA_002154345.1 Streptomyces griseus
CCTACGCCGGCTGGGACCGGCTGCTGACCCGGGTGGCGCTGCCCGCCTGGCGGATGGGCCGCTGGCCCTCCCGGCTGGACGCCGGGGTCGTCTCCGCGCTCACCGAGCTCTCCCGCCGGGACCGGCTGGCCGACGGCTTCGCCCTGCGCCTGGGCGAGCGGCCCGCGTGCGACCTCCTGGAGGAGCCCGGAGTGGCCGACGAGGCGGCGTCCCTGCTCGCCGCCCGGCTCTTCCACGGCGGCCCCGCCGAGAGCGGTCCGGACTGGGCGCCGGTGGACTGGCAGCAGTATCCCGACGAGGTCGTCGACCGGAAGTGGCGTACGGAAGCGGCCCGGCTGCACCGGGTCCTGGACACCCTGGGCGTCCCCCGGGCCGCCGCCGGCGACCCGGACGTGCCCACCCTGGCCCGGGTCGTGGAGCAGCTGTCCGGGCCCGGCGGACCCGGCGGTCCGGGCGAGGAGCTCGCGGCGCGCATCGGCGCCGCGGTCGCCCGCGAGGAGGCCGGGCGCCCGGGACACGGCGGCCCCGGACACGGCGGTCAGGGGCACGGCGGTCCGGGTCCGGCCGGCCCCGACTCCGGCGCGGCCGAGGACCCCCTCGACCTCTGGGGGCCGGGACCGCTGCCCCTCTTCCCGCTCCAGCCGCCGCGTACGGGCACCGAGCTGCTCGCCGACCACGTCGCGGCCATGGTCTGCTGCGCGGCCGTGGACACGGCGGGTGCGGCGCCCGGCCTGGACTGGCTGGACGGCCCCGCGCTCCTCGTCGGCGGCGAACGCCGGGCGGACCTCGCGGCCCCGGTCCTCAGCCTGGTCGAGGACGGCGACCCGGACCCACTGCTGTCCTGGCTCGCCGAGGTGGGCGTGCGCTCCGACAAACCGGTCCGGCTGGTGTGAGCCGCGCACCGGCACGGGCCGCGGCTCACCCACAGCCCTACCGGGGCGGCCGCAGTACGGAGCACCGAGTCCGGAAATCGGAAGGAAAGGTTCCGTTCCCGTCAATTCGCGACGAAGGGTGACGGGGTGCATGCGTTATGTGATGTGCTGGGGATCGGCGCTGACACTCGGCGCACCAGAGTTGTCCGAAGGGTCCACGGAGCCGTCCGGCTCCGGGGGATCCGAGGGAGGGGCGCGGCATGGGGGCGGAGCAGATTCGCCGGTGGGAGTCGGGTGCCCTCGCGCACGCGGTGAGCGATCCCTTCGGGCAGGGCCCGCTGCCCTGGCTGCGCGGCAGTGAGAACTACTTCGACGACACCGGCCAGGTCGTCCCCTGGTACGCCGACCTCGCCCGCTCCACCGGCGGCGGCACCCGTACCGCCGACGACGTGCACCGCCAGATCAAGGGCTTCGTCTCGCCCGGCGCCGCGGCCCCCGGCGAGGCCATCGACTTCCACATCACCGTGGACCCGCCCCAGCAGTTCTCCGTCGACGTCTACCGGATCGGTCATTACGGCGGCGACGGCGCGGCCAAGATCACCACGAGCCCGCGGCTCTCCGGCATCGTCCAGCCCCCGCCGCTCGCCGCCGACCGGACCGTCTCCTGCCACCACTGGTGGATGTCCTGGCGGCTCCAGATCCCGAGCTACTGGTCGGTCGGCGCGTACGTGGCCGTCCTGACCACCGCCGACGGCTACCGCTCGCACATCCCCTTCACCGTCCGCCACGACCACCCCGCCGACCTGCTGCTCCTGCTGCCCGACATCACCTGGCAGGCGTACAACCTCTACCCGGAGGACGGCCGCACCGGCGCCAGCCTCTACCACGCGTGGGACGAGCGGGGGCGGCTGCTCGGCGAGGAGGACGCCGCCGTCACGATCTCCTTCGACCGCCCGTACGCCGGATCGGGCCTGCCGCTGCACGTGGGACACGCGTACGACTTCATCCGCTGGGCCGAGCGGTACGGCTACGACCTCGCCTACGCCGACGCCCGCGACCTGCACGCGGGCCGCGTCGACCCCAGCCGCTACCGGGGCCTGGTCTTCCCCGGCCACGACGAGTACTGGTCGCTGCCGATGCGCCGGGCCGCCGAGCGCGCCCGGGACTCCGGCACCTCGCTCGTCTTCCTCTCCGCCAACACCATGTACTGGCAGGTGGGCCTCGCCCCGTCCGCGTCCGGCGAGCCGGACCGGCTGCTCACCTGCCGCAAACGCCGGGGGCCCGGGAAGTCCGCCCTGTGGCGCGAGGTGGACCGGCCCGAGCAGCAGCTCCTGGGCATCCAGTACGCGGGCCGGGTGCCCGAGCCCCGCCCCCTGGTCGTGCGCAACGCCGAGCACTGGCTCTGGGACGCCACCGGCGCGGTCGAGGGCGACGAGATCCCGGGCCTGGTCGCCGGTGAGGCCGACCGCTACTTCCCGCGCACCAGCCTGCCCGAGCACGACACCAGGATCCTGCTCGCCCACTCCCCGTACGAGGACTCCGAGGGCGCCACCCGCCACCAGGAGACCTCGCTCTACCAGGCCCCCTCCGGCGCACTCGTCTTCGCCTCCGGCACCTTCGCCTGGTCCCCGGCCCTGGACCGCCCCGGCCACACGGACCCCCGGATCCAGCGGGCCACGGCCAACCTCCTCGACCGGATCTGCAAGCGCGACTGACCGGCGCGACGGCACCCGGGCCGGGCCCGGCGCGCGCTCCGCGTCCTGCGTACGGGACAATCGGAACCGCTCCTGGATCAATCTACGCGGAGGCACCGTGTCCGGTTTTGTAGAAAAGCCCGAGCCCGTCGAGGTTCCGGGCCTCACCCACCTGCACACCGGCAAGGTGCGTGACCTGTACCGGAACGAGGCGGGCGACCTCGTGATGGTCGCCAGCGACCGGATCTCCGCGTACGACTGGGTCCTGCCGACCGAGATCCCCGACAAGGGCCGCGTCCTCACCCGGCTCTCGCTCTGGTGGTTCGACCAGCTCGCCGACCTGGTCCCCAACCACGTCATCTCCACCGAACTGCCCCCGGGCGCCCCGGCCGACTGGGCGGGCCGCACCCTCATCTGCAAGGCGCTGCGGATGGTCGAGGTCGAGTGCGTGGCCCGCGGCTATCTGACCGGCTCCGGGCTGGTCGAGTACGAGGCCACCCGGACGGTCTGCGGCATCGGCCTTCCCGAGGGTCTGGTCAACGGATCCGAGCTGCCCGGCGCGATCTTCACCCCGGCCACCAAGGCGGCCGTCGGCGAGCACGACGAGAACGTCAGTTACGAGGAGATCGCCCGCTCCGTCGGCGTCGAGACGGCGGCCGAGCTGCGGCGCACGACGCTCGACGTCTACCGCCGGGCCCGGGACATCGCGCACGAGCGCGGCATCATCCTGGCCGACACCAAGTTCGAGTTCGGCTTCGAGACCACCGAGGACGGGACCGAGCGGCTGATCATCGCCGACGAGGTGCTGACCCCGGACTCCTCCCGCTTCTGGCCCGCCGCCACCTGGCAGCCCGGCCGTGCGCAGCCCAGCTACGACAAGCAGTTCGTGCGCGACTGGCTGACCTCGCCGGCCTCCGGCTGGGACCGCAAGAGCGAGCAGCCGCCCCCGGCGCTGCCGCAGGAGATCGTGGACGCGACCCGCGCCAAGTACATCGAGGCGTTCGAGGTGCTGACCGGCACCAACTGGTCGTAGCCGACCGGGATACGCAGAAGGCCCCGGTCCACGAGGACCGGGGCCTTCTCCTTCTTGAGCGGACGACCAGGTTCGAACTGGCGACCTCAACCTTGGCAAGGTTGCGCTCTACCAACTGAGCTACGTCCGCAGTGCGCCGAAGCGCGATGCCTACTATACCCAACCCCGCTCGCGGGCGAGACGCACCGCCGTGTGCCGGTTCTCCGCACCGATCTTGGTGGCGGCCGACGACAGGTAGTTGCGTACGGTCCCCTGGGACAGCGAGGCCCGTTCCGCGATCTCCGCGACCGGCGCCCCGTCCGCCGCCAGTTCGAGCACCTCGGCCTCCCTGGCGGTCAGCGGGGAGTCCCCGGCGGAGATGGCGTCGGCCGCCAACTCCGGATCCACGTAACGGTTTCCGGCGTGGACGGTACGGATGATCTCGGCGAGCCGCCGGGCGCTGACGGTCTTCGGGACGAACCCCCGCACACCGGCGGCCAGCGCCCGCTTGAGGTGCCCGGGGCGGCCGTGGCTGGTCACGATCATGGTGCGGCAGCCGGGCAGTTCGGCCCGCAGCGATGTGGCGACCTTCACACCGTCCGCACCCGGCATCTGGAGATCCAGGACGGCGACATCGGGCCGGTGCGCGAGCGCCATCGCCAGCGCCTCGGGGCCGCTCGCCGCCTCCGCGACCACCACGAGGTCCTCCTCCAGGGCGAGCAGCGCGGCCAGCGCACCCCGGATCAGGTGCTCGTCGTCGGCCAGCAGGACCCGCAGGGGCTGCGCGGTGGTCATCGTTCCTCCGGAGGAGCGGAAGCGGTGTCGGGAGAGGAGGGGACGGAGGGGGTGGAGAGGGAGGAGGAGGCGGAAGGCGTCGGGCGGGGAGCCGTCAGCGGGACCGTCGCCGTCACCCGGAAGAGGTCCTCCCCGGCGGGCCCGGCGCCGAGCGTCCCGCCGAGCGCCCCGAGCCGTTCGCGGAGTCCGCCGAGGCCCGAGCCGCCGCCGTCGTCCGGGCCGCCGAGCGGATCCGTCGCGCCGGCCCCGTCGTTCTCGACCTCCAGGACCACCGCGTCCCGGGTCCGCGTGAGCCGGATCCAGCAGTGGCGCGGGTCGCCGTGGCGCAGGACGTTCGTCGCGGTCTCGCGCACCACCCAGCCCAGCGCGGCCTGGACGGCGGCCGGAGCCCCGATGCCCGCCGGGCCGTCGGCCCCTTCGACCGTGACGGTGATCCCGGCGGCCTGCAACACGCCTCGCGCGCCCATGAGTTCGGTCGGCAGATCGGCCTCCCGGTAGCCGCGCACGACATCGCGGACCTCCTGCTGCGAGGCCCGGGCGATCCGCTGCACCTCGACCATCTGGTCCACCGCCGCGGCGTTCCCGCGCTGGGCCAGCTCCACCGCCAGCTCGCTCTTCAGGGCGATCACGGACAGGTTCCGGCCCAGCACGTCGTGCATGTCCCGGCCGAACCGCAGCCGCTCCTCCGCCACCGCGAGGCGCGCCTGCATGTCCCGTGCCTCCTCCGCCTGCCACATCACGGACAGGCTCCAGATGCTCGGCCGGGTCGAGACGAGCACCAGCAGCGTGACGACGACCAGGGAGGAGGCCGCCCCGATCAGCGACGCGCCCGGCACGCCCACGGCCGCCAGGAGGGCCACGACGAGCGCGGCGTAGACGGCGCCGAGACCCAGGTACCTCCGGACCGGGACGAGCAGGACGTACGGGATGGCGAACGCCACGGGCAGATCCAGGACCAGCAGCACCAGCCCCTGGTCCTTGACGCCGTTCACGGCCGCGAGCGCCACGAGTACGCCGGTCATCACCACCTGGAGCGCGACGGGCAGCCGCAACCGCCCGGGAGGGAACGGGCCGGCCCCCCGGTAGTGGTCGAAGGCGGCCGAGAGATTGCGGTTGCTCAGCACGGACTGGGTGATGTTGGCGACGAGGAACGCGGCGGCGAGGGCCACCGCCACCGACCCGTTGTCCAGGGCGTCGCCGAGCGGCAGCAGGCCCCAGGACACCGCGAAGAACCAGGTGATCGAGTAGAGCGTCACCCGCGTGTAGAGGTCGATGCGCTGGAGCTTGCTGCGCTCGTGCCAGCCGCGCCGCCAGCCCCGTACCCGACCGATCACGCCCCTCAGCTCCTTCACGTCAGCCGCGCGGGTCCCAGCGGAACCACCGTCGCACAGCAAACACCGCGAAGGCGGTCCAGGCCAGCGCCGCCACGGCGGCCGTCAGCAGGTCGCCGGTCTCCACCCCGCCGAGCCAGCCGTGCCGTACGAGGGTCATCACCCCGGTCAGCGGCAGCAGCTCGAAGACGGCGGCCAGCTTCTCCGGGAAGACGCCCAGCGGGACGATGATCCCGGAGGCGAAGAGCGAGATGAAGAACAGCGGCAGCGTGGTGATCTGCGAGGTCTGGACCGTCCGGGTCGCCGCGGAGGTCGCGGCGGCGAGCGCCGACATCATCACGAAGCCCGCGAGCAGGCCCAGCAGGAACAGCTCCGGCCGCTTCGGCGCGCTCAGGTCGAAGGCGATCGCGCCCGCCACGACGAGCAGCACGCTCTGGATGACCGCCAGCGCCACGGAGGGCAGCGCCGTGGAGATCAGGATCTCCCGGTCGGTGACCTCGCCGGTGCGCAGCCGCTTGAGGACGAGCTCCTCACGCCGGGTGACGTAGCCGGTGACGAGGTTCATGTAGACGACCTGGACCAGCACGATGCCGATGCCGCCGGTGAGGGCCGCGCCCGCGACGGAGAGTCCGGTGCCGGCGAGGTCGATCTGTTCCAGCGATGCCCGGATCGAGAAGATCATCACGATCGGCAGCACCAGGGCCACGAAGATCGCGGACCGGTTGCGGATCAGCAGGATCAGTTCGGCGCGGGCGAGCGCGTTCAGCCGCCGGAGGGAGGCGGACCAGCCGGAGGGGGAGGGGCCCGGCCCGGAGGCCGTACGGCCGTCCGCGAGGGCGGTGGGCGTGGTCATGCCGTCACCTTCTTCGTCTCGTTCGGGGTGCTGCTGTCCGGGTACGGGGCGGCGGACCCGTGCCGGGGCCCCGCCCTGCGCGGGTCGTCGGCCCGCGAGCGGAGCTGGGTGTTCGCGATCTGCAGGAACGCCTCCTCCAGGGAGGCGGAGCGGGCGTCGAGCCCGAGCAGTTCCACGCCCGACTGCTGTGCCCAGCCGAGCAGTTCGTGCAGGGACTCCTGGAGCGTGGAGGTACGGATCTCCACCCGCTGCCCCTCCGCGCCGGCCCGCAGCGAGAAGGGAAGGTGCCCGGCCGGTACGCCGTCGGGCAGGGTGAAGCGGATCCGGGCCGGGTGTGCGGCGGTGACCTCGGCGGTCGTCCCGGCCGTCACGATCTGCCCCTGGTGCATGATCGCCAGCCGGTCCGCGAGCGACTCGGCCTCCTCCAGATAGTGCGTGGTCAGCAGGACGGTCGTGCCGGACTCACGGAGCGCCCGGATCAGATCCCAGGTGTCGCGCCGCCCCTCGGCGTCCAGCCCGGTGGTCGGTTCGTCCAGGAAGAGCACCTCGGGCCGCGAGGTGAGCGCCAGCGCCAGGTCCAGGCGCCGCTTCTCGCCGCCGGACAGCTGCTTGACCCGCACGTTCGCCCGTGCGGTCATGCCGACCATCTCCAGGGCCTCGGCGGCGGGGCGGGCGCCGGTGGTGCAGGCCGACCACATGCGTACGGTCTCCATGACCGTGAGGTCGGAGGGGAAGCCGCCTTCCTGGAGCATCACTCCGGTACGGGGGCGGACGGCGGCGCGTTCGCGGTACGGGTCGTGGCCGAGGACCTTGATGGTCCCGGAGGTCGGGAGGGCCAGTCCTTCGAGGAGTTCCACGGTGGAGGTCTTGCCCGCGCCGTTCGTCCCGAGCAGGGCGAACAGTTCGCCGCGGGCGACGGAGAAGGAGACGCCGGAGACGGCCTCGAAGCCGTCCTTGTAGCTGCGGCGAACCCCGTCCACCGCGATCACCGTCTCCGCGGTCACGGTTCCCGCGGGGGCCGTGACCGGAAACGGGCCACCGTCGCGTCGGTCGTTGAGAAAGTCGTCGCTGGTCATGCTTCAAGGTTTCCGCCGGAACCGGCCCGGGAGCAGTGCGCGCTGTCACCAGTGCTCATGACAAACGTCATGGGGCGACCGAAGAACGCCAAAGGCCCCGATCGAAAACGATCGGGGCCTTTGCCTCTGAGCGGACGACCAGGTTCGAACTGGCGACCTCAACCTTGGCAAGGTTGCGCTCTACCAACTGAGCTACGTCCGCAGTGCAGCCACTCGGCTTTCACCGGTGGAGCGAGCACCACTCTACCTGATCCACTTGCGTGGTCCGAAGAGTCGTGCAGAGCGGGTGACAGGAATTGCACACTGCGCCTTCCCCCTGGAAGGGGGATGTTCTACTACTGAACTACACCCGCACGCTGCGTGGGATTCGGCTTTGCGGCCTCGCCCCTCGGCGTGCTCCAGACTCTAGCCGACCTGCGGGGGTGTCGCGCAAGTCGGCTCCCCGCGGAGCTCGCGGAGCGGCTCCGCGAGCCCGGCCGGCAGGTCGTCCGGCGAGGCGCCCGGGGCCGCCTGACGGAGCGTCCGGACGCTCCGGGCGCGGGCCGGATCGCCGCGCGATCCGCCCCGCCTCAACTGGCCGCGGCGAACGCCTCGTAGACCTTCTTCGGGATGCGGCCCCGGGCCGGCACCTCCATCCGGTGCGAGCGGGCCCAGGCGCGGACGGCCGCCGGGTCCGGGGCGAGGGAGGTGTGGTGGTAGGCCGTGGGCGTCCTGCCGTGCTTGCCGGCGTTCGTCTGCTTACGGCCCGCGGCCACGTAGGGCGCGAGGGTCTTCCGCAGTTTCTTCGCGTTGGCGGGATTGAGATCGATCTCGTACGTCTTCCCGTCCAGAGCGAAGGTCACCGTTTCCGCCGCTGCTCCCCCGTCGATGTCGTCGGAGAGCGTCACCACTACGCGCTGAGCCACGGATATCGGTCCTTTCCTACGGCACCGGCGCGTGTCGCGTGCGCGGATGCCTGCCTTCCGGCTGTCAGGCGGGCGGATGTGGATCGACGAGATGTCGACTGTTCCGTTGTCCCCGGGGCAATGCTGCTTTCCCCGGTAATCATTTGTACAGCGGTGGACACCGCATTGTGAAGCCCCGCCAATTACATCCGCGTGTCCGTGTGCAATCCGTGTGCAATCCGGGTGGGTTTTTCCCAGACCTTTTCCGTGCGGTGTCGTGTCCGATATCTCGGCGTGATCTGCGCCGCATGATCGCCATGTCCGTGCCGCCCGATATCTACCCGCGTAGAAATTTTGGCCAGGTACGCTGAGTGGACCCGCGGGGGTCTGGGGAACCCCCCGGAGAGACAGCCGCACCACACCACCACACCGGGAGTGCCAGTGGCACGCGTCGTAGTCGACGTCATGCTCAAGCCCGAGATCCTCGACCCGCAGGGACAGGCGGTGCAGCGTGCACTGCCCCGTCTCGGCTTCGAGGGAATCGCGGACGTTCGTCAGGGAAAGCGTTTCGAGCTGGAGGTCGAGGGACCGGTCGACGAGGCCGCCCTCGCCCGTATTAACGAGATGGCCGAGACGTTCCTCGCCAACACCGTCATCGAGGACTTCGTCGTGAAGGTGGAGGAGGAGAAGTGACCACCCGTATCGGCGTCGTCACTTTTCCCGGCACCCTCGACGATCAGGACGCCCTGCGCGCCGTCCGGATCGCGGGCGCCGAGCCCGTATCCCTGTGGCACCGCGACAAGGACCTGCACCAGGTCGACGCGGTCGTCCTGGCAGGTGGTTTCTCCTACGGCGACTACCTCCGCGCCGGAGCCATCTCCCGCTTCTCGCCGGTCATGGAAACCCTCATCGAGCAGGCGAAGGCCGGTATGCCGGTCCTCGGCATCTGCAACGGCTTCCAGATCCTGACCGAGGCGCACCTGCTGCCCGGCGCGATGCTGCGCAACAACCACCTCCACTTCATCTGCCGCGACCAGAAGCTGCGGGTGGAGAACGCGGGGACCGCCTGGACCTCGGACTACAGCGCCGGCCAGGAGATCAGCGTCCCGCTCAAGAACATGGACGGCCGCTACACCGCCGACGAGCACACGCTCGACGAGCTGGAGGCCGAGGGCCGCGTCGCCTTCCGCTACCTGGACGGCAACCCCAACGGCTCGCTCCGCGACATCGCGGGCATCACCAACGCCGCGGGCAACATCGTCGGCCTGATGCCGCACCCGGAGCACGCCGTGGAGCCGCTCATCGGCACCGGCCGCACCGACGGCCTCGGTTTCTTCACCTCGATCATCAAGAAGCTGGTCAACGCATGAGCCTGGATACGGTCAAGCACGCGGCCGAGACCCCGGACGCCGCGCAGCCCTGGAAGGAGCTCGGCCTCAAGGAGGACGAGTACGCCCGGATCCGCGAGATCCTGGGCCGCCGTCCCACCGGCGCCGAGCTCGCCATGTACTCGGTGATGTGGTCCGAGCACTGCTCGTACAAGAGCAGCAAGGTCCACCTCAAGCAGTTCGGCGAGAAGGTCCCGCAGAACGACGCGATGCTCGTCGGCATCGGCGAGAACGCGGGCGTCGTAGACGTCGGCCAGGGGTACGCGGTCACCTTCAAGGTCGAGTCGCACAACCACCCCTCGTACATCGAGCCCTACCAGGGCGCGGCCACCGGCATCGGCGGCATCGTCCGCGACATCCTCGCGATGGGCGCCCGCCCGATCGCGGTCGTCGACCCGCTGCGCTTCGGCGCGGCCGACCACCCCGACACCAAGCGCGTCCTGCCGGGCGTCGTCGCGGGCATCGGCGGCTACGGCAACTGCCTGGGGCTGCCCAACATCGGCGGCGAGGTCGTCTTCGACGCCTGCTACCAGGGCAACCCGCTGGTCAACGCCGGCTGCATCGGTGTGATGAAGCACGAGGACATCCACCTCGCGCAGGCGTCCGGCCCCGGCAACAAGGTCATCCTGTACGGCGCCCGCACCGGCGGCGACGGCATCGGCGGCGTCTCGGTGCTGGCGAGCGAGACCTTCGAATCGACTGGTCCCGCCAAGCGCCCCGCCGTCCAGGTCGGCGACCCGTTCCAGGAGAAGCTGCTCATCGAGTGCACCCTGGAGATCTTCAAGGAGAAGCTCGTCGCGGGCATCCAGGACCTCGGCGGCGCCGGGCTCTCCTGTGCCACCAGCGAGCTGGCCTCCGCCGGTTCCGGCGGTATGCGCGTCGAGCTGGACACCGTGCCGCTGCGCGACTCCTCCCTCTCGCCCGAGGAAATCCTCATGAGCGAGTCGCAGGAGCGCATGTGCGCGATCGTCGAGCCGCAGCACGTGGACCGCTTCCTGGAGATCTGCGAGAAGTGGGACGTCATCGCCACCGTCATCGGTGAGGTGACCGAGGGTTCCCAGCTGGAGATCTTCTGGCACGGCGAGCAGATCGTGGACGTCCCGCCGCGCTCGGTCGCCCACGACGGTCCGGTCTACCAGCGCCCGTTCGCCCGGCCGTCCTGGCAGGACGCGCTCCAGGCGGACGACGCGGGCAGGCTCGCCCGCCCGGCGAACGCGGCCGAGCTGCGCGAGCAGGTCCTCAAGCTGGTCGCATCGCCGAACCAGGCCTCGAAGTCCTGGATCACCGACCAGTACGACCGCTTCGTGCAGGGCAACACCGTCCTCGCGATGCCCGAGGACGCGGGCATGGTCCGCATCGACGCCGAGTCGAACCTCGGCGTGGCGATGGCGACCGACGGCAACGGCCGGTACGCCAAGCTCGACCCGTACACCGGCGCGCAGCTCGCGCTGGCGGAGTCGTACCGCAACGTCGCCGCCTCCGGCGCCAAGCCGCTGGCCATCTCGGACTGCCTCAACTTCGGTTCGCCCGAGGACCCGGACGTCATGTGGCAGTTCGCCGAGGCCACCCGCGGTCTCGCGGACGGCTGCCTGGAGCTGGGCACCCCGGTCACCGGCGGCAACGTCTCGCTCTACAACCAGACCGGTGAGACGGCGATCCACCCGACGCCGGTCGTGGCCGTGCTCGGCGTGATCGACGACGTCAACCGGCGTACGCCGGTCGCCTTCGCGGAAGAGGGCCAGCTCCTCTACCTGCTGGGCGACACGGCCGAGGAGTTCGGCGGCTCGGCCTGGTCCGAGGTCGTCCACGGCCACCTCGGCGGCCTGCCGCCCAAGGTGGACCTCGGCCGCGAGAAGCTGCTCGCCGAGATCCTCATCTCGGCCTCGCGCGACGGCATGATCGACGCCGCGCACGACCTGAGCGACGGCGGTCTGGTCCAGGCCGTCACCGAGTCCTGCCTGCGCGGCGGGAAGGGCGCCCGGCTGGTCGTGCCGGACGGCCTGGACGCGTTCACGTTCCTCTTCTCCGAGTCGGCGGGACGCGCGGTCGTCGCGGTCCCGCGCAGCGAGGAACTCCGCTTCACCGACATGTGCGGCGCGCGCGGTCTGCCCGTCGCCCGGATCGGTGTGGTGGACGGCGAGGAGATCGAGATCCAGGGCGAGTTCTCCATCCCGCTGAGCGAGCTCCGTACGGCACACGAGGCGACGATCCCCGCGCTGCTCGCCTGAGCCGCGCGCCGACCGGCGCCTCCGAAGCCCCCGCCCGGGTCCTCCGGGCGGGGGCTTCGGCTTTCCCCGAACCCACGCGACCCTCTTGATGGAAATTACGTAATTACGTAAGGTTGGTGTCATGGAGCTGGAACAGCGGGTCGCCGAGCTGGAGCGGCGGCTCACGGCACTGGAGCGGAAGGACCCCGGGTCCCCCCGCCTGGGCGACGGCGACTTCTGGGCGCTGGAAGGGCTGAAACAGCAGCTCGCCGACGCCGGGGAGGCCGGGGCCGACGGAGGGGTGCTCTACACGGGCTCGGTCCGGCTGCCCACCGGTGAGCAGTACGGATGGCAGTACGGCGCCTTCACCGAGGCCCTGTTCGACGGCGACTGGGCGGACACGGCCGAGTCGTTCGCCGCGCTGGGCCACCCGGTCCGGCTGCGCCTGCTCCGCGAGATCCTCGGCGGCCTGAGGACGGCCGCCGAACTGGCCGCGCTCGACGGGGCCGGGACCACCGGCCAGATCTACCACCATCTGCGCCAGCTGACCGGCGCGGGATGGCTGCACGCGGCCGGGCGCGGCCGGTACGAGGTGCCGCCCGCCCGGGTCGTGCCGCTGCTGGTGGTGCTGACGGCGGCGCGGCCCTGAAGCCGACGAGAGCCGTCGGAACACCAGGGGGAATGATCATGTCTGTCCGCACAGCCGTCCCGGTCGCCATGCGACTGTCCTGGCTGGTCCTGTTCGCGCTGATGATCGGCGAGTTCGCCACGGATCTGCCCGGACCGGGCTGGGCGACCACCTTCCTGCCCGCGATGGTCGTGCTCGCCCTCATGGTGGCCACGACGACCCTTCAGGCCCGGGCCGCCGCACCCAGGGGCGAGCCGCGGCCCCCGGTGGAGGTCGGCCCGCCGGTCACCGGACGCTGGACGGCCCTGAACAGCCCGGCCGACAAGGTGCCGAGCCATGGGACGCACGTGTACGGACAGACGTACGCGATCGACATCGTGGCCGACCCGGAGGCGGGGGAGGGCGAGCCCCCGGCCCGGCCGGCGTTCCGCTGGCTCTGGCCGCTCTTCCGCCGCAACCGCGCCTTCCCGGCGTTCGGCGCCCCGCTGCTCGCGGTGGCCGACGCCACGGTCGTCCGCGCAAGCGACGGCGAGCGCGACCACCTGAGCCGCACCTCGCTGCCCGCGCTCCTCTACCTGATGCTCATCGAGGGCAATGTCCGGTCGATCATCGGCGTGCACCGGATCATCGGCAACCACGTCGTCCTCGACCTCGGCGACAGCACGTACGCCGTCTACGCCCACCTTCAGCGCGGCTCGCTCCGGGTGGGGCCCGGGGACCGGGTCCGCGCCGGACAGCGGCTCGGGCGCGTGGGGAACTCCGGCAACACCACCGAACCGCACCTCCACTTCCACCTGATGGACGGCCCGGACCCGGACTCGGCCCGGGGCGTCCCGTTCACCTGGCGGGGCGTCGGAGTCCCGGCGAACGGCGAGACGTTCACGGTCGGGGAGCAGGCCGCCCCGGCCCCGACCGGGAAGGTCGGTGGGGCCGGTTAGTCTCGGCTCCATGACCCCGGCCAAGAAGCGCCCGCGCGCCTACGACCACCTCAGGACCCGGACGGCGGTCCTCGCCCAGTACGCCCATGTCCGCGACGCCGTCCGCTCGTTGACGCCCGACCAGCTCGCCCGGCCGACCCGGCTCGGCGACTGGACGGTGCACGATCTGGTCGCACACATCGCCCAGGGGCTCGGCTCGGTCAGCCGGGACCTGGCCCTGCCGGAGCCGCCGGGACCCAAGCCCGCGACCACCCTCCTGGAGTGGCCGCCGGCCGTCGCGGCGTTCGTCAGGGACCCCGAGGCCCCGGCCCCGGCGGCCGCCCGCCCCGACCTCCTCGCGCTGTACGAGCAGGTGGAGGCGGCCTTCCTCGCGGACGTCCCCGCCACCGGCACGGGCGACCGGCTGCTGCCCACCCTGGTCGGCTCCATGCGGCTGACCGACTATCTGGTCACCCGGACCGTCGAGCTGATCGTCCACACCGACGACCTGAACGAGGCGCTCGACGAGGAGATCCCGTACGACCGGCAGGCCCTGGCCGCCTGCACCCGGCTGCTGGCGGACACCCTCGCGGACCGGGCGCCCGGCGGATCGGTCGAGGTGCGCGTCCCGCCGTTCGCGGTGGTCCAGTGCATCGGCGGGCCCAAGCACACCCGGGGCACCCCGCCCAACGTCGTGGAGACCTCCCCGCTGACCTGGATCCGGCTCGCCACCGGGCGTACGGAGTGGGCGCGGGCCCTGGAGGAAGCCGAGGTCAGCGCCAGTGGGGAGCGGGCCGACCTGGCCGCGCTGCTCCCGCTGCTGGCCTGAGAGGCCCGGCCCACGGCGGAACGGGCGGAACCGGAGGCCGGGGAACGGGCGGAACCGGATCGGGGCCCCGTTCCGTCACATCGCCATGCGCACACAACGTACGACCCTCAGCGTCAGTGTCCTGGCCCTCCTCGCCCTCGCCGCCTGCGGTACGGAGTCGGGTCCCGGCTCCGCCAAGGGCTCCGGCGACGGCGGGGACGCCGTGCAGAGCGATGTCCCGGTCACCGGGGTGGCGTGGCGCGTCGACTCCGTGACCGTCGGCGGGAAGAAGACCGAGGCCCCGGAGGGCTCCCGGCTGGAGATCGACCCGAAGGGCCGGGCCAAGGCCCACTTCGGCTGCAACCACATCAGCGTGGACGCCCGGGTGAAGGGCGACCGGATCACCCTGGGCAAGCCCGTCACCACGCAGATGGCGTGCGGGGAGGACGTCGAGAAGTTCGAGAAGGCCGCCATCGACGCGATGGGCGGCGAGCACACCGCGAAGCTCTCCGGCGACAAGCTGACCCTCACCACCGAAGGAGGCGACACGATGGCCCTCAGCGAGGAGAAGCCCGCCGACCTGGTCGGCACCCGGTGGACGGTGACCACGCTGCTCAGCGGGCAGACGGCCACCACGGTGCCGGCGGATCTGCCGAAGGAGCGGACGCCGTATCTGACCTTCTCCGAGGACGGCGCCGTGCAGGGCCACTCCGGCTGCAACTCCTTCCGCGGGAAGGCGACGGTCAAGGACGGCACGATCACGTTCGGGCCGGTGGCCGGCACTCGCAGGATGTGCCCGGAGCAGGAGATGGCGGTGGAGCGCGCCGTGCTCGCGGCCCTGAAGGGCTCGACGACGTACACGATCAAGGGCAGCACGCTCACGGTCACCGCGGAGGGCGGCAAGGGGATCGGCGCCACGGCCGCGTCCCCCGGGGCCGGAAACAGCTCCCAGCACGGCTGAACCCGGCTCCCCGGTGTGAGGCTCACCACGAAACGGGCGTTCGGCCGGTGGCCGGGCCGGGCCGGGGGCGCGTTCACCGAGCGCCACGGCCGCCCGTCCGCCGCCGATGATCCTTACTGGCTGGTAACAGGCCTCTCGGCCCGAAAGTGAGCCCCGCGTTCCCCCGGCAAAGGTCGCGCCACCGGTGCGGCCGTCACCCAGCGTAATTGATCGAAGTCCCGCGAATCGCCCGCTCCGGGCGGCCGGCGGGCCCGTTCCCCGTGCTCCACCGTGCGTTTGCCCATCGGTCCCCAATTCGGACCAGTGGTCGATCTCGCCTACACTCGGTGCCGTGCCCCGTGGTGATGGACGACTCAACCACGACCTGCTCCCCGGAGAGAAAGGCCCCCAGGACGCTTGCGGCGTCTTCGGTGTCTGGGCTCCGGGTGAAGAGGTCGCCAAGCTCACCTATTTCGGACTGTATGCCCTGCAGCACCGCGGACAGGAATCCGCGGGCATCGCAGTGAGCAACGGGTCCCAGATCCTGGTCTTCAAGGACATGGGACTGGTCTCGCAGGTCTTCGACGAAACGTCTCTGGGTTCCCTCCAGGGCCATATCGCGGTCGGTCATGCCCGCTACTCCACCACCGGCGCCTCGGTGTGGGAGAACGCGCAGCCGACGTTCCGTGCCACCGCGCACGGCTCGATCGCCCTCGGCCACAACGGGAACCTGGTCAACACCGCCCAGCTCGCGGAGATGGTCGCCGACCTCCCGCGCAAGGACGGCCGCGCCACCCAGGTCGCCGCGACCAACGACACCGACCTGGTGACCGCGCTGCTCGCCGGGCAGCGCGACGAGGACGACAAGCCGCTGACCATCGAGGAAGCCGCCGCCAAGGTGCTCCCCGACGTCAAGGGTGCGTTCTCGCTGGTCTTCATGGACGAGCACACGCTCTACGCCGCCCGTGACCCGCAGGGCATCCGCCCGCTGGTCCTCGGCCGTCTGGAGCGCGGCTGGGTCGTCGCGTCGGAGTCCGCCGCGCTCGACATCTGCGGCGCCAGCTACGTACGCGAGATCGAGCCGGGCGAGCTCGTCGCCATCGACGAGAACGGTCTGCGCACCTCGCGATTCGCAGAAGCGAAGCCCAAGGGCTGTGTCTTCGAGTACGTCTACCTGGCCCGTCCGGACACCGACATCGCCGGCCGGAATGTCTACCTCTCCCGGGTGGAGATGGGCCGGAAGCTGGCCGCCGAGGCCCCCGTCGAGGCGGATCTCGTCATAGCGACCCCGGAATCCGGCACCCCCGCCGCGATCGGGTACGCGGAGGCCAGCGGCATCCCGTTCGGCGCCGGACTGGTGAAGAACGCCTACGTCGGCCGGACCTTCATCCAGCCCTCGCAGACCATCCGCCAGCTCGGCATCCGGCTCAAGCTGAATCCGCTGAAGGAAGTCATCAAGGGCAAGCGCCTGGTGGTCGTCGACGACTCGATCGTCCGCGGCAACACCCAGCGCGCCCTGGTCCGGATGCTCCGCGAGGCCGGAGCGGCCGAGATCCACATCCGGATCTCCTCGCCGCCGGTGAAGTGGCCCTGCTTCTTCGGGATCGACTTCGCGACCCGCGCCGAGCTGATCGCCAACGGCATGACCGTCGACGAGATCTGCACCTCCATGGGCGCCGACTCGCTCTCGTACATCTCGATCGACTCCATGATCGAGGCGACGACGATCGACAAGCCGAACCTCTGCCGCGCCTGCTTCGACGGTGAGTACCCCATGGACCTCCCGGACCCGGAGCTGCTCGGCAAGCAGCTGCTGGAGACCGAGCTGGCGGCGGGCCCGGCGGCGACCGCCGCGGCCGACGCGCTGCGCCGTCCGTGACCCGGACGCGCCGCCGCATCCCCCACCAGCCCCGTATCTCCACACGAAAGATCCCAGGCCATGTCTGAGACAACAGGTGCTTCCTACGCGGCGGCCGGCGTCGACATCGAAGCCGGTGACCGTGCCGTCGAGCTGATGAAGGAGTGGGTGAAGAAGACCCAGCGCCCCGAGGTCGCCGGCCTCGGCGGGCTCGGCGGCTTCGCCGGTCTCTTCGACGCCTCGGCGCTCAAGCGCTACGAGCGTCCGCTCCTCGCCTCCGCCACCGACGGTGTGGGCACCAAGGTGGACCTGGCGCGTCAGATGGGCGTGTACGACACCATCGGCCACGACCTCGTCGGCATGGTCGTGGACGACCTCGTCGTCTGCGGCGCCGAGCCGCTGTTCATGACCGACTACATCTGCGTCGGCAAGGTGCACCCCGAGCGTGTCGCGGCCATCGTGAAGGGCATCGCCGAAGGCTGTGTCCTGGCCGGCTGCGCCCTGGTCGGCGGCGAGACCGCCGAGCACCCGGGTCTCCTCGGACCGGACGACTTCGACGTCGCCGGAGCCGGTACGGGCGTGGTCGAGGCCGACCGCCTGCTCGGCCCGGACCGTATCCGCAAGGGTGACGCGGTCATCGCCATGGCGTCCTCCGGTCTTCACTCCAACGGGTACTCGCTCGTCCGCCACGTGGTCTTCGACCGGGCCGGCTGGACGCTGGACCGCGAGGTCGAGGAGTTCGGCCGCACGCTGGGCGAGGAGCTCCTGGAGCCCACCCGGATCTACTCCCTGGACTGCCTGGCCCTCACCCGGACGACCGAGGTGCACGGCTTCAGCCACGTCACCGGCGGCGGCCTGGCGAACAACCTGGCCCGGGTCGTCCCGGACGGTCTGCACGCCACCGTGGACCGCTCCACCTGGACGCCCGGCGCGGTCTTCGACCTGGTCGGCAAGGCCGGTCAGGTCGAGCAGCTGGAGCTGGAGAAGACGCTGAACATGGGCGTCGGCATGATCGCGATCGTCCCGGCCGACTCGGTGGACGCGGCACTGACGACGCTGGCCGACCGCGGGGTCGACTCCTGGGTCGCCGGTGAGATCACCGACCGCGGCGACCACGCCACGGGCGCCGAGCTGACCGGAAGCTACGCACGCTGAGCCGTACGCCGTGGTGCGCCGGGCGGACCGCCCGGCGCACCGGGCACGGAACGGTCGGAACGGAAGCCGGGTCGCACCAAGCGCGGCCGGATCGGGACACACAGAACCCGGCCCGGGGCAGGCCCGGACCGGGTTGATGTGTCAGGCGAGGTCAGCTGCCGCGGCGCTGCGACGAGGGACCGGACTGATCGTCCTGATCCTCGTCATCGTCCTGGTTGTAGCGATCCGCGTACTGTGCGTACGGGTCATCTTCCTCGTCGTCGTCCTCGAACGGCTCTGCGTTCGGTGGCTGACTCGAAGGCGATGCGCCCAGCTCATTGGCCAGACGCGACAGGTCAGTCCCGCCGCTGCTGTACTTCAGCTGGCGGGCGACCTTGGTCTGCTTGGCCTTTGCCCGGCCGCGCCCCATGGCTCGACCCCCTCGGTGACGGGGCTCGACGGCCCCAGAGTCTTGACACGCGTTCATGTTTCGGGACGGACTCTCGACAGAGAGACCGCGCCCGTAGAGCTTTAACGGTACCTGCTTCCGTGGCCATACGGTACGCCGCCCGCATTCCGGTCCCCGGCACAGGGCCAGTGAGGAGCCCCGTCCTCGCTGGTCAACTGCGATTTTAACCTCTTGTGGAGGTACGACCCGCCGACGGGCGTGAGTCTTGTCTCGTCGGCCGGCGGGTCGCCGTGCGCCGCCCGGTCAGCGGGAGCGCGCCTCCGCCATCCGCTGTTCGGCGAGCCGGTCGGCCGCCGCGGCCGGCGGAATCCCGTCCGCCTTCGCGCGTGCGAATATTTCCAGTGTGGTGTCGAAGATCTTCGTCGCCTTCGCCTTGCACCGGTCGAAGTCGAACCCGTGCAGCTCGTCGGCCACCTGGATCACGCCACCGGCGTTGACCACGTAGTCGGGTGCGTAGAGAACCGACCGGTCGGCCAGGTCCTTCTCCACGCCCGGGTGCGCGAGCTGGTTGTTGGCCGCGCCGCACACCACCTTCGCGGTGAGCACGGGGACGGTGTCGTCGTTCAGCGCGCCGCCGAGCGCGCACGGCGCGTAGATGTCCAGGCCCTCGGTGCGGATCAGCGCGTCGGTGTCCGCCGCCACGGTGACCTCGGGGTGCAGGTCGGTGATCGCGCGCAGCGACTCCTCGCGGACGTCGGTGATCACGACCTCGGCCCCGTCGGAGAGCAGATGCCCGACGAGGTGGCGGCCGACCTTGCCGACGCCGGCGACGCCGACCTTGCGGCCGCGCAGCGTCGGGTCGCCCCACAGGTGCTGGGCCGAGGCCCGCATGCCCTGGAAGACACCGAACGCGGTGAGCACCGAGGAGTCGCCCGCGCCGCCGTTCTCGGGGGAGCGGCCGGTGGTCCAGCGGCACTCGCGGGCGACGACGTCCATGTCGGCGACGTAGGTGCCGACGTCGCAGGCGGTGACGTAGCGGCCGCCGAGCGAGGCGACGAACCGGCCGTAGGCGAGGAGGAGTTCCTCGCTCTTGATCGTCTCCGGGTCGCCGATGATGACGGCCTTGCCGCCACCGTGGTCGAGGCCCGCGAGGGCGTTCTTGTACGACATCCCGCGCGACAGGTTCAGCGCGTCGGCGACGGCGTCGGCCTCGGAGGCGTACGGGTAGAAGCGGGTACCGCCGAGGGCCGGGCCCAGGGCGGTGGAGTGGAGGGCGATGACGGCCTTGAGGCCGCTGGCACGGTCCTGGCAGATCACGACTTGCTCGTGACCCCCCTGATCCGAGTGGAACAGGGTCTGCAGTACGTCAACGTGCCCGCTAGTCACATCGGTCACTGTGGTGACTCCCAAAGAACGAAGCGGCGGAGGCCCTCCTAGGGGTGGGGAGGGCCCCGGACCGACCGGCTCGGCCGGTCCGATGGGCAAGAGCGTAAGTCCTCCGGCGGCGCGGATCTGCCCCTGCGCGAAGGATCACCCTCCGGTGGTGCGGAGCCATGACACGATGCGCTCCATGTCGGTGGTGTCTTCGGTGCTCGTCCCTTACACGTCCTACCTCCGGATCTACGAGCCGCTCGCCGCATTCGCCGAGCCGGAGCGGAGCCACTGGGCGCGTTACGCGCAGCGCGACGAGCTCCCCACGGCCCAGGACGAACTGCGCCGCTCGCTGGCCGACTTGGCGTCGACGCCGCCGGTCGGGGTGCCCGTGCACGAGAGCGGCGACGCGTTCGTGGCGGAACTGGACGGGGTGGTGTGCGTCTGCCCGTGGCGGACCAGGCTGCGGGGCTGGCTGGCACTGGAGGAGCTGGGGGGCATGTTTCCGGCCAACGTGCTCGACGCCCTGCTGCCCGCGGTGGTGCGGGGCCAGGCGACGGCGGACCACGAGCGCTGGCAGCGGCTCCACCCGGACGCCCGGCCCTGGATCCGGACCACGGTGTGGCAGGTCCCGGTGCGCTGGTTCGTCCTCTTCCACGACGAGGAGCGGGAGTACGCGGCGGCCGACGAGGACGGGGCCGCGCCGGTCCTGCGCTACCGCACCCGGATGGTCGAGGCCCGGCGCCGACTGGCGCGGGCGCTGCGGACCCTGCGCGAGAGCGTTCCCGAAGGCCCGCTGACCGAAGGCCTGGTGGACGTGGGGCGCTGGCTGGAGGAGTTCCATCCGCGCTCGCTGGTCGAGCTGGACTACGGGGGCCTCGTCCACGCGCTGCCGGCGGAACGGCTCGCCGGGGACCGGTCGGCGGCGGATGTGGCGGAGGGGCTCACCGCGCTGCGGGACGGCGACAGCGAGGGTGCGGGAGAGGCGTACGCGCGGCTCGCGGAGCGCTGGCGGGCGGTCAGGGACCTCCAGTTCACCAATTGACGTTAAAAGGCCCACAGTGGCATCAAGGTGATGGAACCGGGGCATCCTTCATTCGGAGCCGGAAGGAGGAGGAAGCCGGGCCGCCTCGACGGAGGGCGGCGAAGAGGGTCCGACGATCAACTGACGGGCCGTGAACCTGCGTCCTGTGTGGCGCGTGTGATGGGTGAGGCGGAAGCGTACGTCGCTGGGCCCAGGACCTACGTCCCGAACCGGGCCTTTGCCTCAAGCGTGATGGACAGCACTAACGGGGCCCTTGCGCCTATCCCTACCCCTCATGCCAAAATAGGACAAGGAGTCCGGGGAGGGCTCCTTCTGTCCAAGTAAGGGCAGAATGCTCGACATTGCACTCTATGGGGGGTCTGACGACTCCTGATCGCTCTGTGACTGATCGTCACCGGGGCGTGACTGTCCGCTATGGCATGGTCCATCGGCTTCCGTCGCTGATGAACACCTGGGAGGGCAATTCCATCGGTTTGGCCGACGTGGCTGGACGGATGGTGTAGTTGTAGTGCCGAGGACAAGCCGTTCGTCCTATAACCGACTCGGCCCGCGTTCGCCATTTCGGGCAACGCGGGTCAAGGTGCAGAATTTAGAGGAAAGAACCGAGAAGGTTCGGTTCTCCCGAGGAGGCCGCTCATGACCGCTCGCACCCCTGATGCCGAGCCGCTGCTGACCCCGGCTGAGGTTGCCACGATGTTCCGCGTGGACCCGAAGACGGTCACCCGTTGGGCCAAGGCTGGCAAGCTCACGTCCATCCGCACGCTCGGTGGACATCGCCGGTACCGCGAGGCTGAGGTCCGCGCACTGCTTGCGGGTATTCCGCAGCAGCGCAGCGAGGCCTGACACACCCCTGCCACGCAGCACCACCGCAGTACAGCATCACCAACCGGGCAGCTGCCAGGTCCCCCAACCTCAGCCGTCCACCCATAGCTCCACTCGACGGACGCCTGCCCCAACGGGCGTCATACCTGTGTCTTACGGGTGTCGTCGTATCGATCGCGCTGGACTCCGCCGGGTCCAGCGCGATCTTTTTTGTGCCCGTGTTCCGCACCCCGGATTCCGCGCCGCCGGGCCGGCCTCTTCGGGCCCTCGCGGGCCGTTCCCGGCCCCTCCGGCCGCCCGTTCCAGAACCGGGCGGTCGGTCGGCTTCAGAGGGCTGACGGGGGCCTTCGTGGGTCTGTGAGCGGGTCTGTGCGGGAGTGTGGGTGAGCGTCCCGGACGCGTTGGGACAGCCCCGGACGGAACGGTCCTCGCGCGTCCAACGCCCCCGTGCAATTGCACATATTAAATTCACCAGTTGTAGGGGAGGCGTAAAATCCCCCGGTCTGAAAACTCTTTCGGTGACTACCGTCACACTGCCTGATGCTTGCCAACTCCGAGCCTGCCACTGTCGGAACGCGGAGTCACCCGGCCGATGGTCGTGTCGTCGGGGGTCTTTCGTCCTCGTTCCCGTCCGGCCGCCCGGCGGCGTCCTGGGAGGCGTCGGAGCGGTCCGGGGCGGGCTCGCCCTCTTCTCCGGCCCCCGGGGCCGCCCCGGGCTCCATGGCGAGGCGCAGGAGGCGGTGGCAGACCGCACAGTGCCGGGTGAGGTGGCGATAGGCGGAAGCGGCCGCCAGATGGGCGCGCAGCAACGCGCGGGTCTCGTGTCGTGCTGTGGACGCGGACATACGAGCCACCTCCCGGTGGGCCCGGCCCGGCCGTCCCCCGCCGTGAGAAGCACCGAGCAGTGCCGAGAAAGCACCGAACAGTGCCGAGAGCGCCGAGAAGCGCCGAAGAACGCCGGGGGGCGCCGGGAAACAGGGACAGCCTCTGCTTCTACGGGGTACCCGCGGCGGATGGAGCCGTCAAGACGCGGGGCAGGACGCGAGAAAGCCCGGATCGAAACGATCCGGGCTTTCTTCCACTGCGGTCCTGACGGGATTTGAACCCGCGGCCTCCACCTTGACAGGGTGGCGAGCACTCCAAACTGCTCCACAGGACCAGGTTTTCGCCGCTTGCCTTGCGGCTTGCTGCGAAACCAGACTGTACAGGAGGTGGGAGGTCCAGGTCGACTTCACTCCTGGTGGTGACTCCGTCACCGCCTCGCGGGCCCCGCCGGAGCCTCCGCGTCAGGGTGCCAGCGCGTCGATCGCCTTCACGATCCGCTTGTCCGAGACGGGGAACGCGGTGCCCAGCGCATGGGCGAAGTAGCTCACCCGCAGCTCCTCGATCATCCAGCGGACGTCCAGCACCTCCTGCGGCACCGGCCTGCCCTGCGGAAGCTGTTCGAGCAGCCAGGCGTACTCGTCCTGCATCTCGTGGACCTTCGCCATCCGCGTGGTGTCCCGCTGGACGGCCGTGGGCATCTGCTGGAGCCGCCGGTCGGCCGCCACGAGGTAGCGCATCAGGTCCGGCAGCCGGCGCAGTCCGGTGGCCGTAACGAAACCGGGCGGTACGAGACGGGCCAGCTGCTCGCGCACGTCCGTGACGTTGGCCACCAGCGTCAGGCTGTTCGTCGCCTTCAGCCGGCGCTCGCTCGCCTGCCAGGCGGCCAGGATCTGCTGCACCTGGTCGATCGTGCGGACGGTCAGGTCCACCAGATCGGCGCGGACCTTGTCGTACAGCGTCCGGAACGCCTTCTCGTCCCACGCGGGTCCACCGTGCGCGGCGATCAGCCGGTCGGCCGCGGCGGTGGCGCAGTCCTCGAAGAGGGCCTGCACCGAACCGTGCGGATTACGGGACAGCGCCAGCTTCTGCTGATTGCTCAGCCGGTCGGACGCGAACTTCGCCGGGTTCACCGGGATGTTCAGCATGATCAGCCGCCGGGTGCCGCGCCACATCGCCTGCTGCTGCTCGGCCTCGGTGTCGAAGAGACGTACGGCCACGGTCTCGCCCTGGTCGACGAGGGCCGGATACGCCTTGACCGGCTGACCGGCCCGACGGGTCTCGAAGACCTTGTTGAGCGTGCCGATCGTCCAGTCGGTGAGGCCCGAGCGCTCGATGGACTCCCCGGAGGGCCCCGCGGTCGCCGCGGCCGCCTTGGAGAGCGCCTGCCGGGCCTTCGGCCGCAGCCGGAGCTTCAGCGCCTCCAGGTCCTTGTCCTCGGCGACCTTGCGCCGCCGCTCGTCGACGATCCGGAACGTGATCTTGAGGTGCTCCGGGACGCGGGAAAGGTCGAAGTCGTCCGCGGTGACCGGCACGCCGACCATCCGCTGGAGCTCGCGCGCCAGCGTCTGCGGCAGCGGCTCCTGGAGCGGGACCGCCCGGTCCAGGAACTTGTCGGCGTAGTTCGGCGCGGGGACGTAGTGCCGGCGGATCGGCTTCGGCAGCGAGCGGATCAGCTCGGTGACGACCTCCTCGCGCAGCCCCGGGATCTGCCAGTCGAAGCCCTCGGACGTCACCTGGTTGAGCACCTGGAGCGGTACGTGGACGGTCACGCCGTCCGCGTCCGCGCCGGGCTCGAACTGGTACGTCACCCTGAACTTGAGCTTTCCCTGCCGCCAGGAGTCCGGGTAGTCGTCCTTGGTGACGGCCCCGGCCTTCTCGTTGATCAGCATGGAGCGCTCGAAGTCGAGCGCGTCCGGCTCCTCGCGCTTCTTGTTCTTCCACCACGAGTCGAAGTGCGCCCCGGACACGATGTGTTCGGGGATCCGCTGGTCGTAGAAGTCGAAGAGCGTCTCGTCGTCCACGAGGATGTCGCGGCGGCGGGCGCGGTGCTCCAACTCCTCGACCTCGCCGAGGAGTTTGCGGTTGTCGTGGAAGAACTGGTGGTGGGTGCGCCAGTCGCCCTCGACCAGGGCGTTGCGGATGAACAGATCCCGCGAGGCCTCCTGGTCGATCCGGCCGAAATTGACCTTGCGCTGGGCGACGATCGGCACGCCGTAGAGGGTGACCCGCTCGTACGCCATCACCGCCGCCTGGTCCTTCTCCCAGTGCGGCTCGCTGTAGGTGCGCTTCACCAGGTGCTGGGCCAGCGGTTCGATCCACTCGGGCTCGACCTTGGCGTTGACCCGCGCCCAGAGCCGGGAGGTCTCCACCAGCTCCGCCGACATCACGAACCGGGGCTGCTTCTTGAACAGCGCCGACCCCGGGAAGATCGCGAACTTGGCGTTGCGCGCGCCCACGTACTCGTTCTTCTCGGTGTCCTTCAGCCCGATGTGCGACAGCAGCCCGGCCAGCAGCGAGGTGTGCACCGCCTGCTCGGGAATCGACGCCTCGGCCTTGGGCTCCTCGACGGTGATGCCCATCTGCTTCGCGACCGTACGCAGCTGCGCGTAGATGTCCTGCCATTCGCGAATGCGCAGGAAGTTCAGATACTCCTGCTTGCACATCCGGCGGAACGAGGACGAGCCGCGCTCCTTCTGCTGCTCGCGCACATAGGCCCAGAGGTTCAGATACGCCAGGAAGTCGGACGTCTCGTCCTTGAACCGGGCGTGGTTCTGATCGGCCTGGGTCTGCTTCTCCGCGGGCCGCTCGCGCGGGTCCTGGATGGAGAGCGCGGCGGCGATGACCATGACCTCGCGGGCGCAGCCGTTCTTGTCGGCCTCGATGACCATGCGGGCCAGGCGCGGGTCGACGGGCAGCTGGGAGAGCTTGCGGCCGAGCGGGGTGAGCCGCTTCTTCGGATCCTTCTCGCCCGGGTCGAGCGCCCCCAGCTCCTGGAGGAGCTGCACGCCGTCGCGGATGTTGCGGTGGTCCGGCGGGTCGATGAAGGGGAACTTCTCGATGTCCCCGAGCCCGGCGGCGGTCATCTGGAGGATGACGGAGGCCAGGTTGGTCCGCAGGATCTCCGGGTCGGTGAACTCCGGCCGGGTGACGAAGTCGTCCTCCGAGTACAGCCGGATGCAGATGCCGTCCGACGTACGGCCGCAGCGGCCCTTGCGCTGGTTGGCGCTGGCCTGGGAGATCCGCTCGATCGGCAGCCGCTGGACCTTGGTGCGGTGGCTGTAGCGGGAGATCCGGGCGTTGCCCGGGTCGATCACGTACTTGATGCCGGGGACCGTCAGTGAGGTTTCGGCCACGTTGGTCGCGAGGACGATACGGCGTCCGGTGTGGCGCTGGAAGACGCGGTGCTGCTCGGCGTGCGAGAGGCGCGCGTAGAGCGGGAGCACCTCCGTATGTCTGAGGTTCCGCTTGTTCAGCGCATCCGCCGTGTCCCGGATCTCGCGCTCGCCGGAGAGGAAGACCAGGACGTCGCCGGGGGCCTCGTGGCCCAGCTCGTCGACGGCGTCGCAGATCGCGGTGATCTGGTCGCGGTCGGAGTCCTCGCTGTCCTCCTCCAGGAGGGGCCGGTAACGGACCTCCACCGGGTACGTCCGCCCGCTGACCTCCACGATCGGGGCCTCGCCGAAGTGGCGGGCGAACCGCTCGGGGTCGATGGTCGCCGAGGTGATGACGACCTTCAGGTCCGGGCGCTTCGGGAGCAGCCGGGCCAGATAGCCGAGCAGGAAGTCGATGTTGAGCGACCGCTCGTGGGCCTCGTCGATGATGATCGTGTCGTACGCCAGCAGCTCGCGGTCCGTCTGGATCTCGGCGAGCAGGATGCCGTCCGTCATCAGCTTCAGATACGTCGACTCCGGGTTCACCTGGTCGGTGAAGCGGACCTTCCAGCCGACCGTCTCGCCCAGCGGCGTCTTCAGCTCGTCCGCGACGCGCTCCGCGACCGTACGGGCGGCGATCCGGCGGGGCTGGGTGTGCCCGATCATGCCCCGGACACCGCGCCCCAGCTCCATACAGATCTTGGGGATCTGCGTGGTCTTCCCGGACCCGGTCTCACCGGCGACGATCACGACCTGGTGGTCGCGTATCGCCTCCAGGATCTCGTCCTTCTTCTGGCTGACCGGCAGCTCTTCCGGGTACGACAGGGCCGGCAGCCGGGCCGCGCGCGCCGCGAGCCGGTCGGCCGCCTTTCCCGCCTCGGCCGCGATCTCGTCCAGCACGGACTGGCGGGCCTCGGGCTTGCGGATGCGGCGCGCTCCTTCGAGGCGCCGGCCGAGCCGGTTCGCGTCACGGAGCGAGAGCTGTCCGAGCTGGGACTGGAGATCGGCGAAGGAAGTAGACATACGGATCCCAGGATCTCACCCGGGCCCGGCCGGTGGCGACCTCATTTCGCGCGGGCTGCGTCACGCGGCACGTACCATTTCGGGCAGTCGAACGCTCCTCACCGCCGCTCGCGCGAGAAAGGCCCGGTCCCGTGTCCCGTACGCAGTGGTGGAGCCTGACGGCGCTGCTCGCGGTCGTCGTGGGGCTGCTGTGCGGACCGGCGGCGAGCGCGATGTCCTCGGACGCCGCGCCCGGGGCCCTCGGCCCAGCGGCCTCCGCCCCGGCTTCGGCATCCGCTTCCGCCCCGGCCTCCGCCACCGCACCGGTGGCCGCCGCCGCGCAGACCCCGGCCGAGGCCCGGACCCGTGCGCAGGCCCCGGTCGCCGAGGCCGCCGACGCGGGCATCCCGGTCCCCGGCTGCGGGAAGCTCCGGGACCACGACGGCGAGCCCGCCGTTCCCTCCCGCGCCCGGGCCGGGCACGACCAGGCGCCGGGCCTCGCCCCGTGGGGGCTGCCCGCCGCGACGGGCGCGCTGCCGGCCGAGCCGCCGCCGGGGATACGGGTCAGGGCGCCGGTCCCCGTCACACCGACCCCGGTCGAGCTCTCCGTGCTGAGGGTGTAGGCGGGCCCCGCCCGCCCCGCACCCGTCCCTCTCTCCTCCCGCACACAGCACGGAGCGCCCGCATGCCCACGCCCAAGAAGTCCGCGCCCAAGAAGTCCACGCACCAGACGTCCACCGCCGCTTCGAAGAAGCCCCTCGTCTACGGCGCGGCGGTCGTCCTCGCCGCCGGTCTCCTCGGCTTCGCCTCGTACAAGGCCACCGCCCCCGACGACACCTCGAAGGACACCACCGCCACCGGCCCCGCCGCCGAGGTCTCCGCCGACCTGAACGAGGGCGTCTACCCGGAGCTGGCGAAGCTCGCCCGCCGGGACGCCGACGACAAGCTGGCCACCGGCCGCGCGGACGCCCCGGTCGTCCTGATCGAGTACGCCGACTTCAAGTGCGGCTACTGCGGAAAGTTCGCCCGGGACACCGAGCCGAAGCTGATCGAGAAGTACGTGAAGGACGGCACGCTGCGCATCGAGTGGCGCAACTTCCCGATCTTCGGCGAGGAGTCCGAGAACGCCGCGCGCGCCGCCTGGGCCGCCGGGCAGCAGGACCGCTTCTGGGAGTTCCACCGCGCCGCCTACGCCGAGGGGGCGAAGGAGAAGGGCTTCGGCAAGGACCGGGTCAAGGCGCTCGCCGCGGAGGCCGGGGTGAAGGACCTGAACCGGTTCATGAAGGACCTCGACGGCGATCCGGCCCGGGCCGCCGTCGCGAAGGACCAGGAGCAGGGGTACGGGATCGGCGCGACGTCCACCCCGTCGTTCCTGATCAACGGCCGGCCGATCGCGGGCGCCCAGCCGGACGAGACGTTCACGCGGGCCATCGAGGCCGCCGCCGAGCAGGCGAAGACCACGGGGGCCGCGGGCCAGGCCGGGGAGCCCGCCAAGTGACGGCGGACATCGGCTACTTCGCGGCCTTCCTCGGCGGGCTGCTCGCCCTGGTCAGCCCGTGCAGCGCGCTGCTGCTGCCGGCCTTCTTCGCGTACTCCATCGACTCGACCTCCCGGCTGCTGGCCCGCACCGGCATCTTCTACGCCGGGCTCGCCACCACCCTCGTGCCGCTCGGCGCGGCCGGTTCGTACGCCGGGCGGCTGTTCTACGGCCACCGCGACGCGCTCGTCACCGGTGCGGGCTGGCTGATCATCGTGCTCGGCGTCGCGCAGATCGTGGGCCTCGGCTTCGCGTCCCGGCGCATCGCGGCCCTCAGCGGCCGGATCCGTCCGACCACCGCGTTCTCCGTCTACGCGCTGGGCGCGGTCTACGGCCTGGCCGGATTCTGCGCGGGCCCGATCCTGGGCAGCGTCCTGACCGTCGCGGCGATCAGCGGCAGCCCGGTCTACGGCGGACTGCTGCTGGCGGTGTACGCGCTCGGCATGGCCGTACCGCTGTTCCTCCTCGCCCTGCTCTGGGAACGCTTCGACCTCGGCCGCCGGGCGTGGCTGCGCGGCCGGGCCGTCCGGGTCGGCCGGTTCGAGCTGCACACCACATCGCTGCTGTCGGGGCTGTTCTTCATCGGCCTCGGCGCGCTGTTCCTCGTGTACGACGGGACGACCGCGCTGCCCGGGCTGCTGGGGGTCGACGACTCGTTCGCGGTCGAGCAGTGGGCGCAGAAGTTCGGCGAGCGGGTGTCGGACGGGGTGGCGCTGGTCGCGGTGGTCCTCGTGGTGCTGCTGGTCCTGGGCGTACGGGCCTGGCGTCGGCGCGGCGCCGACGTACCGCGGGAGGAGCGGCGGGAGCAGCAGGAGGAGACCGAGAAGGTGTGACACGGCGAAGGCCCCGTCCGGTGGACGGGGCCTTCGAGTGGTGGCTGGGGCCGGGATCGAACCGGCGACCTATCGCTTTTCAGGCGATCGCTCGTACCAACTGAGCTACCCAGCCACGCAGCTCACCGAGGTGATCTGCAGCGGTCCTGACGGGATTTGAANNCCAAACTGCTCCACAGGACCAAGCAATGTGCGAAACAAGTCTCGCACACGGTGAAACGTGCCCCCAACGGGATTCGAACCCGTGCTACCGCCTTGAAAGGGCGGCGTCCTGGGCCACTAGACGATGAGGGCTATTGGCCCGCCGGTTCGCTTTGCAGCGCGTCGGGGACGTGAGAAGCATATGGGATGGGTGGAGCTATCGCCAAAACGGTTTACGGCGAGGGCGTCGGGCGCGCCGGAGAGCGGGTCGGGGAGGGCGAGGAGGCAGGTGGGGAGCCTGGCGAGGAGGTCGGGGAC